>NZ_JAECZP010000015.1:0-161381 GCF_019691255.1 Pseudomonas sp. USTB-Z
CAAGCCCGCCCCTACGAGGACATGCGTGTTCTGTGTAGGAGCGGGCTTGCCCGCGAAGGGGCGCAAAGCGGCCCCAGCTTTTTCCGACCCTGATTACACTTGCTCACAGCAATTTCCAGTCATTTCTGGCATATAGCGTGACCCCGCCCGCCACACCCGATACGTCATCATGAAACCACTGCTGTATATCACCCCTCTGCGTGCCTTGCTGTTCGGCCTGACCCTGGCCCTGTTCGAACTGCTGACCTACCTGGCCAGCGACGCGGTCATGCCGGCCATGCCTGTCGTGGTCAACGACCTCGACGCCAGCCCCGAATACATACCCCATGCCCTCAACCTGTACCTGCTGGGCGGCGTAGTACTGCAATGGCTGATCGGCCCGTTGGCCGACCGTTATGGACGGCGCCCGCTGCTGCTGGTCGGTTGCGCATTCTTTGGCCTGGCCTGCCTGGCCACCTTCTGGGTCCAGGACATCGGCCTGTTCAACCTGCTGCGCCTGTTGCAGGGCATTGGCCTGGGCTTTGTGGTCACGGTCAGCTACCCGGCCCTGAACGAGGCTTTCAGCGAGGCTGATGCTGTACGCATGATGGCCCTGCTGGCCAACATCGCCTTGCTGTCGCCCCTGCTCGGGCCGCTGGTGGGCACCTTGCTGCTGCAATGGCTGGATTGGCGCTGGCTGTTCGTGGCGTTCGCCATCGGCGCGGTGCTGGCCTGGCTGCTGTTGTACCGGCTGATGCCGGAAACCCTGGGCGTGGAGCGCCGTGACGGCTCGCGGCTGGCGTTCACGCCGATTCACCTGCTGCCACTGTTGGCAGGTTATGGCCAACTGCTGGGCAACCGCCGCTTCGTTGCAGGCAGCGCCGCCCTTGGGTTGGTCGGATTGCCGCTGATTGGCTGGATTGGCCTGTCGCCGGTGCTGCTGATTCACGATGAGGGATTGAGTACCCTGGAGTATGCCTTGTGGCAGTTGCCGGTCTTTGGCGGGCTGATCCTCGGTAACCTGATCATCAACCGCATTGCCGATCGCTACCCGCTGCCAGCCCTGGTGCGTGGTGCGCTCTGGCCATACCTGGCGGGCCTGTGCCTGATGGTGCTGGCGACCTGGTACTGGCCGAGTGTGACCAGTGTGGTGGCTGGCATGTCGCTGTATGCGCTGGGGTTGGGCGTGGCCAATGCGGTGCTGTACCGCATGACGCTGTTCTCCAGTGAGCAGAGCAAGGGGCTGGTTTCGGCCATGCTGGGGATGATCACCATTGCCTTGCTGGGGCTCGGCGGTGCGCTGCTGGCGATGATTGGCGCCGGTGCCAGCTTGCTGCATTTTGCCCTGGCGGCGGGGGTGGCGGGGGCGTTGGCGCTGTGGCCGCTGTGGTTTGTGGTGGGGGGGCGGCCTGGGGAAGGGGCTGTTGCTTGATAAGCGGTATTGCCTGTGCCGGCCTCTTCGCGGGTAAACCCGCTCCTACAAGGCAGCGCGGCCCGGGCTCTTCGCGGGTGAACCCGCTCCTACAAGGCAACGCGGGCCGGGCTCTTCGCGGGTAAACCCGCTCCTACAAGGCAACGCGGCCCGGTGTAGGAGCGGGTTTACCCGCGAAGAGGCCTGTACAGGCAATACAAAGTTTCAGGGCCGCTCAGCCACCGAGTGGTCGTCCGCCACCGGCGTTCCCCGCCCGGCTTCCTGATGCCACTGCAGGGCGATCAGGATCAGCGTAGGCACCCCCAGCAGCGCCGTGATCAGGAAGAAGTCGTGGTAGCCGAACTTCTCCACAATAACGCCCGAATACCCGCCGATCAGCCGCGGCAACAGCAACATGATCGAACTGAGCAGCGCGTACTGGGTCGCCGAGAACTTCAGGTTGGTCAGGCTGGACAGGTAGGCGACAAAGGCCGAGGTAGCCATGCCGGAGCTGAAGTTGTCCAGCGAGATGGTCACCACCAGCATTTCCAGGTTCGGCCCCATGTCAGCCAACATCAGGAACAGGATGTTGGTGCCGGCAGAGGCTACGCCGCCAATGAACAGGATGGGCATGATGCCGAAGCGTACGATCAGCAGGCCGCCAACCCCGGCGCCGACCAGGGTCATGATCAGGCCGAAGATCTTGCTGACGCTGGCAATCTGGTCCTTGGTGAAGCCCATGTCGATATAGAACACGTTGGCCATCACCCCCATCACCGTGTCCGACATGCGATAGGTGGCGATCAGGCCGAGCAGCAGCAGAGCCTGCCAGCGGTAGCGGGTGATGAAGTCGTTGATCGGGGTCAGCACGGGGGCCAGGCCGCGACGGCCGAGGCTCGACAGGCAGGCCCAGGTCAGCAGCACGTAGAGGATCAGGCGCAGGAAGGCGCGGTCTTCCAGCAGCAGGTCGAGCGGCGTGGCATCACCGGAGACCACGCTGGACCAGCCGGTATTGAACATCTGGGTGAAGCTGGCCGGTACCGAGACCAGCAGGATGATCAGCACGAACACCGAAGCCATCTGGTGCACCAGCCCGTAGCGCGCTGCCGACAGTTGGGTGCGCATGGGCACTGGCGGTTCGCGCATGACCAACGTGGTGAACAGGGCGGGCAGCATCATCACCCCGAATATCACGTAAGTGCCGGCCCAGGCCTTGTGCAGGTAGCTGAAGCCGGTAGAGCCGAACCACTCGGCGAAGAACAGGGCACCGGCCGTGGCGAGCAAGGCAGCCACCCGGTAGCCGGCCATGTAACTGGCTGCGAGCGCGGCCTGGCGCTGGTCGTCAGCGATTTCCAGGCGGTAGGCGTCGACAGCAATGTCCTGGGTAGCCGAGGCGAAAGCCACCAGTACGGCCATGGCAATCAGCCAGGAGAGATGCTGTTGCGGGTCGCACAGGCTCATGCCGACCAGCCCGATCACCACCAGCGCTTGCGACAACAGCAGCCACGAACGCCGGCGCCCGAGGCCGCCAAGCAGCGGCAAGCGCCATTGGTCGAGCAGCGGTGACCAGACCCACTTGAAGGCGTAGGCCAAGCCAATCAGGCTTGCATAACCGATGGTTTCACGGGCAACGCCGGCTTCGCGCAACCATACCGACAGGGTCGAAAACACCAGCATGTAGGGTAGGCCGGCGGCGAAACCGAGTAGCAAAAGTACCAATGTTGACGGGCTGGCATAGGCAGCAAGCGCAGCGCGCCAGGTTTTACGGGGCATGGGCCAACATCTGCCTCAAGTTTTCGAAAACAAAGCGCGCACTCTAACCGCTGTGCTCCATTGGGCGCCAGCCATGGCGCGTCATATCCACACGATTGTTGCTTACATTCACACCTTCTGCGCGTAACCGCGCCCGTTGTTCATCGCCCGACGGGGTGCCCAGCGCCAGGCTCAGCCGGCCACCTGCACCAAGCACCCGGTGCCAAGGCAGGCGTGTGTCTGCAGGCAACTGCCCCAGGGTGCGCCCAACCCAGCGCGCCGCACGGCCAAGCCCTGCCAGTTCGGCCAGTTGGCCATAGCTCACGACCTTGCCGGGTGGCACTTGGCCCAGTACTGAATACAGCGCCGTTCGTCGGCCCTCGGCCGAATCGAGGGCGTGCTCATATCCATCAGACATCTCGCCCGCCTTGGGCTGCAGATGAAACCGGACCGGTGGTCTGGTCAATGAGAGTTGAACTCAACGGCATACTCCCGGTCTGTCCTTGCTCTGGTCGTGGGTATCTGGATAATGCCCGGCTTTTTCGTCAAATCGAATCCATAGTCCGCAAACAAAGCCCGTTTATGAATTCTAGATCCTTGTTGTGCCTTCTCGCTGTTTCCCTGTGTGCCTCTCCGGTGTTCGCCGACACTGTGTGGATGAAGAACGGTGACCGGCTAAGTGGCAAGATCAAGGTATTCGACGGCGGCAAGCTGCTGCTGGAAACCCCTTATGGCGGGTCCATCGCCCTGGACTGGAAACAGGTCCAGACGCTGGAGAGCGACCAGGAGATGCTGGTCAAGCAGGACGCCTACAGCGGAGAGAAAGCCAAGTCGCTCAAGGCGGCAGAGCCAGGCAAGGTGACCTTGGCCAATGGCGAGGCACCGAAGACGGTGGAGCTGGCCAGTATCGAGCAGATCATGAAGCCCAAGCCGCTGGTCGAGGATTTCGTGTGGAAAGGCAATGTCGACGTGGCACTGGACTACAAGCGCGCCGAGAACGACACCGACGATTACGACGTGGGCTTCAAGACCACCGCCCGTCATGGCCTTTGGCGGCACAACGCCGAGGGTGAGTACAACCGCGAGACCAAGGACGACGTCACCACCACCGACAACTGGAGCGCCGAGTACGCGCTGGACCGCTTCATTACCGAGAAGTGGTTCTGGCAGGGGCGTGCGGAATACAAACGTGATCGCATCGAAGACCTGGCCCGCCAGCGCACCGTGGGTACCGGCCCGGGTTACCAGTTCTGGGACGATGAGCTGGGCGCGTTCTCGCTGGGCTCACTGATCAACCGTACTGACTTCGAGTATCAGGATGGTGGCAAGGATAATTTCTATTCTGCGGCCGTGAAGTGGGATTACACCCGATACCTGATCGGCAAGAACGTGCAGCTGTTCACCAACGGCGAGTTCGCCAAGCCGCTGGGTGGCGTGGCCGACTACTCGCTGGATGCCGAGGTTGGCCTGCGCTACAAGGTCACCGAGTGGGCCTCGCTGAACCTCAAGGCGGAGAAGGACATCATCACCGGCACGCGTGAAAGTGAGCTGGACAAGACACGCTATACCGCGGGCTTCGGCGTTACCTGGTAAGGCGTCTGGATGCAGGTCAGTGGCACAGGCAGCTGATAATGCTTATCTTGTCCCCAACCCGTCCGCCAGGAGCCGCCCTCAAGTGAGTACCAACGCCATCCGCCCCGCCCGGGAACTGCTGCTCAAGGAATACCGCGGCGTGCTTTCGACACATTCCAGGTCGATGCCTGGCTACCCCTTCGGTTCGGTCGTGCCGTACTGTCTGGACGACCAGGGCAACCCGCTGATCCTGATCAGCCGCATTGCCCAGCACACCCATAACCTGCAGAAGGACCCCAAGTGTTCGCTGTTGGTGGGTGAGCGCGAGGCTGAGGATGTGCAGGCGGTAGGGCGCCTGACGGTGATGGCCGAAGCGCACAAGCTGGTCGACGAGGCCGTCATCGAGGCCGCCGCCGAGCGCTATTACCGCTATTTCCCGGATGCGGCCAACTACCACAAGGCCCACGACTTCGATTTCTGGGTGCTGCAACCGGTGCGTCACCGTTACATCGGCGGCTTCGGTGCGATCCACTGGCTTGACCATGTCACCTTGGCCAACCCGTTCGCGGGCAAGGCCGAGGGGAGCATGATCGAACACATGAACAGCGATCACGCCAGTGCCATTGCCCACTACGTCGAGTTGACCGGGTTGCCACGGCACGTACCGGCGCAGATGGTTGGGGTAGACAGTGAAGGCATGCACCTGCGCATCGGCCAGGCCGTGCACTGGTTGCCTTTCCCCACTACTTGCAACACGCCGACACAAGTCCGCGAGGCCTTGGTTTTGCTGGCTCGCGCCGACCATTGGCCGCTTGTGATGCAAACCGAGGGTTGAAATCCGGAGCGCAGGCATCCATGTGAGGTCTTATTGGAAGGTTATCTTCCGTCGAGGAACCCTTGATGCGTGCTTTTCTACTGCTGTTTCTGATTTTTCCTGTGCTGGAGCTGTTCGTCTTCGTGAAGGTCAGCGCGGCAATCGGTTTCTTTCCGGCGTTGCTGCTGATCATCGCCGGCTCCGCCTTGGGCGTACTGGTCATGCGGGTGGCCGGCCTGGCGACTGCATTGCGCGCCCGTGAAAGCCTGCAGCGCGGTGAATTGCCCGCCGAGGACATGTTCCAGGGCATGATGCTGGCCGTGGGTGGTGGCCTGTTGTTGCTGCCCGGCTTCATCAGCGACGTGCTGGGTGTGCTGTGCCTGCTGCCATTCACCCGCCGCCTGGCCGCACGCAAGATGCGCGAGCGTGCCGAGGCCCAGGCCATGCGCCAGCGTGCATTCCAGGATGACCCCTTCCAGGCGCAGCCGCGTGATGGCGGCCACCGCCCGAACGTGATCGAAGGCGAGTACGAGCGCCGCGACAAGTAAAAAGGACCGGGGCCGCACAAGCGGCCCCGGTTTTTTTTGGCCTGATGAAAATTTTTCTATCTCGAGCCTTGTAATTGGATGTGGCGGCCTCATGTATGTGGTCACCGCAAGGTTTCTGGTGGCAACACCAGACATTACACAGGTGGTTCGCTCACAGCGGGCCACCCCCGGCAACGCCGGACAGCATCAAAACCGCCGGTGTCGAACCGGCCGATGAAAACCACAATTTGGGAGAGATCGACAATGAAACTTCGTCCTCTGCATGACCGCGTAGTCATCCGTCGCAGCGAAGAAGAATCGAAAACCGCTGGCGGTATCGTCCTGCCGGGTTCGGCCGCTGAAAAACCAAACCGCGGCGAAGTTGTAGCCGTCGGCACCGGTCGCGTCCTGGACAACGGCGAAGTTCGCGCGCTGGCCGTGAAAGTGGGTGACAAAGTGGTTTTCGGCCCGTACTCGGGCAGCAACACCGTGAAAGTCGATGGCGAAGACCTGCTGGTCATGGCCGAGAACGAAATCCTCGCCGTTGTTGAAGGCTGATTTCCCCCCGACTTCCCGTTACTCCAAAGTTTTTCAAGGATTAAACGATCATGGCTGCTAAAGACGTAAAATTTGGTGATTCCGCCCGTAAGAAAATGCTGGTTGGTGTCAACGTTCTGGCTGACGCGGTAAAAGCGACCCTGGGCCCGAAAGGCCGTAACGTGGTACTGGCCAAGAGCTTCGGCGCGCCGACCATCACCAAGGACGGCGTTTCCGTCGCCAAAGAAATCGAGCTGAAAGACGCTTTCGAAAACATGGGCGCCCAGCTGGTCAAGGAAGTTGCTTCCAAGGCCAACGACGCTGCCGGTGACGGCACCACCACCGCTACCGTTCTGGCTCAGGCCATCGTCAACGAAGGCCTGAAAGCCGTCGCTGCCGGCATGAACCCGATGGACCTGAAGCGCGGTATCGACAAGGCCACTGCTGCCGTTGTTGCCGAGCTGAAGAACCTGTCCAAGCCATGCGCCGACTCCAAGGCCATCGCCCAGGTAGGTACCATCTCTGCCAACTCCGACAACTCCATCGGTGAAATCATCGCCGAAGCCATGGAAAAAGTCGGTAAAGAAGGCGTGATCACCGTTGAAGAAGGCTCGGGCCTGGAAAACGAACTGTCCGTCGTAGAAGGCATGCAGTTCGACCGCGGCTACCTGTCGCCGTACTTCGTCAACAAGCCAGACACCATGGTTGCCGAGCTGGAAGGCCCGCTGCTGCTGCTGGTCGACAAGAAAATCTCCAACATCCGTGAGCTGCTGCCAGTTCTGGAAGCCGTTGCCAAGGCCGGCCGCCCACTGCTGATCGTTGCCGAAGACGTTGAAGGTGAAGCGCTGGCTACCCTGGTAGTCAACAACATGCGCGGCATCGTCAAGGTTGCTGCAGTCAAGGCTCCAGGCTTCGGCGATCGCCGCAAGGCCATGCTGCAGGACATCGCCGTCCTGACTGGCGGCCAGGTCATCTCCGAAGAAATCGGCCTGTCCCTGGAAACCGCTACCCTGGAGCACCTGGGTAACGCCAAGCGCGTCATCCTGTCCAAGGAAAACACCACCATCATCGACGGTGCTGGCGCTGACACCGAGATCGAAGCACGCGTCAAGCAGATCCGTGCCCAGATCGAAGAAACTTCCTCGGACTACGACCGTGAGAAGCTGCAAGAGCGTCTGGCCAAGCTGGCTGGCGGTGTTGCCGTGATCAAGGTGGGTGCCGGCACTGAAGTTGAAATGAAAGAGAAGAAAGCCCGCGTTGAAGACGCCCTGCACGCTACCCGTGCAGCCGTTGAAGAAGGCGTGGTGCCTGGCGGTGGTGTTGCCCTGGTTCGCGCCCTGGCGGCCATCGTCGACCTGAAAGGCGACAACGAAGACCAGAACGTCGGTATCGCGCTGCTGCGTCGCGCTGTTGAATCCCCGCTGCGCCAGATCACTGCCAACGCCGGTGATGAGCCAAGCGTGGTTGCTGACAAGGTCAAGCAAGGTTCGGGCAACTTCGGCTACAACGCCGCTACCGGTGAATACGGCGACATGATCGAGATGGGCATCCTGGACCCAGCCAAGGTTACTCGCTCGGCGCTGCAAGCTGCTGCTTCGATCGGCGGTCTGATGATCACCACCGAAGCCATGGTTGCCGACCTGCCGGAAGACAAGCCAGCTGCTGGCATGCCTGATATGGGCGGCATGGGTGGCATGGGCGGCATGATGTAAGCCAGCCTTACCCCCTGCACCATCAAAAAGCCCCGGTTCGCGAGAACCGGGGCTTTTTGTTATTCCAGTCGGGGCCTCTTCGCAGCACAAGGCTGCGCTTGAGCCTTGTGCTGTGAAAAGCGTGGATCAACCGACCAGCGGATCACCCACGTGCAGGATCTTCATGCCGTTGGTGCCACCGATAGTGTGGTAGCTGTCACCTTTGGTCAGGATCACCCAGTCACCTTGCTCCACCAGGCCACGTTTGAGCAGTTCGTCGACCGCTGCCTGGCTCACCTTGTCGGCCGGCAGCGCGGCCGGGTCGAAGGCAATCGGATACACGCCACGGAACATCGAGGCGCGTGCCTGGGTGGCGCGGTGCGGCGACAGGGCGAAGATCGGTACATGCGAACGCAGGCGCGACATGATCAGCGGGGTGTAGCCGCTTTCGGTCAGGGCGATGATCGCCTTTACGCCCGGGAAGTGGTTGGCAGTGTACATGGCCGCCAAGGCGATGCTTTCGTCGCAGCGCTGGAAGGTGGTGTGCAGGCGATGGCTGGACTTCTGGCTGGTCGGGTGCTTTTCGGCACCCAGGCAGATGCGTGCCATGGCCTGGACAGCTTCGATCGGGTAGGAACCGGCGGCGCTCTCGGCCGACAGCATCACCGCATCGGTGTTGTCCAGCACGGCGTTGGCCACGTCGGACACTTCCGCGCGGGTCGGCATCGGGTTCTGGATCATCGACTCCATCATCTGAGTCGCCACGATCACGGCCTTGTTGTTGCGGCGGGCGTGCTGGATGATCTTCTTCTGGATAGCGATCAGCTCGGCGTCGCCGATTTCCACGCCCAGGTCACCACGGGCAACCATCACAGCGTCGGAGGCGGCGATCAGCTTGTCGAGGGTCTCGTCATCGGCAACTGCTTCGGCGCGTTCGATCTTGGCCACCAGCCAGGCGCTGCCGCCAGCTTCGTCACGCAGCTTGCGCGCGTATTCCATGTCGCTGGCGTCACGCGGGAAGGACACGGCCAGGTAGTCCAGGTCCATTTCCGCAGCCAGTTTGATGTCGGCCTTGTCTTTTTCGGTCAGGGCCGGTGCGGTCAGGCCACCACCTTTACGGTTGATGCCTTTGTGGTCCGACAGCGGGCCACCGATGATCACCACACAGTGCAGGGCGTCTGCAGTGGCGGTTTCGACGCGCATGACCACACGGCCATCGTCGAGCAGCAGTTCGTCACCAACGCCGCAGTCCTTGACCAGATCGGGGTAGTCGATACCGACGATGTCCTGGTTGCCTTCGGTCAGCGGGTGGGCGGTGGAGAAGGTGAACTTGTCACCGATCTTCAGTTCGATGCGCTTGTTGGCGAACTTGGCGATGCGGATCTTCGGACCCTGCAGGTCGCCCAGCAGTGCAACATGGCGGCCGTTCTTGGCGGCGATGTCACGGATCAGGCGCGCGCGGGCCTTGTGCTCGTCCGGCGTGCCGTGGGAGAAGTTCAGACGTGCCACGTCCAGGCCGGCGAGGATCAGTTGTTCGATCACTTCCGGCGAGTTGCTGGCGGGGCCAAGGGTGGCGACGATTTTGGTGCGGCGGATGCTCATGCACAGACTCCTATAGTGAAGCGCAGCGAAAGGCTACTCCTGAATCTCGCTGTAGTCATTGTTCCGTTGCACTACCTGCGACCAAGGCAGGGTGGCATTTGAACGGGGCAGGGTATCCTTGCAAAAGGGTGTGAAGATTTGCAGGCAAACGCCGATACACTGGCATCAAAGGAGATCCCCATGCGAGCCCTGATCGTTTTAGCCTTGGCCGCCAGCGCCGTCGGCTGTACCCGCTGGTCCATGGACCACCATCTGAACAATGCCTACCGCGCCTACGACCGCGGCGATTGCGCACGGGTCATGCTCGAACTGTCGCAGGTTGATCGCACCAGCCGTGCCCGGCCGTTCATCCACCCCGAAGTATCACTGCTGCGCGGCCAGTGCCTGGAGCGCCAGGCGTTGTACGTGGACGCGGCGCAAACCTATCAGTACCTGATCCAGCAGTACCCGGGCAACGAATATGCCTATCGCGCCCGAGCGCGCCTGCAGACGCTGGAAAAACTCGGCCATTTGCGCGGCGCAGAAACGGCCGTGGCCAATCCGGTGACGACCGTACCTTGGCGCTAACACAAAGGTGTGGTTTATTTCACGGGATTTGCTGCGCGTGCTGCGCTAATCTGTAACTCAGCTGTTACAACAACCGCCAGTACCTAGTATTCCTGGCATCAGGTACGGAATACACTCGCGATCATGTTTAACAAGCGCCACATCGAACGTCATCAGCTACCTTGTGTCCTCAAGGTGTTCAACCGCTTTACCGGTCAGGAGATCGGTCAGCTAGGCAATGCCTCTGAAAATGGGTTGATGGTCATCAGCCAGCTGCCCGTGTTGGTCGGGCCTGATTACGAGCTGCAACTGCGTATGCCCCTGCCTGGCGGCGGGCACCAGTTCGTCAACCTCACGGCCAGTTGCCTGTGGTGCCGCGAGGACCAGACGCCTGGGCACTACGATTCGGGCTTCATGCTGCTGCAGTCTCCGCGCGAGTACGATGATTTCGTACGTTCGTTGCGCGACTATTTCAGTTTCCGCCCCGCGAACGCTCCCGTCTGAACGTTCATTTTTCAGAATCGCGCTAGAATCGGGTCGACCTCGATACAGGACGACCCCGTGACCTCCAGCATTTTCTGGCACGACTATGAAACCACCGGCATCAACCCGCGCTGCGATCGGCCGCTGCAGGTGGCCGGCGTGCGCACTGACTTCGACCTCAACGAAATCGACGAGCCAATCAGCCTTTATTGCCGACCGTCGGACGACATCCTGCCGCACCCGGCGGCCTGCCTGGTGACAGGCATCACGCCACAACTGTTGGCGGAGCAGGGCCTGTGCGAAGCCGAGTTCATGACTCGCGTGCACGCCCAGCTGGCGCAACCGGGCACCTGTGGTGCCGGCTACAACACCCTGCGCTTCGACGATGAAGTGACTCGCTACAGCCTTTACCGCAACTTTTTCGACCCCTATGCCCGTGAATGGCAGGGAGGCAATAGCCGCTGGGACCTGATCGACATTGTGCGCACCGCCTATGCCCTGCGCCCGGAAGGCATTGAATGGCCGCAGCAGGACGGGCGCACCAGCCTGCGTCTGGAGCTGCTGAGCAAGGCCAATGGCATTGACCACGGTCATGCCCACGAAGCGCTTTCCGACGTGCGGGCAACCATTGCCTTGGCTCGCCTGATTCGGCAGAAACAACCCAAGTTGTATGACTGGCTGTTTCAACTGCGTAGCAAGCATAAAGTGATGGAGCAGATCCGTCTGTTGCAGCCACTGGTGCATATATCCGGGCGTTTTTCGGCGGCGCGCAATTACCTGGGGGTCGTATTGCCACTGGCCTGGCACCCGCGTAATCGCAATGCACTGATTGTCTGCGACCTGCATCAGGAAACCCTACCGTTACTGCGGGAAAGTGCTGAAGTTTTGCGTCAGCGCTTGTACACCCGGCATGATGAATTGGCTGAAGGTGAATTACCGGTACCGCTCAAATTGGTGCAGATCAATCGTTGCCCGGTAGTGGCGCCGCTGTCGGTATTGCGCCCGGTCGATCAACAACGATTGGGCCTGGACTTGACGTTGTTACAATCGCGCGGCGAACAATTGGCCAATCAACAGGCGCAATGGCAAGAAAAGCTGGAGCACATCTATGGCAAGGACGAGTTCGCTCCGAGCGAGGACCCGGAACAGCAGTTGTATGAGGGTTTTATAGGTGACCGCGACCGGCGCTTATGCGAGCAAGTTCGTGCGCTGGAACCGGCGCAGTTGAGCCATGGCCAATGGATGTTCGATGATCCGCGTTTGCCGGAGCTGTTGTTCCGCTACCGGGCACGTAACTTCCCTGAAACCTTGACCCCCGAAGAGCGGCAACGTTGGTATGACTTCTGCCAGCAACGCCTGAGCGACCCGCAGTGGGGCGCGCCGAATACCTTGGGCGACTTCGAACAGGCACGCCAGCAAGCCTGGGAGGGCGCCGACGAGGCGGGCAGGCGAGTGTTGGAGGCCTGGCAACTGCATGCTCGACAATTGCAGGAGCACTATTCAATCGGCTGATGGCCGGTAAACAAAAACGCCGGCAGTGTGCCGGCGTTTTTGTTGTGCGAAGCAAGAGGCGTATGCGGATAATCAGTCCAGCAGGGTTGCCCAGCTTTCAACCACATCGCCGCCCCAAGTGGCTTTCCACTCTTTCAGGGTCTTGTGGTTGCCGCCTTTGGTTTCGATCACTTCACCGTTGTGCGGGTTCTTGTATTGCTTGACCTTGCGTGCGCGCTTGGTGGCGGTAGTCTTGACCGAACCACGAGGTGCCTTGCTCAGTTTCGATTCTGGATCGAGCAGGGCAATCACGTCGCGCAGCGACTTGGAGTACTCGCCCATCAGTGTGCGCAGTTTGCCTTCGAACTCCAGTTCTTTCTTCAGCTTGTCATCCTGCGACAGATTGGCCAGGCGGGCCTGAAGTTCCTTGATGGCTTCTTCGGTAGCGCGGTACTCGTTGATCAGGGACATGGAGTGTTCCTTAATGCGTGTTCAGAAATGTGTGGGGCAATAATAGACAGCCCATACTCGCAAGTAAACATAAGATTGGGCAATTAACTGTTAATTAAGCTGTGACAGCATTTCTCTACGTGAACAAATTTTTACATATGCCCCGTGCGTTTCCTCTTGTCTGTCAGGCAGCGCCCGTGTGGCGTTTTCGGGCCTGCATATGCAATCGCGGCAGCGATCAATACTGCGTTTTTTCTGGCGGGCCGCTAGAATAGGCGCCTTTGCGAAGTTCTGGAGTCTCATTCATGCGCACCTATCGTCTGGTGATCGCCTGCCCCGACCGTGTAGGCATCGTGGCGAAAGTCAGTAATTTCCTGGCCTTGTACAATGGCTGGATCAACGAAGCCAGCCACCACTCCGATGAGCAGAGCGGTTGGTTCTTCATGCGTCATGAAATCCGCGCTGAATCGCTGCCGTTCGGTATCGAAGCCTTCCGTGAGGCGTTTGCGCCGATCGCCGAAGAGTTCTCCATGACCTGGCGCATTACCGACTCGGCTCAGAAAAAACGCGTGGTATTGATGGCCAGCCGTGAGTCGCACTGCCTGGCAGACTTGCTGCACCGCTGGCACACCGATGAGCTGGACTGCGAGATCCCTTGCGTCATCTCCAACCACAACGACCTGCGCAGCATGGTCGAGTGGCACGGTATTCCGTTCTTCCATGTTCCGGTCGACCCCAAAGACAAGGCCCCGGCCTTTGCCGAAGTGTCGCGCCTGGTGCAGGAGCATGCCGCCGACGTCGTGGTGCTGGCCCGCTACATGCAAATCCTGCCACCACAACTGTGCCGGGACTATGCCGAGAAGGTGATCAACATCCATCACAGCTTCCTGCCGTCGTTCGTCGGCGCCAAGCCTTACCACCAGGCTGCCCTGCGTGGGGTGAAGCTGATTGGCGCGACGTGCCACTACGTCACTGAAGAGTTGGATGCCGGCCCGATCATCGAGCAGGATGTGGTGCGTGTCAGCCATGCCGACAGCATCGATGACATGGTCCGCTTTGGCCGTGATGTGGAGAAGATGGTGCTGGCCCGTGGCCTGCGTTATCACCTGGAAGACCGTGTGCTGGTGCATGGTAACAAGACTGTGGTGTTCGACTGACACCGTCCGGCTTGCTGTGAGGTGCTGGGCTGCTGCGCAGCCCAGTCGCGACAGGGGCGCAGAGCGCCCCGGCAATCTTGGGTGAAACGGCAATGACCAAGCAACGCAACAACCCCGTCGCCTCACCTCCACCGATCCTTGGCGAAGGCTGCCTGGCCCGCTACGACCCTGAAGCCCTGGATGATACGGATGGCACCGACTTCCCCGGCGCCGCCGAACTCTGGCAACAGCTCAACCCGCCTGACGCCGCCAGCGCTCCAGCAACGGACGTCCCAGCAGGCACACAAACACCGGCCCCCCAGCCAGCAGATAAAAGTAGTAAGTAACCGCCCGCCATATCAGGATTGCCGCAGCTGCGGTCGAGCTGCCCACCAAGGGTGTCAACAGGCTGGCAGACGTCAGCTCGGCGGCCCCGGCCCCGCCAGGCAGCAGACTGAATTGGCCGGCGCTGAGCGACAGCATCTGCACCAGGAAGCTGGGAATCCACTGCAGGTCTACCCCCAAGCCCCGCAACACCAGGTACAGCACGCTGTAGCGCAGCGCCCAGTGGATGCAGGTCAGGGTGAACACCAGGCTCAGCCTGCGCTTGGGCAGGCGCCAGGTCTGCGCCAGTGCTGCAACGAAGTGCAGCAGTTTGCGCGCCCAGCGACGTTTGCGCGGCTGGCCCATCCCCATGCGCTGCAACAGCCTGCCGTTCATGCGCATTATCGGGCGCCGGTAGCGCAACAGCCCGATCACCCCGGCCAACGCTGTGCACAGCAGTAACGCACTGCCAAGCAACATGCTTTCCTGGCTGCGGCCCAGGCTGTGGAACAGCGCGTAGCCGGCAATCGCCAGCATTGCGCAGAAGAAGAACACCAGGTCGTTCAGCTGGTCCATGGCAAAAACGGCGCCGCTGCGCGCCGGGCGGATGCGGTCTCGCGCCAGCAGCGCCATCAGGGTCAGCGGCCCACCACTGCCGCCAGGGGTGGTGCAGATGGCAAACTCGGTGGCCATGACCACGCCGAGGCTGCGAGCATGGCTCAACTGTTTTGCCTGCTCACCCAGCAACAGGCGCAGGCGCAGCGCATTGATGACCCAGCACAACAGAATCATGCCTAGCAGCATGAGCAGCAGGTGCGGGTCGAACCGGCTCAGCCTCGGCAGCAGCTCGCTACCACCCAGCAACGCTGGCACCAGCGCTGCCCCCAGCAGTGCCAGCGCCAGCCAGGCCCAACGCTTCATGCTGCCCCCTGGCGCTCCAGCCAGGCAGATTTGGTCAGCGGTTCGCGGCCATCCTTCACCAGTGTTTCCAGCGTTCGCAACCAATAGTCTCGGGATGAGCGATGACGCATGTCTACAGGGTGCAGCCCCAAGCGCAATGTGCTCGCGCCTCGCCAGCGCCGGCATTGCCAGTCGCACAGCGTGCGGGACAATGTGCGCCGCCATGCGCTCCGTGCGCTCCAGACCAGGCCTGGCGCATCAATGGCTGTAAAGTCTGGCAACCGGTACAGATGCTGCGGTGTACTGGTGTATTTGAGTGGCAGGCGGCACAGGGCTTGCCGCGTGCCCTGGCTCATGAGCCAGGCCGGTGCGACAAAGCCTGCCACAGGCCAACCTTGGCTCTCGAACAGCGCCAGGCCCTCCTGTAGCCGGGTAAGCGCTTCGTTCTCATCAAGGCCGTAGAACTCGCCTTCATGGGTATAAATGCGCCGCATGAAGTAGTCGATGGGGCTGCGCGGTGCGGGGCCTTCGTCAGCATGGGCATAGCCGTGAAGCGCCAGTTCGTCGCCTTTGGCAAGGCGTTCGTCCAGGAGGCGGCAGAACGAAGGTGCCTGGTGCAGCGGATTGCGTCGATGGAAGTCCGGGACCACCAGCCATGTCATTGGCACGTGGCCCAGCGCGTCCACAGCCCTTACGAACGGTTCATAGTCCGGCCAGGTTTCCGGGGCAATATCGTGCAACACCAGCATGAGGCTGCGCTGGCTGGCGGAGGGCTCAAGCATGGGCGCGCACCTGCGGCTGGTGGCCGAGCACGGCCTGGTAGTGCTGGAGCAGGCCAGCTACCACGTTATCCCAAGAATAATGTTGCTCTACATGGTGGCGGGCCTGCAGGCCGAGCTCGCGGGTACCCGCCTCGAACGCCTCGCGCACGGCGCACGCCATGGCCCGACCATCGTTGGGCGTGCACAGGCGGCCACACTGTTCGTTGATGATTTCAGGGAACGCACCGGCGCGCACGGCCACCACAGGGGTGGCGCTGGCCATCGCTTCGAGAATGACCAGGCCGAATGTTTCCTGGTCGCCAGCATGCACCAGCAAGTCGGCGCTGGCGATCAGCCGGGCCACCTCGGCAGACGGGCAGAAGTGATCGATGACGCTGACGTTGGACGGCACGCTGGCCGGCATGTTCGAGCCTACCAGTAACAGGTGGTAGGGGGCGCCGAGTTGCTGCATGCAGTCAAGCAGCACCGGCAGGTTCTTCTCCCGCGAGCCGCGGCCGGCAAAGATCAACAGGCGGCTGGTGTCGGGAATGCCCAGTTCGGCACGCACATGTGGGTCGCGCCGGGAGGGGTGGAAAGTGGCAAGGTCAACGCCCAGCGGCTGCACATGGACATCGCGCACGCCCAAGCGGCGTAATTTGTCGGCCATCACCTGGCTGGGGGCCAATACCCGATCAAAATTGCCGTATAGCTTGCTGACGTAGGCCTCGACATTGGGTGCGAACCAGTTGCCCATGCGGTTGCTGACCAGTAACGGCAGGTCGGAATGGTAGAAACCGATCACGGGCACGTCGAGCTGGCGCCGCGCTTCCAGCGCCGCCCAGGCGGTCAGGTAGGGGTCGCCAACTTCAATCAGGTCGGGTTTGAGCGTGCGCAGTGTATTGCACCAGGGGGCCAGGCGTACCGGAAAGCGGTAGCCCTTGCCAAACGGCAAGGGTGGCGCAGGTACCTGATAGATGCCATCGCCGTGTTGGGCGCTGGCACCGGGAATCAACAGGCTGTGGCGTACGCCGTGAATGGCGTCGAGACGGTGATGTTTGGCATCAAGATAGGTACGTACGCCACCGCTGGCCGGGGCGTAGAACATGGTGATGTCGGCGATGTGCACGATCAGCATCCCTCCGGGATCGTCTTCGGGTCTGTCATCCGGCGTTGAATGGCCGGCGATGAAACGCCTAAAGGTGGACCTATCAGAAGGATAGTTTGTTCGATCGGTTTGAGAGGGGGAGTGCGCAATGCCTGGAGCAGCACAAGGCTGCTCCAGGTGAAGGTGTAGCCTTTATCAGATACGGAAGCTGCCCACCAGGTGTTTCAGGCGGCCAGCCTGCTGCTCGAGGTCGGAGCAGGCGCGCAGGGTCGCTTGCAGGTTCTCCACGCCTTCCTGGTTGAGCATGTTGATCTCGTTGATGTCCATGTTGATCGCCTCGACCACGGCGGTCTGCTCTTCGGTGGCAGTGGCCACCGACTGGTTCATGCCGTCGATCTCGCCAATGCGCACGGTAACGCTGTCCAGTCGCTCACCCGCCTGGTTGGCGATCTGCATGCTGTCCTGGCTGTGGCGCTGGCTCTGGTCCATGGTGTCGACCGACTCGCGGGCACCGACCTGCAGCTCTTCGATCATGGTCTGCACTTGCTGCGCCGACTCCTGGGTGCGGTGCGCCAGATTGCGCACCTCATCGGCGACCACGGCAAAGCCACGCCCGGCCTCACCGGCGCGGGCCGCTTCGATGGCGGCGTTCAGCGCCAGCAGGTTGGTCTGCTGGGAAATGCTGGTGATCACTTCCAGGATCTGGCCGATATTCACGGTCTTGCTGTTCAGTGTCTCGATGTGCGCGCTGGAGGTGACGATCAGGTCGGACAGGCGGTTCATCGCGGCAATGTTGCGCTCGACCACTTGCTGGCCTTCTTCGGCCAACAGGCGCGCGGAGCTTGCGTGCTGCGAAGCTTGGGCGGCGTTGCCGGCGATTTCCTGAGCCGCAGCGCCCAATTCATTGATGGCGGCGGCGACACTGTTGGTCCGGTTGGACTGCTCGTCGGAGTTGGTCATCGACGAATTCGAAGCGCTGATCACCCGCAGGGCTACTTCGTTGACCTGCTCGGTGGCCGAGGACACTTCGCGAATGCTGCTGTGAATGCGCTCGACGAAGCGGTTGAAGGCGTTGCCGAGGACACCGAATTCGTCGTGGTTGTGGATGTGCAGGCGCTTGGTCAGGTCGCCTTCACCTTCGGCAATGTCTTCCATGGCGCGGGTCATGGTGTGCAGCGGCTGCATCAACACGCGGATTAGCAAGCCGAGCAGGCCGATGATGATCACCACTGCCACCACCGTGGCGATCACCGCCGAGGTGCGGAAGGTACTGAGCATCGAGAAGGCCTTGTCCTTGTCCACCGACAGGCCGATGTACCAGTTTGCCGACGGCAGGCCAGTAATCGGGCTGAAGGTCAGCAGGCGGGTCTGGCCCTCGCTTTGCACTTCGGTCAGCTCACCGGTCAGTTTCGGCGTGTGCTGCGGGAACAGGTCCGACAGCGATTTCATGACCAGATCTTTATCCGGGTGCACCAGGATCTTGCCCTGGTCGTTGACCAGGAAGGCGTATCCCATGCCGCCGAAGTTCAGCGAGTTGATGATCTGCACCAAGCCGTCCAGGGCCAGGTCGCCGCCGACCACGCCCACGCTGCTGGAGACCTTGCTGAGGATACCAATGACCATCTTGTTGGTGGTCATATCGATGTAGGGTTCGGTCAGCGTCGCGCCGCTGGCGTTCATGCCGTCCTTGTACCAAGGGCGGGTGCGCGGGTCGTAGCCGTCGGGCATCTTCGCGTCCGGGCGTACGCTGAAACCGCCGTCGACTTTGCCCAGGTAGACCGTGAGGAAGCTGGATATCAGCGCATTCTGACCCATCAGGGTTTCGGCGTTGGCTGGGTCTTGGGCAATGTTCTGCGCCAGGTTCTCCACCAGCTTTATCCGGCCCTCGAACAGGTTGCGAATGTTGGTCGACGTGGAGGTGCCCATTTCAGCCAGATAGTTTTCCAGGTCCTCGCGGATCGCATTACGCTGGAGGTAATCGTTGTAGAGGGTGAAAAGGCTGAAGGCGAGTATCACGATCAGTGATGCCGCCAAAAGAATCTTGTGGCTGAAACGAAGGCTTTTGTTCATGGCGTAATCGGTTCCGCTAAGGTTTTATATCAGGCGTTCGCACGAGTGGAGCCGTAGGTTGTGCAACATCCCGAAAAGTCCCTTTTCGGCTGTTCCTCTCTAATTAAGGCGAATAACACCCACAGGTATCGGCCGAATTAAGCTAAAGCTTGAGCAGAGGATTAAAGAGATGTCGGAATTTTCGACCATCGTTGTAGGCGCGGGCCCGGATGGCCAGCCAGTCGGGCAAGCAATGCGCCTGGCCAACCGCCACGGTCTGGTGGCTGGCGCAACCGGTACTGGCAAGACCGTCACCCTGCAGCACCTGGCGGAGGTGTTCAGCGACGCGGGGGTAGCGGTGTTCGCCGCCGATGTCAAAGGCGACCTCTGTGGCTTGGGGGCTGCTGGTGCGCCACAAGGCAAGGTGGCTGAGCGCATCGCCGGCATGCCGTGGCTGGGGCATACGCCCAAGGCCTACCCGGTGAGCTTGTGGGATATCGCCGGGCTGTCGGGCCACCCGCTGCGCACCACCCTCAGTGAAATGGGGCCGCTGCTGCTGGGCAACTTGCTGGAACTGACCGACAGCCAGCAGGCGGCGCTGTATGCAGCATTTAAGGTGGCCGACCGCGAAGGCCTGCTGCTGCTGGACCTCAAAGACCTCAAGGCCCTGCTGGCGCATCTGAAGGACAACCCGCATCTGCTTGGCGAAGACAGCGCGCTGATGACCACGGCCTCCACCCAGGCTTTGTTGCGCCGGCTCGCTACCTTGGAGCAGCAGGGTGCCGAGGCATTGTTCGGCGAGCCGGCATTGCAACTGGAGGACCTGCTGCGCCCTGATCCGGATGGCCGTGGACGTATCCACCTGCTCGATGCCAGCCGATTGGTGCACGAGGCACCCAAGGTGTACGCGACGTTCCTGTTGTGGTTGCTGGCCGAACTGTTCGAGCAGTTGCCCGAGCGCGGTGATGCCGACAAGCCGGTGCTGGCGCTGTTCTTCGATGAAGCACACTTGCTGTTCAACGGCACGCCCAAGGCGCTGCAAGACCGTCTTGAGCAAGTGGTCCGGCTGATCCGCTCCAAGGGGGTGGGGGTCTATTTCGTTACCCAGTCGCCGGGTGACTTGCCGGACGCGGTACTGGCCCAGTTGGGCTTGCGCATTCAGCACGGCTTGCGGGCGTTCACGGCCAAGGAGCAGAAGTCGCTGCGGGCGGTAGCCGATGGTTTCCGTCCCAACCCAACATTCGACACCCTGGCGGTGCTTACCGAACTGGGTATTGGCGAAGCGCTGGTGGGTACGTTGGAAGAAAGGGGCACACCGGCCATCGTGCAGAGGGTGCTGGTTGCACCGCCGCAGTCGCGTATCGGGCCACTGAGTGCGGCTGAGCGCAGTGCGCTGATTGCGGCTTCGCCATTGTCGGGGCGCTATGACAAACCGGTGGACCGTGAGTCAGCCTATGAAATGCTGAGCCAGCGTAAGGGCGAGCCGGTGGAACCGGCGCCGCAACCGAAGGCGGATGAAGAGAGTTTTGCCGACAAGGCGGGTGAGTTCTTGCAGAGTGCAGCGGGGCAGGCGATCAAGTCAGCAGTGCGCCAGGCCGCTAACCAGTTGGGGCGGCAGTTGGTGCGCGGGTTGATGGGGTCGTTGTTAGGGGGCAAGAAAAGGTAGTCTTCCTGCGCCGCGCCCATACCCTTGGTAGCACAAGGCTGCTTCGGCAGGCATAACGGCTATGAAAAAGGCGCCCGAGGGCGCCTTTATTCATTGCGGTGTCACTCAGCCAATGGCTTTGGACGCCAGCCAGAACAGGCCGGCCGCCAGGCCCATCGAGGCAGGCAGGGTCAGGACCCATGCCAGCAGGATGGTTTTCACAGTGCCGCCTTGCAGGCCACTTTTGTTGGCAACCATGGTGCCGGCCACGCCGGACGACAGCACGTGGGTGGTCGACACCGGCAGGGCGAATACGTTGGCCATACCGATGGCGCAGGCTGCGGTGATCTGTGCCGACATACCTTGGGCATAGGTCATGCCTTGTTTGCCGATCTTCTCGCCCACCGTCAATACCACGCGCTTCCAGCCAACCATGGTGCCCAGGCCAAGGGCCAGGGCGACGGCCACGATCACCCAGAACGGGGCGTATTCGGTGGTGGCGGTGAGGTCTTTGCGCAGTTTTTCAAGGTCGGACTTTTCACGGGCGTCCAGGCCTGGCAGCTTGCCAACCTTCTTTGCCGTGTCATCCAGGCACAACAAATAGCGGCGCACTTCAACGCGCTTCTCGGCATCGAGGCTGTGGTAGTCCGTCACGCCTTTCAGCGAGGTCTGCAGCGCAGCAATGGTCGGCTCGGTCTGCTGCGGGTTGCAACTGAACTGCTCCGGCAGATCGCTGGCCTTGGCCTTGCCCAGTGCCAGGAACTCGCCCAGGGTGGCGGCGTTACGCTGGTAGAACTGGCTCATGTGCAGGGTAGCGTCGCGAGTACGTTCGATCTGGTAGGTGGTGCTGTTCAGATCGAGTACGAACTTGGCCGGCACAATACCGATCAGCACCAGCATGATCAGGCCGATGCCTTTCTGGCCGTCGTTGGAGCCGTGCACGAAGCTCACGCCCATGGCGGAAACAACCAGGACCAGACGGTTCCAGAAGGGTGGGTGCTTCTTGTCATCGAGCTTGCGGCGCTGTTCCGGGGTTTTGTGCATCTTCGACAGCGGGCGCCACCATTTCAGGCCGATCAACACCAGGGCAGCAACGGCGAAACCGGCCATTGGCGAGACTACCAGCGACATGGCGATATCAATCGCTTTCTGCCAGTTGACGCCGTCGCCTAGCGGAATGTCGTTGATCAGGGCGTTGGCCAGCCCGACACCGAGAATGGAGCCGATCAGCGTGTGCGAACTGGAGGCAGGGATGCCAAAGTACCAAGTGCCCAGGTTCCAGGTGATGGCCGCGGCCAGCAACGAGAAGACCATGGCCAGGCCGTGTCCGGTGTTCACATTGATCAGCAGCTCTACCGGCAACAGGTGCACGATGGCATAGGCCACCCCTACACCGCCGAGCAGAACCCCAAGGAAGTTGAACACGCCGGAGAAGAACACGGCGAGGTGTGGCGGCATGGCTTTGGTATAGATGACGGTAGCTACCGCGTTGGCGGTGTCATGAAAGCCATTGATGAACTCGAAGGCGAGTACGAAGGTCAAGGCGAGCAGCAGGCTCACCAACACCCAGGCATCCAGTCCGCTGAATAAATCGATCATGAAGGTTGTCTGGCGGGTCATAGGGGGGCGGGATTATGCCAGAAAACCTTGGCAATCGATGCACCTGCATCAGACAGATGACCGCCTTCATGGTGCAACCGTGTCGTGCGGAGGGGGGTGCTCAATGCGATAAATGGCGTTAAAAAATCACAAAATATGGCGAAATAAGGCCGAAATGTTGAGAAATGGTCATTTCCCTAAAATTCAAACGGCCGTATGAAATTTGTGTGATTCCATTTCATCATCGGCCAGACAGTAAAGATCGACCTCGCCCGGGTGCACCGGGCGACGACACGCAGAGGGCGCCCCCGACGCTCAGGGGTTGTCGCTGCGCAGTTCTTTTTCGATGCGTTCCAGTTCCTGGCTGAAGGCCTGGTCACGAACGCTGGCACGCTTGCGCCAGGGTTTGCGTTCCGGATCCGGTTGTGCGGCGTATGTGGTGACTTCGCCACCATAAACATCCTTGTAACGTTCAGCCTGGCGCTCGAGTTCCGCGCGCAGTTCATCTTTCGTCACGTGCAGTACCTGAAATAAGTGTAATGACTGTTGTTATGCATTGTGCAACATGCATTTTGCCTTGCGGGCCGCAACGGCTTGATAAAGCGGAAGGTTCCATGACCACGGTAAGCGGAGGGCCTGCGCAATCGATTATAGCAACCGATAATTCGCCGATCATCGTTAATTTACTCAGCCCTGACATCATCTGGCGTAAATAGCAGGATGTGCCCGCGAACAGTTTGGACCTTTCGTACAAGTTAGAAAGGAATGACGGATAGAAGTTCGTTGCAATGTCAGGGCGGGCCGTAATGAAAAACGGCCTCGCCGAAAGGCGAGGCCGTTGCCTGGGGACTTCTACGGTGGGTACCTGACCAGTCTCTCCAAAGAAGCCACAAGTGGCATGAGAAAGGTATAAGCAAAAGTGTCGGCGGTCAATTGCGATTATCGGCCGTTTGTTCGATAATCGCACGAACCGGTGTTTTTTTTGAGGTGTGCGATGAGTGACGAAACCCTGGGCAACGATTCCGGCAATGCAGAGGTGGCGCGACCTGCTTCGGCTGCCATGGCGCCGCCGATCGTGGCTTCCCCGGCCAAGCGCATCCAGGCCTTTACCGGTGACCCGGACTTCATGACCTCGCTGGCACGTGGCCTGGCGGTGATCCAGGCATTCCAGGAGCGCAAGCGCCACCTGACCATCGCCCAGATCAGCCACCGTACTGAAATCCCTCGCGCAGCGGTGCGCCGTTGCCTGCACACGTTGATCAAACTGGGTTACGCCACCACCGACGGGCGTACCTATTCGCTGCTGCCCAAAGTGCTGACCCTGGGGCATGCTTACCTGTCGTCGACGCCACTGGCAATTTCTGCCCAGCCGTACCTGGATCGCATCAGCGACCAGTTGCATGAGGCGGCCAACATGGCCACCCTCGAAGGCGACGACATCCTTTATATAGCCCGTTCGGCCACGGTCGAGCGGCTGATTTCGGTCGATCTCTCGGTGGGGGGACGCCTGCCGGCCTACTGCACGTCGATGGGGCGCATTCTGCTGGCGGCCATGGACGACACCAGCCTGCGTGAGTATCTGGAACGTGCTGATCTCAAAGCGCGCACCAGCCGCACCCTGAATGATCCCGAATCGTTGTTCGCCTGCATCCAGCAGGTGCGCGCCCAGGGCTGGTGCGTGGTGGACCAGGAACTGGAACAGGGGCTGCGATCGATTGCAGTGCCGGTGTATGACGCTTCGGGGCAGGTGTTGGCTGCCTTGAACGTAAGTACCCATGTTGGGCGGGTGACCCGCAGTGAATTGGAGCAGCGGTTCTTGCCGATTTTACTGGCAGCCAGTCGAGACCTTTGCCATCAGTTGTTTGGTTGAAACCGCAGGGAGCACGTTGCGGCCCCGGATCAGAACAGGCAAAACCGTTTCTTGTGCGATAAACGCACAGTGTCGTGCCGGGTGAATTGCTTCACCCCGGCCCGCTGATTAATGTCTCTCGCAACGGTCGGCTAGCCGACCGAACAAGAAAAACATAAGAGGCACTTACGCATGAATACTGTCACCTCGCTGCTGCGGCCGCACCCGCATGCAGTACCGTTGTATCCAGGCTGACCCAGGCCATATACCCCAATCATCGCCTTTGTACCGGTTACCCGCGTGCAATGGCCTGACTGTGTCCCTCATTCTGGATAACAATAATGAATCAAGCGCAAACCAACGTCGGCAAAAGCCTCGACGTTCAGTCGTTCATCAATCAGCAGCCGCTGTCCCGCTATCAGTGGCGAGTCGTGCTGCTGTGCTTTCTGATCGTCTTCCTCGATGGCCTGGACACTGCTGCCATGGGTTTCATCGCCCCGGCACTGTCGCAAGAGTGGGGAATCGACCGCGCCAGCCTTGGGCCGGTCATGAGTGCCGCGTTGATCGGCATGGTGTTCGGCGCCCTGGGCTCCGGGCCCCTGGCTGACCGTTTCGGCCGCAAAGGCGTGCTGGTGGGGGCGGTGCTGGTATTTGGTGGTTTCAGCCTGGCCTCGGCCTATGCCACCAACGTCGACCAGTTGCTGATACTGCGCTTCCTGACTGGCCTGGGCCTGGGTGCAGGCATGCCCAACGCTACCACGCTGTTGTCCGAATACACCCCGGAGCGCCTCAAGTCGCTGCTGGTGACCAGCATGTTCTGTGGCTTCAACCTGGGCATGGCGGGTGGTGGCTTCATTTCCGCCAAGATGATCCCGGCCTACGGCTGGCACAGCCTGCTGGTCATCGGTGGCGTGCTGCCGTTGCTGCTGGCGCTGGTGCTGATGGTCTGGCTGCCGGAGTCGGCGCGGTTCCTGGTGGTGCGCAACCGCGGCACCGACAAGGTGCGCAAGACCTTGTCGCCAATCGCCCCGCAAGTGGTGGCCGAGGCAGGCAGTTTCAGCGTGCCTGAGCAAAAGGCGGTGGCTGCGCGCAACGTGTTCGCGGTGATCTTCTCTGGCACCTACGGCTTGGGTACCGTGTTGCTGTGGCTGACCTATTTCATGGGCCTGGTGATCGTCTACCTTCTGACCAGCTGGCTGCCAACCCTGATGCGTGACAGCGGCGCGAGCATGGAGCAGGCGGCGTTCATCGGTGCGCTGTTCCAGTTTGGCGGCGTGCTGAGTGCAGTCGGCGTGGGTTGGGCCATGGACCGTTTCAACCCGCACAAGGTGATTGGCATTTTCTATCTGCTGGCCGGGGTGTTCGCCTACGCAGTGGGGCAGAGCCTGGGCAACATCACCTTGCTAGCTACGTTGGTACTGGTTGCCGGTATGTGTGTGAACGGTGCGCAGTCGGCAATGCCATCGCTGGCGGCGCGCTTCTATCCCACTCAGGGCCGTGCCACAGGTGTATCGTGGATGCTGGGTATTGGCCGCTTTGGTGCGATTCTTGGGGCCTGGAGTGGTGCAACGCTGCTTGGCCTGGGCTGGAACTTCGAGCAGGTGCTGACGGCGTTGCTGGTGCCGGCAGCGCTGGCGACTGTGGGTGTGGTCGTCAAGGGGCTGGTCAGCCACGCCGACGCAACCTGAGGGCGAGGGCCGCGGTACGGCCCATTCACAGCGCAACGCCGCGCCGACAGGTGCGGCGTTGTGCTGCGATCAGGGCGCACAGCTGCCCTGCGGTGGGCGTGGGCAGTTGCGCAACAAATGGTTCGTTAATCGCACAAATAGTCGATTATCGGATTGTAAGGCGCCCACCAGTCTCCTTAATCTGGGTTCATCGAAGCACCCTGACCAGGAGCCTCCAAATGCCACGCGCAGACCATTTCCACACCCACCCCAATCGAGCCGTCCGCCATGCGTGACCTCGACGCCCGTACCGCCGCTGATCATGGTCAGCTGGCAGGAGAAGCCTGATGCACGACGTATTCATATGTGACGCCATCCGTACCCCGATCGGCCGCTTTGGCGGCGCCCTGGCCAGCGTGCGGGCCGACGACCTGGCAGCCGTGCCGCTGAAGGCGCTGATCGAGCGCAACCCTGGCGTGCAGTGGGACCAGGTAGACGAAGTGTTCTTCGGCTGCGCCAACCAGGCCGGTGAAGACAACCGCAACGTGGCCCGTATGGCACTGCTGCTGGCCGGCCTGCCGGAAAGCATCCCGGGCGTCACCTTGAACCGCCTGTGCGCGTCGGGTATGGATGCCATCGGCACCGCGTTCCGCGCCATCGCCAGCGGCGAGATGGAACTGGTGATTGCCGGTGGCGTCGAGTCGATGTCGCGCGCCCCGTTCGTCATGGGCAAGGCTGAAAGCGCCTATTCGCGCAACATGAAGCTGGAAGACACCACCATTGGCTGGCGTTTCATCAACCCGCTGATGAAGAGCCAGTACGGTGTGGATTCCATGCCGGAAACCGCCGACAACGTGGCTGACGACTATCAGGTTTCGCGTGCCGACCAGGACGCTTTCGCCCTGCGCAGCCAGCAGAAGGCTGCCGCTGCACAGGCTGCCGGCTTCTTTGCCGAAGAAATTGTGCCGGTGCGTATCGCTCACAAGAAGGGCGAAATCATCGTCGAACGTGACGAACACCTGCGCCCGGAAACCACGCTGGAGGCGCTGACCAAGCTCAAACCGGTCAACGGCCCGGACAAGACGGTCACCGCCGGCAACGCCTCGGGCGTGAACGACGGTGCTGCGGCGATGATCCTGGCCTCGGCCGCAGCGGTGAAGAAACACGGCCTGACCCCGCGTGCCCGCGTTCTGGGCATGGCCAGCGGCGGCGTTGCTCCACGTGTCATGGGCATTGGCCCGGTACCGGCGGTGCGCAAGCTGACCGAGCGTCTGGGGGTTGCGGTAAGCGATTTCGACGTGATCGAGCTTAACGAAGCATTT
Organism: Pseudomonas sp. USTB-Z; assembly: GCF_019691255.1. NCBI lineage: Bacteria > Pseudomonadati > Pseudomonadota > Gammaproteobacteria > Pseudomonadales > Pseudomonadaceae > Pseudomonas > Pseudomonas sp. USTB-Z. Next base: position 27,213 of record NZ_JAECZP010000015.1, read on the forward strand.
GCCAGTCAAGGCCTGGCGGTGCTGCGTGAGCTGGGTGTCGCTGACGATGCACCACAGGTAAACCCTAATGGTGGCGCCATTGCCCTGGGCCATCCGCTGGGCATGAGCGGTGCACGCCTGGTGCTGACTGCGCTGCACCAACTGGAGAAGAGTGGTGGGCGTAAAGGCCTGGCGACCATGTGTGTGGGCGTTGGCCAAGGTCTGGCACTGGCCATCGAGCGGGTTTGACCTGTACCGGCCGCTTCGCGGGCAAGCCCGCTCTTACAGGGATCCACGCAATCACCTGTGGGGCGGGCTTGCCCGCGAAGAGGTCTGTCCTGTGAGACACAAGGCCAATTGCCAGCCAGATAGCGGAACGAGTGTGTTACTAGGTATGTCTAGACTTACCTAGGACCCTCCAGGAGTGAAACCCTCATGACCTCAACCTATTACACCGGCGAAGAACGCAGCAAGCGCATCTTCGCAATTGTCGGTGCCTCGTCAGGCAACCTGGTGGAATGGTTCGACTTCTACGTCTACGCCTTCTGCGCGATCTACTTTGCCCCGGCCTTCTTCCCCTCCGACGACCCCACCGTGCAGCTGTTGAACACGGCAGGTGTATTCGCCGCAGGCTTCCTGATGCGCCCCATTGGTGGCTGGATCTTCGGCCGCCTCGCCGACCGCCACGGTCGCAAGAACTCCCTGATGATCTCGGTGCTGATGATGTGCTTCGGCTCCCTGATGATCGCCTGCCTGCCCACCTATGCCAGCATCGGCACCTGGGCCCCGGCGCTGCTATTGCTGGCCCGCCTGATCCAGGGGCTGTCGGTAGGGGGCGAATACGGCACCACGGCCACCTACATGAGTGAAGTGGCACTGCGTGGGCAGCGCGGCTTCTTTGCTTCGTTCCAGTACGTCACCCTGATCGGTGGCCAGTTGCTGGCGGTATTGGTCGTGGTGATCCTGCAACAGCTGCTGACTGAAGATGAACTGCGGGCCTGGGGCTGGCGCATTCCCTTCGTGGTGGGGGCCATCGCCGCCCTGATCTCGCTGATGTTGCGCCGTTCGCTGCACGAGACCAGTAGCGCCGAAGCCCGCAATGACAAGGATGCAGGTTCTATCGCAGGCCTGTTCCGCAATCACGCAGCGGCGTTCATCACGGTACTGGGCTACACCGCGGGTGGCTCGCTGATTTTCTATACTTTCACCACCTACATGCAGAAGTACCTGGTCAACACCGCGGGCATGACAGCCAAGAACGCCAGCTACGTGATGACCGGGGCGTTGTTCCTGTTCATGGTGTTGCAGCCGTTCTTCGGCATGCTGTCCGACCGTATCGGTCGGCGCAATTCGATGCTGCTGTTCGGCGGCCTCGGTACCCTGTGCACCGTGCCGCTGCTGATGGCACTGAAAACCGTGACCAGCCCGTTCATGGCCTTCGTGCTGATCAGCCTGGCCCTGTGTATCGTCAGTTTCTACACCTCGATCAGCGGTCTGGTGAAGGCTGAGATGTTCCCGCCGCAGGTGCGTGCACTGGGTGTTGGCCTGGCCTATGCGGTGGCGAACGCAGCATTCGGCGGTTCGGCCGAGTATGTGGCCCTGGGCCTGAAGACCCTGGGGATGGAAAACACTTTCTATTGGTACGTCACGGCGATGATGGCGATTGCCTTCCTGTTCAGCCTGCGCCTGCCGAAGCAGGCGGCGTACCTGCACCATGATGACTAAGGACGCTGCATGAGCAACCAACTGTTCGACGCCTATTTCACCGCGCCGGCCATGCGCGAGATTTTCTCCGACCGTGGCCGCCTGCAGGGCATGCTGGATTTCGAAGCAGCGCTTGCCCGTGCCGAAGCCTCTGCCGGTTTGGTCCCGCACAGCGCGGTAGCAGCCATCGAGGCGGCATGCCAGGCCGAGCGCTATGACGTTGGTGCGTTGGCCAATGCCATCGCCACCGCCGGCAACTCGGCCATTCCGCTGGTGAAAGCGTTGGGCAAGGTGATCGCCACTGGCGTACCTGAGGCTGAGCGCTATGTGCACCTTGGGGCCACCAGTCAGGATGCGATGGACACGGGTCTGGTTCTGCAGCTGCGCGATGCCCTCGATTTGATCGAGGCCGACCTCGGCAAGCTGGCCGATACCCTGTCGCAGCAGGCCTTGAAGCACGCCGATACGCCATTGGTGGGTCGTACCTGGTTGCAACACGCCACCCCGGTGACTCTGGGCATGAAACTGGCCGGTGTACTGGGGGCTTTGACCCGCCACCGTCAGCGCCTGCAGGAACTGCGCCCGCGCCTGCTGGTCCTGCAGTTCGGCGGTGCCTCGGGCAGCCTGGCGGCCCTGGGCAGCAAGGCAATGCCGGTGGCCGAAGCGCTGGCCGAACAGCTCAAGCTGTCCCTGCCCGAGCAGCCCTGGCACACCCAACGCGACCGCCTGGTGGAGTTTGCCTCGGTGCTGGGCCTGGTTGCCGGCAGCCTGGGCAAGTTTGGCCGTGATATCAGCTTGCTGATGCAAACCGAGGCGGGGGAGGTATTTGAGCCTTCTGCGCCGGGCAAGGGGGGTTCTTCGACCATGCCACACAAGCGCAACCCGGTGGGTGCCGCCGTGTTGATCGGTGCCGCAACCCGCGTGCCGGGCCTGCTGTCGACGCTGTTTGCAGCCATGCCTCAGGAGCACGAACGCAGCCTGGGCCTATGGCATGCCGAGTGGGAAACCCTGCCGGACATCTGCTGCCTGGTCTCGGGTGCCCTGCGCCAGGCTCAAGTGATTGCCGAGGGCATGGAGGTGGATGCCGCGCGCATGCGCCGTAACCTCGACCTGACACAAGGCCTGGTGCTGGCTGAGGCGGTTAGCATCGTCCTCGCCCAGCGTCTGGGTCGCGACCGTGCCCACCACCTGCTGGAACAATGCTGCCAGCGCGCGGTGGCCGAACAGCGGCACCTGCGTGCCGTGCTGGGTGACGAGCCGCAGGTCAGCGCCGAGCTGTCTGGCGAAGAACTCGATCGCCTGCTCGACCCTGCCCATTACCTGGGCCAGGCCCGCGTCTGGGTGGCGCGCGCCGTGTCCGAACATCAACGTTTTACTGCCTGAAGGAGACCGCTGTGGCGCACTTGCAACTGGCCGATGGCGTTTTGAATTACCAGATCGATGGCCCGGATGACGCCCCGGTGCTGGTCCTGTCCAACTCGCTGGGTACCGACCTGGGCATGTGGGACACCCAGATTCCGCTCTGGAGCCAGCACTTCCGGGTGCTGCGCTATGACACCCGTGGTCACGGCGCATCGCTGGTCACAGAAGGCCCTTACAGCATCGAACAGCTGGGCCGCGACGTGCTGGCCCTGCTCGATGGCCTGGACATTCAAAAGGCTCACTTCGTCGGCCTGTCGATGGGAGGCCTGATCGGCCAGTGGCTGGGTATTCATGCAGGTGAGCGCCTGCACAGCCTGACCCTGTGCAACACGGCCGCCAAGATCGCCAACGACGAGGTGTGGAACACCCGTATCGACATGGTACTCAAAGGCGGCCAGCAGGCCATGGTCGACCTGCGCGATGCCTCTATCGCCCGCTGGTTCACCCCGGGCTTTGCCCAGGCACAGGCGGAGCAGGCCCAGCGTATCTGCCAGATGCTGGCGCAAACCAGCCCGCAAGGCTACGCAGGCAACTGTGCAGCGGTACGTGACGCTGATTATCGTGAGCAACTGGGCCGCATCCAGGTGCCTGCGCTGATCGTTGCCGGTACGGAAGACGTGGTTACCACCCCTGAGCATGGCCGCTTCATGCAGGCCGGTATCCAAGGTGCCGAGTACGTCGACTTCCCGGCGGCGCACCTGTCCAATGTCGAGATTGGCGAGGCCTTCAGCCGCCGCGTGCTCGATTTTCTGCTGGCTCACTGAGGACAACGCCATGGACGAGAAACAACGTTACGACGCTGGCATGCAAGTGCGCCGCGCAGTGCTGGGTGATGCCCACGTGGACCGCAGCCTGGAGAAGCTCAACGACTTCAATGGCGAGTTCCAGGAAATGATCACCCGCCACGCCTGGGGTGACATCTGGACCCGCCCGGGGCTGCCGCGTCATACCCGTAGCCTGATCACCATCGCCATGCTGATTGGCATGAACCGCAACGACGAGCTGAAGCTGCACCTGCGTGCGGCGGCCAACAATGGTGTGACCCGCGACGAGATCAAGGAAGTGCTGATGCAGAGCGCGATCTACTGCGGCATTCCGGCGGCCAATGCCACGTTCCACATGGCTGAGTCGGTGTGGGATGAACTTGGCGTAGAATCGCGCCAGTAAACCGTGTTCGCGGGCAAGCCCCCTGCAACAGGGCACTTGCCCGCGAATGGCCTTTACACCGATGCCTTTTTTTGCCGCATGGCAATCGGGCCGGCGTTGGTTTCCACGGCGCGCTTCAGGGTCGGGCACAGGCCCAGCATGAACGCAGCTTCCGCCACCACGAACAGCGGCCCGATGATCAGGCCACTCACGTCGTCAACAAATGCCGGTTTGCGGCCTTCGTAGTAATGGCCGATGAACTGGATGATCCAGCCCACCACGAACGCTCCCAGCCCGGCGCCGAGCCATAGCGTTGTCGACTGCACTGCCAGCGCCTCACCGACCCACAGGCACAGGCCCAGCAACAGCCCCATCACCAGCCCGAAGCGCAGGTCCAGGCGCAAGTAGAACCACACAGACGCCGCCGCTGCCACCAGGGCAGGGGACAGCCACATGTCAGCTATCCCCCAGCCTGGGCGTGAAAGCAGGATGGTGACTGCCAGCACGATCATGGGGATGCCGACGAAGTGGGTGGCGATATTGCGCGGATCGCGGTGGTAGTTGGCGTATTGGCTCAGGTGGTCGACGAGGGTTTTCATTGTTGTGCCTCCCTGTTCTGCTTTGTTTCACCTGTACCTGATAGTGATCAGGATAGCCTGCAGTCACCACCATCATCAGCTCAGCGAATGGCGGCAGCGTGCACTGGCAAATTCATGGCAGGGATTTCATCAAGCTGTTGCAAATCATGCCTTCAAAAAAGGGGCATGGATTTTTATAGCTTCAGGTCATTTGAGGAGGCGTCTGGCCTCCTCGCGGGTTTATCCGCGAAGAGGCCATTTGATTCACAGAAGATTCAGCGGATAACTCACGATCAAGCGGTTCTCATCGAACGCGTTGGTGCTGAAGTCGCGACGCATGGTCGAGTTGCGCCATTTCACCGACAGGTCCTTGAAGCTGCCCGACTGCACCACATAGGCCAGCTCTGTTTCCCGCGCCCATTCCTTGCCATCGTCCACGCTGCCCACGGTGACGTTGTCACCCTTGATATAGCGGTTCATCAGGGTCAGGCCGGGTACGCCGACGGTGGCGAAGTTGAAGTCATGGCGAACCTGCCAGGAACGCTCCTTGGCATTGTCGAAGCTTGAATTGTAGCTGTCGTTGGCCAGAGTACCGCCACTGGTGCCATTGACCCGCATCCAGGCATCGTCGCCGCTGACCTTCTGCAGGCCAACGTAAAAGGTGTGGCCTTGGTAGCGCGCGGAAAGCAAGGCGGAGGCGGTGCGGTTGTCCAGCTTGCCGGCCCGTTCGGCGCCATCTTCCTTGCCGATGAAGTAGCCCAGGTTGGCGCCCAGCGTCCAGTCGCCCAGCGGCTGGCTGTGCGTCAGGTTGAGGTATTGCTGGCGGTAGATGTCCTTGAGCTGGGCATCCCACAGCCCGATCATGGTGCGCTTGTCGTTGAAGGTGTACTCACCGCCGCCGAAGTTGAAACGGTCGGAGGTGAAGGCGGCTTTGCCGTTGAGCGACATATCTTCCATGCTGGCATCGTTGCGCGGGCTGTTGCCGCGGAACTGGCCGGCGTACAGGGTCAGGCCGGCGATTTCCTTGGAGGTCAGCTGGCCACCGCGGAAGGTTTGCGGCAGTGAGCGGCCATCGTCCGAACGCAGGATTGGCAGTACCGGCATCCATTCACCGACTTTCAGCTCGGTTTCGGACAGCTTGGCCTTCAGCGCCACACCCAGCCGACCAAAATCATCGGCCGGGCGGCCGTCGCCATGCACGGGCAGCAGGTGAGTGTTGGTGGTGCCTTTGCCACCGTCGAGCTTGACCGAGTACAGGCCCAGTACGTCCACGCCGAAACCGACCGTGCCCTGGGTGAAACCGGAACGGGCATCGAGGATGAAGCTTTGTGTCCATTCCTCGGCCTTGCCCTGTGGGTGGGCCGGGTCGACGAAGTTGCGGTTGATGTAGAAGTTGCGCAGGTTGAGGGTGGCCTTGGCGTCCTCGATGAAACCACCTTCGTTGGCGGCGAATGCGGGGAGGGCGCAGGACATGGCCAACAGGCCAGGCAGCAGCTGACGTGCGGGTAGCGAAATGCTCATCTGTCGTGGATCTCTTGTTTTTATGGTCGAGCCGGTGCACTGCGGGATCGGGCCTGCAGGTGCGGGTGTTTTTGATGAACTTGAGTGACGTTGCGTGGGGGGATGGTGCGGGGTAGTGCGGGGGTGAGGCAATTCGCCGCAAACGGAACGGGGCGATAATCGAACGGAATGTTCCGTTTGGTTAATAACTCTCCTGGGGCGGCCTCTTCGCGGGTAAACCCGCTCCTACAACGGCTTGCGCCCAACCACCGTATGTGTCCGCCACACGATCCGTGTAGGAGCGGGTTCACCCGCGAATTCGGTGGTGGCTGCGACGCTGAATCGCCAGGGGATACAGGTCGGCACAGGCAGTAAAAAAGCAAAGCCCACCGCTAAGGGTGGGCTTTGCTGTAACAAGGCCGATCAGCCTTTCGGTGTTTCCACCGATGCCTGCTGGTTGGCCTGCCCGGTCTGCTCGTACCAGCCACCGCCAAGCGCCTTGTACAGGTTGACCTCGCTGGTCAGCTGCGACAGGCGGTCTCCGATCAGCGCTTGCTGGGCACTGAACAGGTTGCGTTGGGCATCGAGGAAGGTCAGGTTGCTGTCAATCCCGATGCGGTAACGGCGTTCGGCCAAGCGGTAGTAGTCCTGGTTCGCCTGCACCAGGTCGCGCTGGGCCTGCAACTGCTCTTCGAAGGTCTTGCGTGCCGCCAGGCCATCGGAGACTTCCTGGAAGGCCGTCTGGATGGTTTTTTCGTACTTGGCGACGTTGATGTCCTTCTGGATTTTCGAGTAGTCCAGGCTGGCTTTCAGGCTACCGGCGTTGAAGATCGGCAGGTTGATCTGCGGCTGGAACAGCCAGGTGCCTTGGCCGCCCGCGAACAGGTGGCCCATGTCGGGGCTCAGGCTACCAGCGTTCGCGGTCAGGCTGATGCTCGGGAAGAACGCTGCGCGGGCTGCACCAATGTTGGCGTTGGCGGCCTTGAGCAGGTGCTCGGCTTCCTGAATGTCCGGGCGACGCTGAAGGATATCCGATGGCAGGCCGGCCGGTACTTCGGCCAGTTGGTCGGCATCAAGCTCCAGCGGCTTGGCCAGGTCGGCAGGAATGCCGGTGCCCAGCAGCACGGTCAGGCTGTTGACGTCCTGGGCGACCAGGCGCTGGTACTGCGAGTACTTGACCCTGGCGCCTTCCACGGCGGTACGCGCCTGGCTGACGTCCAGGGCCGATGCCACGCCGACCTCGTTGCTGCGACGGGTGAGGTTGTAGCTTTCCTCGTAGGTCTTCAGCGTTTCTTCGGTCAGCTTGAACAGGGCCTGGTCGGCCTGCCAGGTGTAGTAGGCGTTGGCCACGCTGGCTACCAGGGCGATTTGCGTGGAACGACGCGCCTGCTCGCTGGAGAGGTAGGTTTCCAGGGCCTGCTCGGTCAGGCTGCGCACGCGGCCGAACAGGTCCAGCTCGTAGGCGCTGACGCCCAAGGTGGCCGAGTACTGGCTGGTGATGCCAGATTCGCCTGTTTGCGACATGTTCGCCGGGACACGCTGGCGGCTGCCACTGCCGGTGGCCGAAACTGCCGGGAACAGGTCGGCGCGCTGAATGCGGTATTGCGCACGGTAGGCATCGAGGTTCAGCGCCGCGACCCGCAGGTCGCGGTTATTGACCAGCGAGGTCTGGATCAGCTGTTGCAGCGCCGGGTCGTGGAAGAACTGGCGCCAGCCCTGTTCAGCAGCGGCAACATCCGCCGATTGCGTCGGCGAGTATGCAGGGCCTTGCGGCCACTGTGCAGCCACCGGCGCCTCTGGGGTCTGGTAGTCAGGGATCAGCGAGCAGCCGCCAAGAATGAAAGCGGTTACCGCCAGGGACAACAAAGACTTGGTCATTGCCCAGCCTCATAACGTGGATTTTCAGGGGTGACGTCTTTTTCCGGCTCTTTGCTGCCGAACAGCGACGACACTGCGACGAAGAACAGCGGTACCCAGAAGATAGCCAGCACGGTCGCACTGATCATGCCGCCGATCACGCCAGTACCGATGGCGTGCTGGCTGCCGGCGCCGGCGCCGCTGGCGATGGTCAACGGTACCACGCCCAGGATGAACGCCAGCGAGGTCATGATGATCGGGCGCAGACGCATGCGGCACGCTTCAATCGCTGCGTCGTACAGGCTACGGCCTTGTTCGTGCAGCTCCTTGGCGAATTCCACGATCAGAATGGCGTTTTTCGCCGCAAGACCGATGGTGGTCAACAAGCCAACCAGGAAGTACACGTCGTTGGACAGGCCGCGCAGGCTGGTGGCGATCAGCGCACCGATGATACCCAGCGGTACCACCAGCACCACAGCGATCGGGATCGACCAGCTTTCGTACAGGGCCGCCAGGCACAGGAACACGAACAGCACCGAGAGGGCGAACAGCGCCGGCATCTGCGAGCCGGAGAGTTTTTCCTCGTAGGACATGCCGGTCCAGGAGAAGCCGATACCGCTCGGCAGCTCGCCTGCAATGCGCTCGACCTCGGCCATGGCTTCACCGGTACTGTAACCAGGCGCCGGCGCACCGAGGATTTCCATCGCTTCGACACCGTTGTAACGCGACAGCTTCGGCGAACCGTAGGTCCATTCGCCTTTGGCGAAGGAGGAGAACGGCACCATCTCGCCTGCGCCGTTGCGCACGTACCATTTTTGCAGGTCTTCCGGGCTCATCCGCGCGCTGGGTTCGCCCTGGATGTACACCTTCTTGACCCGGCCACGGTCGATGAAGTCGTTGACGTAGCTGGCACCCAAGGCAATCGACAGGGTGTTGTTGATGTCGGCAATGGTCACGCCCAAGGCGCTGGCACGTTCGTCATCAATGGTCAGCTGGTACTGCGGTTCATCGTTCAGGCCGTTCGGGCGCACGGCGCTGAGGATCTTGCTCTGCGCAGCTTTGGCCAGGAACTGGTTGCGCGCCTCCATCAACTTCGCGTGGCCGACACCGCCGCGGTCCTGAAGGAACACGTCGAAGCCGGTGGCATTACCCAGTTCAAGCACCGCTGGCGGGGCGAAGGCGAACACCATCGCATCACGGAAGGTGAAGAAGTGCTGCTGGGCACGCTGGGCCAGGGCGAACACGCTGTTCTCCTTCGAGCGTTCATCCCAGGGTTTGAGCATGATGAAGGCCATGCCTGAGCTCTGGCCGCGGCCTGCGAAGTTGAAACCGTTGACCGTGAACACCGACGATACGGTATCGGCTTCGTCCTTGAGCAGGTATTCACGCATCTGGTCGACCACGACCTGCGTGCGCTCGGCACTGGAACCGGCCGGGGTCTGCACCTGAGCGAACAGTACGCCCTGGTCTTCTTCTGGCAGGAAAGCGGTAGGGATGCGGGCGAACAGCCAGATCATGCCGACCACGATCAGCGCATAGGCCAGCAGGAATGGCACCTTGTTGCGCAGGATGGTGCCTACGCTACGCTCGTAGCCGTTGACGCTGCGGTCGAAGTTGCGGTTGAACCAGCCGAAGAAGCCGCCTTTGGCGGTGTGGTGTTCGCCCTTCTTCAGCGGTTTGAGCATGGTTGCGCAGAGCGCCGGGGTGAAGATAAGCGCAACCAGTACCGACAGGCCCATGGCCGAGACGATGGTGATGGAGAACTGCCGGTAGATCACACCCGTGGAGCCGCCAAAGAACGCCATGGGCAGCAGTACGGCCGAGAGCACCAGGGCGATACCCACCAGGGCGCCCTGGATCTGTTCCATCGAGCGCTTGGTCGCTTCCTTGGGCGGCAAGCCTTCTTCGGACATGACCCGCTCGACGTTCTCCACCACGACGATGGCGTCGTCCACCAGCAAGCCGATGGCCAGAACCATGGCGAACATGGTCAGGGTATTGATGCTGAAGCCCGCGGCGGCAAGGATACCGAAGGTACCCAGCAATACGACCGGTACGGTCATGGTGGTGATGATGGTGGCGCGGAAGTTCTGCAGGAACAGGTACATCACCAGGAACACCAGCACCACGGCTTCGATCAGGGTGTGGATCACGCCGCTGATCGATTCGGTGACCACGGGGGTGGTGTCATACGGGAATACCGCCTTGACCCCCGGCGGGAAGAACGGTTCCAGGCCTTTGATGGTCTCGCGCAGTGCCTTGGCGGTGTCCAGGGCGTTGGCGCCGGTTGCCAGTTTTACCGCCAGGCCGGAAGCCGGCTTGCCGTTGAACTGGGCGCTGACAGCGTAGTTTTCACCCCCCAGGCCCACTTGGGCGACGTCACCCAGGCGCACCTGTGAACCGTCTTTGTTGACCTTGAGCAGAATGCTCTCGAACTGCTCGGCGGTTTGCAGGCGGGTCTTGCCGATGATGGTGGCGTTCAGCTGGGTGCCCGGCAGGGCTGGCAGGCCGCCGAGCTGGCCGGAAGACACCTGCACGTTCTGTGCAGCCACAGCGGTCTTGACGTCGACCGGGGTCAGCTGGAACTTGTTCAGCTTGGCCGGATCGAGCCAGATACGCATGGCGTACTGCGCACCGAACACCTGGAAGTCACCTACACCCGCGGTACGCGAGATCGGGTCCTGCATGTTCGAGACGATGTAGTTGGCCAGGTCGTCCTTGGTCATGCTGCCGTCTTCGGAGACCAGACCAATCACCAGCAGGAAGTTCTTCACTGCTTTGGTGACGCGGATACCTTGCTGCTGCACTTCCTGCGGCAGCAGCGGGGTGGCCAGGTTCAGCTTGTTCTGTACCTGTACCTGCGCGGTGTCGGGGTTGGTGCCCTGTTCGAAGGTGGCGGTAATGGTCATGCTGCCGTCGGAGTTACTTTCCGACGACACATAACGCAGGTTGTCGATACCGTTGAGCTGCTGCTCGATCACCTGCACCACGGTGTCCTGCACGGTTTGCGCCGAGGCGCCCGGGTAGGTCACGGCGATGGCGATGGCCGGCGGCGCGATACTGGGGTACTGGTTGATCGGCAGCTTCAGGATAGACAAGGCCCCGACCAGCATGATCACCAAGGCGATCACCCAGGCGAAGATCGGGCGATCGATAAAGAACTTCGACATGGTTTACTCCGCTTTGGCGTCTGCTTTCGCCGCGTTGGCCTGATCAGGGCCGGCCGGCTTCTTGACGTTGGTGGCATCGCTGACCTTCACCTCGACGCCTGGGCGCACGTACTGCAGCCCTTCGGTGATCAGGCGGTCACCCGGGTTGAGGCCTTCCTCGATCAGCCAGTCGCTACCCAAGGTGCGGCTGGCCTTGAGCTGGCGCAGTTCGACCTTGTTCTCCTGGTTGACCACCAGGGCGGTGGGTGCGCCCTTGAGGTCGCGGGTCACGCCTTGTTGCGGTGCCAGGATGGCGTTGGCGTTGACCCCGGCCTTGAGCCGCGCATGCACGAACATGCCTGGCAGCAGGGTGTGATCGGGGTTGGGGAACAGCGCGCGCAGGGTCACCGAGCCGGTGGTCTCGTCCACCGCGACTTCGGAGAACTCCAGGCGGCCTTCCTGCTTGAACAGGCTGCCGTCTTCCAGTACCAGCTGAACCGAGGCGGCGTTGTCGCCGGCCTTCTTCAGCTGGCCGCTTTCCAGGTCACGGCGCAGCTTGAGCAGCTCGGCGGTGGACTGGGTAACGTCGACATAAATAGGATCGAGCTGCTGGATGGTGGCCATGGCGTCGGTCTGGCCATTGCTCACCAGTGCACCCTCGGTGAACGAAGAGCGACCGATACGGCCGCTGATTGGCGCCAGAACCTTGGTGTAGCGCAGGTCGATCTGTGCGCTCTTGAGCGAAGCCTCAGCCTGCAATCGTTTGGCATTGGCGTCGTCGTACTCCTGTTTGGAGACGGCCTGTTCGTCAATCAGTTGCTTGTAACGTTCGGCCAGTGAGCGTGTAGCCAGCAGGTTGGCCTTGGCATTGGCCAGGGTGGCTTCGTACACGGCAGGGTCGATCTGATACAACTGCTGGCCTTCCTTGACCTCACTGCCTTCCTTGAACAGGCGCTTGAGGATGATGCCGTTGACCTGCGGGCGCACTTCGGCGACGCGGTAGGCACTGGTTCGCCCCGGCAATTCCGAGGTGAGGGTGAAGGCTTGCGGCTGGATGGTCACGACGCCGACCTGAGGAGCCTGCGCCGCTGGCGCTGCTTCTTCTTTCTTACAGCCACTGAGCAGGGTTGCCAGGGCGACGGCGGAAACCAGAGCGGTAACGGCTGGCTTGAATTGCATGAGGATCCTCGGGTCGCTGGAGCAGGGAGACGCTCAAGAGTAATGGAAGAGATCTTGATCTGGAAAAAATGCTATCCGGTGGATAAATAGCTTGCTAAGGAATATACTTACATTCATGGTTGTTTGTAAATACTGCTGGGTGGTACTCAGGTACTGCCTCAGCGCTTGATTAGCTCATCCGAGAGGCCCCGGCAGAGGTGCCCCCGGAGCGTTCCCCGCACGCGCTGCGCGTTCGGGCCAGATGAGGTTGTACTGCCATGGTCCGTCGAACCAAAGAAGAAGCCCAGGAAACCCGTGCCCAGATCATCGAGGCGGCGGAAAGGGCCTTCTACAAGCGTGGGGTCGCGCGAACCACCCTGGCCGACATCGCCGAACTGGCGGGTGTGACGCGGGGGGCGATCTACTGGCACTTCAACAACAAGGCCGAGCTGGTGCAGGCGTTGCTCGACAGCCTGCACGAGACCCATGACCATTTGGCGCGCGCGAGCGAAAGCGAGGATGAAGTCGACCCGCTTGGCTGCATGCGCAAGCTGCTGTTGCAAGTGTTCAACGAGCTGGTGCTCGATGCCCGAACCCGTCGTATCAATGAAATCCTGCATCACAAGTGCGAGTTCACCGATGACATGTGTGAAATTCGCCAGCAGCGCCAGAGTGCGGTGCTGGATTGCCACAAGGGCATCACCCTGGCGCTGGCCAATGCCGTACGCCGGGGCCAGTTGCCTGGCGAGCTGGATGTCGAGCGCGCGGCGGTGGCCATGTTTGCCTATGTCGATGGCCTGATCGGGCGCTGGCTATTGCTGCCTGACAGTGTCGATCTGTTGGGTGATGTCGAAAAATGGGTCGACACCGGGCTGGATATGCTGCGCTTGAGCCCGGCTCTGCGCAAATGACACTTTGTTAAGGATTGTGAGGGAGTGTTTCCCCTTTGTGTTAAGGGGAGATTAAGGTCGCCGCCGCCTTGCAGCTGTTCGCACCACAAGGCGGCAGCGCGTGTGCAACCTTCAGCGGCCGCGCAATTGCCGGTCAGGCAAAGCAAATGCCGCGAACAGTCCCAGCACCGCGACGAGCGCACTCCCCATCAGCAGTTGCCTGAACGTCTCCAGCAACCGCCCTTGAGTCACCAGGTCCACCTCTGCGGCCTTCAAACTCCCCAGCAACGGGTTACCCGTCAAGTCGAAACCACCTTGATGCAGCAGTGCCAGCAACAGGCTGGACATGCACGCTACGCCCATGGCTCCGCCCAGCGAGCGGAACAGGTTGGTGGTGCTGGTGGCCACGCCGATGTCCTTGCTGGCCACCGCACTTTGTGTACCCACCAGTGAGGTCGGGAATTGCAGCCCGCAGGCTATACCGGTCAGCAGCATGAACAGCGCACTGAGCAACGCTGATTGCGGCGGAGTCAGTGCCATCGCGAAAATGGCCACTGGCATCAGCAGTGCACCGGCCAGGATCTGTGGCTTGTAGCGCCCGGTCCGGCTGGTCATCCGGCCTCCTGTGAAGGCGCCCATGGGCAGCCCCATGGCCAGCGGCAGCAGATGCAGGGCGGCGCTGTCGGCACCGGCGCCGGTAATGCCCTGGTAACGCAAGGGCATCAGCATGGTCAGGGAAATGGACTGGAAGCTGGCGAAGAAGATCACCGCCCAGCACAGCACTGCCACACGGTTGCCGAACAGGCTGAGCGGCAGCAGCGGTTCTGGGCAGCGGCGTTCGTGTGCGATGAAAAGCGCCAGGCCCAGCAGGGCGCAGCCGAACAGCGCCAGCACGGCCGGGTCGGCCCAGGCGTGGCCCTGGCCCACCAAGGTAATGCCCAGCAGCAGGCTGCCAAGGCCGAGAATCAACAGCATGGCGCCAAGGTAGTCCACCTGTGCCTCGCGACGCTGCACCGGCATGTCAGCGAGCGCACGGCGAATGGCCCACAAGGCGACCAGCCCCAGCGGCAGGTTGATCCAGAACACCCAGCGCCACGACAGGTACTCGGTCAACCAGCCGCCCAGCACTGGCCCGGCCACGCTGGCCGCGGCGTACATGCTGCTGAAGTAGCCCTGGTAGCGGCCGCGTTCGCGTGGGGGCACGAAGTCGCCAATGATTGCCTGGCTCACCGAGACCATCCCGCCTGCGCCGATACCCTGCAGTACCCGGGCCAGCACCAGTTGCGGCATGTCCTGGGCCATGGCGCAGGCAATGGAGGCCAGGGTGAACAGGCTGATGCCGGTGAGGATCATCCGGCGCCGGCCGTAAAGGTCGCCCAGTTTGCCGTAGATCGGCACGGCCACGGTCATGGCCACCATATAACCGGAGATGACCCAGGCCAGCAGGCCGACATCGCTGAACTGCGCCGAGATGGCGGGCAGCGAGACGGCAACGATGGTCTGGTCCAGTGCGCCGAGGAAGATGGCCAGCATCAGGGCGGTGAGCACGTTGCGCAGGGCGGTGGGGGGCAGAGCGGCGGTCACGGGAATACCTTGTTTGTCTATGGCGGCCCCTTCGCGGGCAAGCCAGCTCTCACAGAGCCCTCGGATTGTAACCTGAGTTAGGTAGCTTCCTATGTACTATCTGCATCCCCTATGCAAGATCGGCATTGGCGCATTCATCCAGTGCTGCATGGCTGCGTGATATCGTTGGTATGCCACAGAGGCTGAAATCCGGGGGTTGCACCAGGTTGGTGCAGCATATTGCCGCAGGTTTTTCAGTCCGCTGTCTCCCACACCTTTTATTCCTCTGCCTGCATGTCGAGCATGACCGCCCAGATGGCGACGGTTGGAACAGGTCAGGTAGACCCGATTACAGGGGTCGGTAGTTACCGTTCAAATTTCAACTTTTTTGCGGAGTGATCATGCCCAAGGCTTCCCACCAAGATTTGCGTTTTGCCTTCCGCGAGCTGCTCGCTTCGGGTTCGTGTTTCCACACTGCCTCGGTGTTCGACCCGATGTCGGCACGCATTGCCGCAGACCTGGGCTTCGAAGTCGGTATCCTCGGCGGTTCGGTCGCTTCGTTGCAGGTACTGGCTGCTCCGGACTTCGCTCTGATCACCCTCAGCGAGTTCGTCGAGCAGGCCACCCGCATTGGTCGGGTCGCGCAACTGCCGGTACTGGCCGACGCCGACCATGGCTATGGCAACGCACTCAATGTGATGCGCACGGTGATCGAACTGGAGCGCGCCGGTGTGGCCGCACTGACCATCGAGGACACCCTGCTGCCTGCCCAGTTCGGGCGCAAGTCCACTGACCTGATCCCGGTCGAGGAGGGCGTTGGCAAGATCCGCGCGGCGCTGGAGGCACGAGTCGATTCGTCCCTGTCGATCATTGCCCGTACCAACGCGGGCGTACTCAGCACCGAAGAAATCATCGTGCGTACCCAGAGCTACCAGAAGGCGGGCGCTGATGGCATCTGCATGGTCGGGGTCAAAGACTTCGAGCAGCTCGAACAGATTGCCGAGCACCTGACTGTGCCGCTGATGCTGGTTACCTATGGCAACCCGAACCTGCGCGATGACGAGCGCCTGGCGCGTCTGGGCGTGCGCATCGTGGTCGATGGCCATGCGGCTTACTTTGCCGCGATCAAGGCCACTTACGACTGCCTGCGGCTGCAGCGTGGTCGGCAGAACAAGTCGGAAAACCTCAGTGCCACCGAACTCTCGCACACCTACACCCAGCCTGAAGACTACATTCGCTGGGCCAAGGAATACATGAGCGTCGAAGAGTGATCGGCAGGGCGCCGTTCATTCAACGGACGGCGCTCAAGGTTGCACTGTGAGGCACGCAATGTGCCTGCTCGCAGCTATTGGCGACGCTGGGCTGGCTGCGTAGCAGTTCGGCGCGCCAGCAGGCTGAGCCATACAGCGCTGTGACTGCGGTAAGGGCCATGACAAGGGCGACTCTTCTGGATTTGATGCCCATGGTGCTCACCTCCCGTGACAGCGATAGGGGTGTACGCCACTAGTATAGATCCCGATCCCACTCCGGCTCGTCCTTGAAACGCTGTACCAGGAAATCCAGCATGCTGCGCAAGGTCGCCGGCATGTGTTTGCGCGACGTATACACCGCATTCAGGTTCAGTTCCCGCGGTTTGGCCTCGGGCAGCAGACGCACCAGTTCACCCCGGCGTATGGCGTCGGCGGCCTGGAAGGTTGGCAGCATGGCGATACCTGCGCCAGCCAGCGCGGCCCTCTGCAGGGTCATCACCTCATTGGCACTGATGTTTCCGGATACGGGCACGGCGACCTGCTGGCCGGCTACCGCGAAATGCCACAAGCTGTGTCCGAAGTAGGCATGGGTCAGGCAGTTGTGCAGGCCCAGTTCCTCAACCCGTTGCGGCGTGCCTCGCTCATTCAGGTAGGCGGGTGCCGCGCACACGACCGAGCGGCACACGCTCAGGCGCCGGGCGATGAGGCTGGGGTCCACGTCATTGCTGGTGCGAATGGCCAGGTCGATGCGCTCGTCCACCAGGTTGACGGTGCGGTCGAGCATCTGCAGTTCTACCTTCACGTCAGGGAAGCGCCGCACATAGGCGGCCACTGCATCCACCAGCTGTGCCTGGCCGAATGAGGTACTGACGCTGATACGCAGTGCCCCCCTTGGCGCGTCTTCCGGCTGCTGCACGGCAGCCTGCAGGTCGCCGGCCAATTCCAGCAGTTGCCGGCAGCGAGGCAGGGTTTCCTGGCCGGCTGCCGTGAGGCTGAGCTTGCGCGTGGTTCGCTGCATCAGCCGCGTGCCAACCCAGTCTTCCAACTCTGCCAGGTAGCGCGACACGACCGGCCGCGATAACTGCAGATAGTCCGCCGCCGCCGACTGGCTGCCCAGGTCGATGACTGTGACGAATACCCGCATGGCGTTGAGACGGTCCATGATTTGCCCGATTTCAGAAACAAACTATGTCTGAGCATCGCATTTTTTGTGACGAATCGGGTAACTAAGCTATGCGCATTGTTTGGTAGAAGGCGTTACCCGAAGCCGGCAGGCGAGTGCCCTGGCGCTGGCGGCGAAGGTCACCAAGGGCGGTCATTCCGTTCAACTGATGGAGAGTATTTCATGAGCAAGATCGCAATCATCGGTGCCACCGGCCGTGCTGGCAGCCAGTTACTGGAAGAGGCCCTGCGCCGTGGTCACCGTGTACTGGCCATAGCCCGCGACCCTTCCACGCTGGAAGGGCGTGAGGGTGTGACCGTCAAGTCGCTGGATGCCACGGACAGCGCGGCCCTGCAGGCAGCGGTCGCAGGTATGGACGCTGTGTTGAGTGCCGCGCATTTCTCGACAATGGAGCCGCACGCCATCATCGAGCCGGTGAAGCGCGCCGGGGTCAAGCGCCTGCTGGTGGTGGGTGGCGCCGGTAGCTTGTTGCTGCCGTCAGGGCACCGGGTGATCGACAGCCCGGATTTCCCGGAGGCGTATAAAGCCGAGGCCAGTGCCGGCGTGCGTTTTCTGGAGGCGCTGCGGCGCGAGCCGAACCTGGACTGGACCTTCCTTTCGCCTTCGGCTGAGTTCGTTGAGGGTGAGCGCCGAGGTCACTATACGCTGGGCAAGGATCATCTGTTGATCGGTGCGGACGGCAAGAGCTGGATCACGTTTGCCGACTATGCGATTGCCATGCTGGATGAGCTGGAGAAGCCGCAGCACTCGCGGCAACGGTTCACAGTCGGCTATTGAGTCGACTGCGAAAGGGCCGTCACAGGCTGGCCTGGCCCTCCAGCCAGTCCAGCAATTCCAGCAGCCCCGGCGGCAAGCTCCTGGCCTGGCTCACCAGGTAATACCCCTTGCCTGTCAGCACCTTCAGCGCAAACGGCATGCATAACCGCCCACCGCGCAGGTCATCGCCAATCAGCGACCAGTCACCGATTGCCACCCCTGTCCCCTGCGAGGCCATGGCCATCGCCATGTCCAGTGTCTCGAAATGTTGTTTAGGCCCATGCGTGGCGAGCGTCACTCCAGCCGCCTGCAACCACAACCGCCAGTCGTGTTCATCCCGCGAGGGATGCAGCAACATATGTCGGGCCAGGTCTTCCACCTGCTGCAACGGCACTGGCCCCTCACGCAGTGACGGTGCGCACACCGGGGTCAGCTGCTCATCGAACAGCTTGCGCACCTGCAGCCCGTGGTTCGGCGCATCGCCGTAGACCACAGCGGCATCGAAGCCCTCGCGACGGAAATCCACCCCGTGCTGCACGGTCGTGGTCAGCTCAACCGGCACATCCGGGCGCAGTGCCTGCCATTCCATCAGGCGTGGCAGCAGCCAGCGCATTACGCAGGTTGGTGCCTTCAGCTGCAGGGTAGTGCTGTGCTCACCCACCTCGCGCACCCCTTGTTCGATCAGGGCGAACACCTGCTGCACCCGCGGCAGCCAGTCCAGGCCTTCACGGGTCAGGCTCAACCCACGCGCCTCGCGCTTGAACAGGGCATAACCGAGGTGTTCTTCGAGTGCTGCAATCTGGCGGCTGACAGCGCCCTGGGTGATGTGCAACTGCTGCCCGGCGCGGGTGAAGTTGCAGTGCTGGGCGGTGACCAGAAACGTGTGCAGGGCAGGCAGGGGCGGGAGGCGTTTCATTGCAGTAAGCCATGATCACAGGACATGGCTAGTATGTGTTTTTTTACATTGTGGCGATAGCCGTGGCTTGGGTCCAATAAGGGCATACCCCAACACGATTCATGGTGACCCCTGATGGCAACCTGCGGCGAAGTACTGGTCAAACTCCTTGAAGGCTATGGCGTCGATCATGTCTTCGGCATCCCCGGTGTACATACCGTGGAGCTCTATCGTGGCCTGGCGGGCTCTTCCATTCGCCACATCACCCCGCGTCATGAGCAAGGTGCCGGGTTCATGGCTGACGGCTATGCGCGCACCCGCGGTAAACCCGGGGTGTGCTTCATTATCACTGGCCCGGGCATGACCAATATCACCACTGCCATGGGCCAGGCCTATGCCGACTCGATCCCGATGCTGGTGATTTCCAGCGTGCAGTCCCGAGACCAACTGGGCGGTGGCCGTGGCAAGTTGCACGAGCTGCCCAACCAAGCCGCGCTGGTATCGGGTGTGGCGGCGTTTTCCCACACCTTGATGAGTTCAGCCGACTTGCCGCAGGTGCTGGCCCGGGCATTTGCCGTGTTCGACAGTGCCCGGCCACGCCCGGTGCATATCGAAATCCCGCTCGATGTGCTGGTTGAACCGGCCGACTTCCTGCTGCCGGGCCGCCCTGTACGGGGTAGTCGGGCAGGGGCTGCACCTCAGGCCGTGGCGCAGATGGCTGAGCGACTGGCCAGTGCGCGTCGGCCGCTGATTCTGGCCGGTGGCGGGGCGTTGGCTGCGGGCGCTGCGTTGGCACGCCTGGCCGAACACCTTCAGGCCCCGGTGGCGTTGACCATCAATGCCAAAGGCTTGCTGCCAGCCAGCCACCCATTGCAGATCGGCTCGACCCAGTCGTTACCCGCCACACGGGCGCTGGTGGCCGAGGCCGACGTGGTGCTGGCGATCGGTACCGAACTGGCTGAAACCGATTATGACGTGACCTTCAAGGGAGGCTTCGAGATCCCGGGCAGGCTGCTGCGCATTGACATCGACCCGGACCAGACCGTGCGTAATTATCTGCCGGAGCTGGCGCTGGTAGCCGATGCCGAGCTGGCAGCCGAAGCGCTGCTCGGTGCCTTGCAAGCCCAGCCGCAGCCAGCGCACGAAAGCACTTGGGGCATGGCTCGCGTGGCCAACCTGCGCAAGGTCCTGGCGGCAGACTGGGACCAGCCAACCCTGAGCCAGACACGTTTGCTGAGCGCCATACTGGAGCGCCTGCCTGATGCGATTCTGGTGGGCGACTCGACCCAACCTGTGTACACCGGCAACCTGACACTCGACATGGAGCAGCCACGCCGCTGGTTCAACGCCTCGACCGGTTACGGCACCTTGGGTTACGCGTTGCCAGCAGCCATGGGCGCCTGGTTGGGCAGTGCCGAGCAGGCCGTCGAACGCGCTCCGGCGGTGTGCCTGATTGGTGATGGTGGTTTGCAGTTCACCCTGCCGGAACTGGCCAGTGCAGTGGAGGCACAGGTACCGCTGATCGTGCTGCTGTGGAATAACCAGGGGTACGAGGAAATCAAGAAATACATGGTCAATCGGGCGATCGAGCCGGTCGGGGTGGATATCCATACCCCGGATTTCATCGGCGTGGCGCGAGCGTTGGGCGCGGCAGCAGAGAACGTGGCCGATATTGCCCAATTGCAGGCGGCGCTCGGACAAGCGGTGGAGCGCAAGGGGCCGACCTTGATTCAGGTGGACCAGAATCAGTGGCAGGCCGCGGTGTTGGGTTGAAACGGCCTCTCGTGCCTGCAGGCAGCGCGCAATTTTCGCATCTGTGCAAAAACCTGCAGGAGCGGGTTTACCCGCGAAAGCGCCGGGGCAGGCGAATGTTGAGCTTCAGACCGCAGTAGCCCGCAACCGAGCCACATCGCGAATTGGCGGCGCGCCGTAAAGCCGGCTGTATTCACGGCTGAATTGCGACGGGCTTTCATAACCCACCCGATAAGCCGCCACCGCCGCCTCCAGCCCGTCGTTCAACATCAGCCGCCGCGCCTCTTGCAGGCGCAGTTGCTTCTGGTACTGAAGCGGGCTCATCGAGGTCACGGCCTTGAAGCGGTGGTGCAAGGTCGAGGTGCTGAGGTTGACCTCACGCGCCAGGTCCTCGATACGCAGCGGCTGTTGGAAGTTGTTGTTGAGCCAAGTGATGGCCTGGCAAACCCGGTGGGTCTGGCTGTTGGCCAAGGCAATTTCATACAGCCGGTAACCCTGCGGCCCACGGAGCAGGCGGTAGAGAATCTCGCGGCGGAACAGCGGCGCCAGCATTGCGATGTCGCGGGGGGTGTCCAGCAGCCGCAGCAACCGCAGCAGGGCATCGAGTAGCGCGGCATCAGTCCTTTCCACATACAAACCACGGCCGGAAGGTCGATTGGGTACCAGCATCGGTCCGCTCTCGGCGATCAGCTGGCTGATCTCGGCCGGGTCCAGGTCCATGCGCAGGCCCAGGCTTGGGTTCTCGGGGCTGGCATCCAGCCTCACGGCACTCAGTGGCAAGGTTACCGAAACGACCATGTAATGCAGTGGGTCGTAGGCGTATTGCTCGTCACCCAGGAACAGGCTTTTGCTGCCCTGGGCAAGGATGCAC
This sequence comes from Pseudomonas sp. USTB-Z, assembly GCF_019691255.1. Taxonomy (NCBI): domain Bacteria; kingdom Pseudomonadati; phylum Pseudomonadota; class Gammaproteobacteria; order Pseudomonadales; family Pseudomonadaceae; genus Pseudomonas; species Pseudomonas sp. USTB-Z. The sequence continues at coordinate 48,866 of NZ_JAECZP010000015.1, forward strand.
AGGGCAGGCTGCGCCAGGGTGGGTACAGAACGCACATTTTCGGTGTAACGCACCAAGTACAGGTCATCGATGGCCGATGCTGGGCCATAGGGCTCGCCCGCGTGGCGGTTGATCAGCTCGGCCAGCTCCAGGCGCTGCAGTTCCAGGGTCGGTTCGGTGGACGTGGCGGTGGTCATGATGGCTTTCCTCTGCTGACCGACGCAGCATAGGTTTGGGCAAAGACGGGCGCTAGTCGAAAGCTGCATGTCGATTGCCTGATCCTGCCGCGCTGCAGGATCAGGCAATCGACATGCAGTAATGGCCTAACGCGCCGCGCGGGTGAGCGCCTAACCTTGGCAGCCTGGCTTTTCCGTCCGCCTGCTTCAAGGAGATTGTGCAATGACCCTTAAACAACCGGTCACCCACCTTGCTTTCATCCGTGCCAGCAGCGGGCGCTCGGCAGAGCTGGGCGCGCGCCTGCGTGACCTGCTCGAGCCCTCGCTGCGAGCACCGGGATGCCTGAGTTTCACCGTGCAGCGTTCTCAGGCTGATGCTGACCTGTGGTTGCTCAGCGGAAGCTGGCAGGACCAGCAGGCGATGAGTGGCTACTTTGCTTCACCGACACTGGAGGTGTTCGGTGAGCTGGTGCAGGCTCAGGTGGTCAGCAGCCTGGACTTGCATACCTTCGATTGAGCGTGGATGAGGTAAAGTGACACCCTTGTTCAATCACGCGGACAGCAACATGGCACGTAGGGAATTCACTCATTTCGAAGCGGTATCGGCGATGGTGCCAGTGGAAGGTGGCGGCTACAACGCAGCCATCGCGGTCAAAGCCTTGGGCATGGGCGGCGCGCCGCGCTTTCACAAGGTTCTCGACGGGCAGGTGTTCAAGGGCGCTGTGGCCGCCGACGAAGCGGCCACCGCCGAGCTGCAACGCTTGCAGGGCGTCAGCGAAGAGGGTGAGCTGGTCTGGTGATCAGGCCGGCGGCCGGGCCATCTTGAACAGGTTGCCCAGCTCGAAATAATCCGCCGGGCCACCCCCACGCAGGATCGGCTCGGCGGCAGCGGTATCGTAGATGCCGTTGTTCAACAGGTGCTCGGCAATGTGCACCGCCACCACTTCCCCAAGGATCAGCCAGCTGGGCACCTCTTGCTGGTCGGCGCGCTTGAGCTGGACGATCTGGCTGACCTTGCACTCGAAGGCTACCGGCGTTTCACCCACGCGCGGCACCTTGACGATGCTAGACGGTGCGGCAGTGAGGCCGCTCAATTCGAATTCGTTCACTTCGGCAGCAACCGGTGCGCAGCTCAGGTTCATTTGCTCGGCCAGTGGGCGGGTGGCCAGGTTCCAGACGAACTCACCGGTCTGCTCGATGTTGTTCAGGCTGTCTTTGCGCCCGACGCTGCAGAAACCGATGATCGGCGGGATGTAGTTGAACGCATTGAAGAAGCTGTAAGGCGCCAGATTCAGGCGGCCTTCGCGGTCCTGAGAGGAGATCCAGCCGATAGGGCGGGGACCGACGATGGCATTGAACGGGTCGTGCGGCAGGCCGTGGCCTTTGGCGGGTTCGTAGTAATACATCTGTGCTGGGCTTGTTGGCCCTACCTCCTGGTGGACAAGGTGCCTAGTGTGCCAAGCCTGAGCTCGTGTGCAAATGATCAAGCCCGGCCGAAGCCGGGCTGGGTGCTCGCAATCAGGTATCAGCTGATGCGGTGCGCGTTGGTGCGGTCGAAGCCGTCTTCAGCGAAGCGTTGGCCACCGGTGCGGTCGAAGCCGTCTTCAGCGAAGCGTTGGCCACCGGTGCGGTCGAAGCCGTCTTCAGCGAAGCGTTGGCCGCCGGTGCGGTCGAAGCCGTCTTCAGCGAAGCGCTGGCCGCCGGTGCGGTCGAAGCCGTCTTCAGCGAAGCGTTGGCCACCGGTGCGGTCGAAGCCGTCTTCGGCGAAGCGTTGGCCGCCGGTGCGGTCGAAGCCGTCTTCAGCGTAGCTGGCTGACTGGGTTTGAACCGCGGCAAAGGTGTGAGCGTCGGTCCGGTCGAAGCCATCTTCGGCGAAGGCGCCAGCTGCGAAAACCGAAAGGGCCAAGGTGAGGATCAGTTTGTTTTTCATGGTCGTTGCTCCAGGGGTTTGTGAGTTGTTTGTTTCTATGGGTTTAATCCTACGCCGAATAATTTGATTAAAAAGCGCAAAAAACAGTGCTTAATAATCTATTTATTAGATGTTTTTGTGCGCGTATGCCGTGCTTCAGGCCGCAAGCCTGGCTTGGGAGCGTTCGCGCGGGCGCCAACGTTCTGCCAGCCATTGCAGCTTGAAAAGGTGGAATTAATAGGGCGTTAAGAAGGAAAGGTCTGAATGAAAAAGGGGCGCTCCATGCAATGGAGCGCCCCTTTTAGTACTGCCAGGCCAGCGTTACTCAGTGGTAATCCGCGAGTGCTGCTTGGTGTCTTTCATGGTCGCGTAAACCAGCAGCGAGCAGGCGATACAGGCGGTGACGTACCAGTAGAAGCCGCTCTCCATACCAGCGCTCTTGAACCACAGGGCCACGTATTCGGCGGTGCCACCGAAGATCGACACCGTCAGGGCATACGGCAGGCCCACGCCGAGGGCGCGAATCTCGGTAGGGAACAGCTCGGCTTTGACCACGGCGTTGATCGAGGTATAGCCGCTTACGATGATCAGTGCGGCCATGATCAGGAAGAACGCACCCCACCAGGTCTGGATGGTGTGCAGGGTGCTGAGGATGGGAACGGTGAACAGGGTACCGAGCACACCGAAGGCGATCAGGATCGGACGGCGGCCGATCTTGTCGGACAGACCACCGATCACCGGCTGCAGGCACATGAACAGGAACAGCGTGGCGGCCGAGATGGTGGTCGAGTCACTGATGCTCATGCCCACGGTGTTGACCAGGTATTTCTGCATGTAGGTGGTGTAGGTGTAGAAGGCCAGGGTGCCGCCCATGGTCAGACCGACGACGGTCATCAGCTCCTTGGGGTGACGCAGCAGGGTGCGCATCAGGCTTTCCTTGGCCTTTTCCTTCTTGGTGAACGAGGCGGTTTCTTCCATGCCGCGACGCAGGTACAGGGCCACCACCGCGCACAGCGCACCGATCACGAACGGCACGCGCCAGCCCCAGGCGTACAACTGCTCGGTGGTCAGGGTCTGTTGCAGGACGATCAGTACCGCCAGGGCGATGAGCTGGCCAGAGATCAGGGTCACGTACTGGAAGCTGGAGAAGAAACCACGGCGCTCCTTGCTGGCCATCTCGCTGAGGTAGGTGGCCGAGGTGCCGTATTCACCACCCACCGACAGGCCCTGCAGCAGGCGCGCGATGACCAGCAGGACAGGTGCGGCGACGCCGATGGTTTCGTAACCCGGGGTCAGGGCGATGACCAACGAGCCTGCGCACATGAGCAATACCGACGCCATCAGCGCGGCCTTGCGGCCCTTGCGGTCGGCGTACAGGCCCATCAGCCAGCCACCGATCGGGCGCATGAGGAAGCCCACGGCGAAGATCGCAGCGGTATTGAGCAGTTGTGCGGTGGAGTCGCCGGCGGGGAAGAAGGCCTTGGCGAAGTACAGCGAGAATGCGGCGTAGACGTACCAGTCGTACCATTCGACCATGTTGCCGATGGACCCGCTGAAAATCGACTTCAAGCGGCTGGCGGTGGTTTTTTCTGCGGCAGGCGCGGTGGCCGCCCCGGCGGGCAGGGAGGTGGCGTTATCCATCAGGGATACCTTCTCGTTGTTTTTGTGGAGCGCGCCGTGGCGCAGCTTGCCAAGGCAATTGCAGAAGGTGTGCCAAATGGGGGCGGGCTGATTCATTTCAGGGCATCCAATACCCCAAAACCGGCACAGTAGCGGGGCTTGCGCTGCCCTTTGCGGGAGCGGGCTTGCCTGCGAAGGGCTGCAAAGCAGCCCGGAATCTCGACGTGATAAGCGGTTTTTTGCCTACCAGGTGCAGGTCATAAGCGGATTTCCGCTCATTCCTGCCCAACAAAATCCTCGCGCACCAGCCCATGCCGTTGCATCTTCTCGTTAAGGGTGCGCCGCGGCAGTTGCAACGCCTCCATCACCGACTTGATCTCGCCCCCATGCTGACGCAAGGCCGCGCGCAGGCATTGCGCCTCGAATGCTTCCATCTGCTCGCCCAGCGACTGCCCGGCAGGTGCCACCTCGATGTTTGGCGAACCTAGCCCCAGCGCATGCCGCTCCGCCGCATTGGCCAGCTCACGCACGTTGCCAGGCCAGTCATGTGAGAGCAGCTGCGCCAGCTGTGCAGCCGATAGCGGCGGGGCGGTGCGACCCAGCTTTTCACCTGCAGCACGGGCAAAGTGTTCGAACAGCAGCGGTATGTCCTCCCGCCGCTCGCGCAGCGGTGCCAGGCGCAATTCGGCCACGTTCAGGCGGTAGGCCAGGTCTTCGCGGAAGCGCCCGGCACGCGCCTCCTCGAGCAGGTCGGGCTTGGTCGCAGCAATGATGCGCAGGTCCACGCTGATGCTCTGGTTGGCCCCCAGGCGCTCCAGCTTCTGCTCCTGTATCACCCGCAACAGCTTGGCCTGTTGGGCCAGTGGCATGCTCTCGATTTCGTCGAGGAACACGGTGCCACCGTTGGCATATTCCAGCTTGCCGATCCGTTTACCCTGGGCGCCCGTGAAGGCGCCGCTCTCATGGCCGAACAGTTCGGCCTCGAACAACGACTCGGGGATGGCTGCGCAGTTAAGGGCTACAAAGGGCTTGGCGGCACGGGGGCCAAAGTCGTGCAGGCAGCGGGCCACCCGCTCCTTGCCACTGCCGGTTTCACCGCGAATCAGCACGTTCACCGGCAGGCCGGCCAGGTCCAGCACTTGCCGGCGCAGCTGTTGCAGGCCCTGGGACATGCCCAGTAGCGTGACTTCCAGGCGTGACTTGAGGTCGGCCTGCTCGTGGAGCCGGCGGTTCTCAAGCACCAGCTGGCGCTTTTCCAGGGCGCGGCGCAGGCTGCCCAGCAAGTCTTGCGGCGTAAAGGGTTTTTCCAGGAAGTCATAGGCCCCCATGCGCATGGCTTCTACCGCCATCGGTACATCACCGTGACCGGTCAGCAGAATCACGGGCAGGTCGGGGTCGTTCGCCTGCAGGCGTTCGAGCAATTGCAGGCCATCCATGCCCGGCATGCGCACATCGCTGATGATCACCCCAGGGAAGTGCTGCGGCAGGTGTGCCAGGCACGCTTCGGCGTGAGCGAACAACTGCACGCTGAAGCCAGACAGGCTCAGCCATTGCTCGACAGCAGTGCGGATACTGGCTTCATCATCGACGACGATCACCGAATTCAACATACAGGCTCCAGGTCACGGGGCAGGGTAAGGCTCAGGCGCGCGCCGCCAGGCAGGTTTTCGGCCCGCAGCTGGCCGCCGGCCTCGTGGACGATGCCGTAAGAAATGGCCAGGCCCAGCCCTAGCCCTTCCCCCACCGGTTTGGTGGTGAAGAACGGGTCGAAGACCTTGGCCAGGTCGGCTTCGGCAATGCCGCCACCCGAGTCGAGCACACTCAGGCGCCATAGCGTCCCGTCGGGTTCGATGCGGATCTCCAGGCGTTTGTAACGCTTGTCGAGCATGGCGTCGAGTGCATTGTGCAGGAGGTTTATCAGCACCTGCTCCAGGCGGATGGCATCGCCGCGTACCCAGGCCGGGCGTGCCAGGTACAGCGCCACTTCCACGTCTTCGTTGCGAAGGCGCGCTTCCAGCAGGTGCAAGGCCTGGTCGACCACGGTTGCCAGGTCAAGGCGTTCGCGCAGGCCCATCGGGCTGTTGCGGGCAAAGGTTTTCAGGTGGCTGGTAAGTGCTGCCATGCGCGTGAGCATCTGTTCCAGTGGCTCCAGCGCTTGCCGCGCTTCGTCATGGCGACCATGGTCAAGCAGCAGGCGCAGGGTTTCCAGTTGCATACGCTGGGTGGTCAGCGGTTGGTTGATTTCGTGGGCCATGGCTGCCGACATCTGCCCGAGAGCGGCGAGCTTGGCTGATTGCACCAGGCCTTCCTGGGCAGTGCGCAGCTCACGGGTGCGTTCTTCGACCTGGCGTTCGAGTTCTTGCCGGCTGCGCTGGCGCAGGCGTGCCAGGCGCAGGCGTTGGCTGACGAAAAGGGCGGCGAACACCAGGCTCAGCCAGACGGCGGCGGCGCCAAGCGCGGCATTACGACCGTCGGCAGCGACCTGCGGTTTGCGCAGCAGGTGCAAGGTCCAGTTTTCGCCTTCCAGCGGCAGGCTTTCCCACAGGTACTCGGTACTACCCTCGGGGCCTTGCACGCGGCTAAGGGTGCTGTAGGGGGCAAACCGCGTCAGCACCTGATGGTGTAGCGGCACCAGCGGTTGCTTGTCGTACTGACGGGTTTCGGCCAGCTCGGCACGGTCGGCGCCACTGAGCGGCTGAAGTTCGCGGTAGCGCCAGCCATCCTGGTTTGCGATGAAAGTGATGCCGCGGGCGTCGCTGACCAACAGGATATCGTTGCCCTGTCGCCATTCGCGCTCCAGCTCGGGGAACTCCAGCTTGACCACCATGGCGCCAAGGAATCGGCCATGCTCGTCGTTCACCGCGCTGGCGAGGAAGTAGCCCGGCACGCCACTGGTCACGCCCACGGCATAGAAGCGGCCACTGCCCTGGTTGCGGGTTTGCTTGAAGTAGGGTCGGAAGCCGTAGTTGGAGCCGACGTAGCTGCTGGGCAGCCGCCAGTTGCTGGCGGCAATGGCCAGCCCGGTGCGGTCGAGCAGCTCGAGGGTGGAGGAATTGGCGGCGCCATTGATGCGTTCGAGCTTGAGGTTCAGGGCGTTCTGAACCTTTTCGTCGACCGGGCCGCGCAAGGCTGCGATCAGCTCCGGGTCCAGCGCCAGCACGGCGGGGAGGGCACGGTAGCGATCGATCAGGGTGTGCAGTGCGTTGGCGTACAGGCCCAGTTGCTGGCTGGCACGCTTGGCGTCGTCTTCCATGGCCTGGCGCTTGGCCTGGTGCATGGCCCAGCCGGCGCTGAGTGCGGTACCCAGCACGATCAGCAGGGTGATCAGCCCCAGACGCAGGGCGCGAACGGAAAAGGGCATCGGGGGGCGGATCCGGTGGTGGGATAACGGGGCCGGCCTCTTCGCGGGTTTACCCGAGAAGAGGCCGGAACAGGCGGCCTTTTTCAGTCAAAGCAATTCAAAGCTCTGCTGCTGCACCGCCTGGGAGTCCAGCCCTACCTGGACATTGAACTCCCCTGGTTCGGCAACCCGCTGCAACTGGCCATTGTAGAACTTCAGGTCGTCTTCGCTGATGCGGAAGGTCAACGTGCGGGTTTCACCCGGTTCAAGCATCAGCTTCTGGAAGTTTTTCAGCTCTTTCATTGGGCGGCTCATCGATGCCGACACATCCTGCAGGTACAGCTGCACCACCGTCTCGCCTGCAACCTTGCCGGTGTTCTTGACCGTTACCTTGGCTTCCAGCGTATCGCCGCGCTTGAGATCCTTGCTCGACAGGTTCAGGCCCGACAGCTCGAAGCTGCTGTAGCTCAAGCCATAGCCAAACGGGTAAAGCGGCCCGTTGGGTTCTTCGAAGTATTGCGAGGTGTAGTTACCCGGCTTGCCCGGCGTGAACGGCCGGCCGATGCGGGTGTGGTTGTAGTACATCGGGATCTGCCCCACCGACCGTGGGAAGGTAATGGCCAGCTTGCCGGAGGGGTTGTAGTCGCCAAACAGCACGTCGGCGATGGCATTGCCGCCTTCGGTGCCGGCGAACCAGGTTTCGAGGATGGCGTCGGCCTGCTCGCGCTCCCAGCTGATCGACAGCGGTCGGCCGTTCATCAACACCAGCACCAGCGGTTTGCCGGTGGCCTTGAGCGCCTTGATCAGCTCGCGCTGGCTGGCCGGGATCTCCAGGGTGGTGCGGCTCGACGACTCGTGGGACATGCCACGGGACTCGCCGACCACGGCGACCACGACGTCGGATTGCTTCGCCGCCTTGACTGCTTCATCGATCAGCACGGCAGGCGGGCGTGGGTCGTCGACGATTTCCGGGGCATCGAAGTTGAGGAAGTTCAGGTAGTCGAGTATCGCCTTGTCACCCGTGACGTTGGAGCCTTTGGCGTAGACCAGCTTGGCCTTGCCTTCCACGGCGCGGCGCAAGCCTTCGCGCACGGTCACCGAGTGGACGGGTTTACCGTCGGCGGCCCAGCTGCCCATCATGTCGATCGGGGCATCGGCCAGCGGGCCGACCAAGGCAATGGTGCCGGCCTTTTTCAGCGGCAGGGACTGGTTGCGGTTTTCCAGCAGCACCAGGCTGCGGCGTGCCACGTCACGCGCAGCTTCGCGGTGCAGGCGGTCGTTGCCGTAGTAGTCCTTCAGGTCGGTTTCGGCCTTGCCGATGCGCACGTACGGGTCTTTGAACAGGCCCATGTCGTACTTGGCACCCAGCACTTCACGCACCGCCTGGTCCAGCTCGCGCTGGGTCACCTCGCCGGACTTCAGCAGGCCCGGCAGCTCTTCGCCGTACAGGGTATCGTTCATGCTCATGTCGATGCCGGCCTTGATCGCCAGCTTGGCGGCTTCACGGCCATCACGGGCGACGCCGTGGCGAATCAGCTCCTGGATGGCACCGTGGTCGCTGATGGTCACGCCCTTGAAGCCCCACTCCTTGCGCAGCAGGTCGTTCATCAGCCAGGTGTTGGAGGTGGCCGGTACGCCGTTGATCGAGTTCAGCGCCACCATCACGCCACCGGCACCCGCATCGAGCGCGGCGCGATAGGGTGGCAGGTAGTCGTTGTACATTTTCGGCAGGCTCATATCGACCGTGTTGTAGTCGCGCCCGCCTTCCACGGCGCCATACAAGGCGAAATGTTTGACGATGGCCATGATGCTGTCGGGGTTGGCCGGGCTGCTGCCCTGGAACGAGCGCACCATTACCTGGCCGATTCTCGAGGTCAGGTAGGTGTCTTCGCCGAAACCTTCACTGGTGCGGCCCCAGCGCGGGTCACGGGCGATATCCACCATTGGCGCGAACGTCATGTCCAGGGCGTCGGCCGAGGCTTCGATCGCGGCGGTGCGGCCGACCTTGGCGACGGCCTCCATGTCCCAGGTAGCGGCCATGCCCAGGCCGATCGGGAAGATGGTGCGCTCGCCGTGGACGGTGTCGTAGGCGAAGAACATCGGGATCTTCAGGCGGCTGCGCATTGCCGCGTCCTGCATCGGCCGGTTTTCGGGGGCCGTGCGGGAGTTGAAGGTGCCACCGATACGGCCGGCGGCGATTTCCTCGCGGATCTTGTCGCGGGGCATTTCCGGGCCGATGCTGATCAGGCGCAACTGGCCGATTTTCTCGGCTTCGGTCATCTGGCTGATCAGATGCTCGATGAAGGCCTGCTTGTCCTGCAGGGGCGGGGCGGTGGGGGCGGCGAGGGCCGCCTGACTGGCAAGGCCCATGGCCAGGCCCAGCAAAGACAGTTTCATCATCAATTCCGTTTTGGGGCCTCTGCCGTATCCACGGTGATACGTGCGCGACCGAAGTTTTCAGGCGGCTATTGTTGTACGATTTGCAGGCAATTCTTCCAGCGGCGGATTATGCCTGAATATGTCGCCTGCGGATGAAGCCCCGAATGCCGGGATAACAACTATAAGAACGCTCAAGAGACCGACGGCATGACCCCCTTCGACGAATACCATCAGCGGCAGATTGCCGAAGCCATTGCCCGTGCCGAACGGCGTACCGATGCCGAACTGGTGACGGTGCTTGCCCGTCGTGCCGACGATTATGCGTATTGGCCGTTGTTGTGGGCCGCCGTGCTGGCACTGACCGTGCCCGGTCTGTTGCACTGGCTGCTGGCTTGGCCCAGCGTGCGTGGCGTGCTGATGGGCAACGTGCTGCTGTTCGTCGTTTTGTGCCTGCTGCTGCGCAACCCGCGCCTGGCCGATTGGCTGATCCCCCGTGCCTTGCGCCGCTGGCGTGCCGCGCGCCTGGCCCGCCAGCAGTTTCGCGAGCAGAACCTGCAGCGCACAGCAGGCGCCACGGGCGTGCTGATTTTCGTCAGCGAGGCGGAGCGGCATGTGGAGATCCTGGTCGACCGGGGTATCGAACACTGCCTGGATGCCGAAGCCCGCGCGGCCATCGGTGCCCGCTTGGCCGAGCAGGTGCGCCAGGGCCGCACCTTGCAGGGCTTTGTCGAGTGCATCGAAGCGTGTGGCGAGCTGCTTAGCCAGCACGTGCCGCCAACCCATGCCCGCAACGAGTTGCCCAACCGCTTGGTGATTCTCGACTGAAGGCGCGCCCAGCCTTGCTGGATTCCCTGTAGAAGCGGGCTTGCCCGCGAATCAGGCGACACGGTGTCTGCCACCGGCTTTGCCGGTGTTCGCGGGCAAGCCTGCTCCCACAGGGTGCCTGCGGCACGTTAGAATAGGCGTTCCGCTACCCAAGGCCCCCTTTTCATGTCCGCCAGTACTTCTGCCTCTTGCGCGCCGGATGCGCGCGCTCAGTTTCTCGACCTGCTGAACGCCGCCCTGCACGGCGAAACCCTGGTCAAGCTGGTGCTGGCGCGCCATGTCGGTGCCGACCAGACCTTGCAACGGATCATTGCCAAGCCGCTGCAGGTCAAGGGCCAGCCGTGCCTGTCGCTGGTCTACCGCCACCAGACCCGCGACATCACCCGCAACCTGCCGCTGGATCAGGCCCAGGTGCTGGTTGCCGAACTGCTGCCGGACAGCTTCCGCAATGCCCACCTGTTCGATGCTGACGGCGAAGTGCAGTTGACCTTCAGCAAGAAGGGCAAACCGATGCTCCAGCGCCACGGTGCCCAGGCACCGCGCGTGGCCGATGCGGGCAGCGGGCATGACCGCGAGAAGAAGCGTTATCTGGAGCTGTCGCGGCCGTTTCTGCGCGACCTCGGTGTGACCGACGCACAAGGCGCACTGATCCCGTCCATGTCACGCAAGTGGAAGCAGATCAACAAATTCATCGAGGTCTTCGATCACGCCCTGGCCAATGCACCGGTGTCGACGGAACAGGCGCTGCGGGTGGCCGACTTCGGTTCGGGCAAGGGCTACCTGACCTTTGCCATGCATGACTACCTGCGCAATAGTTTGGGCCGTGACGCACAGGTGACCGGCGTGGAGCTGCGCCAGGACATGGTCGACCTGTGCAACGCCGCGGCCGCACGCCTCGACCACCCGGGCCTGGAGTTCCAGTGTGGTGATGTACGCAGCGTGGTGCCTGAGGCCATCGAGGTGATGATCGCCTTGCATGCCTGTGACATCGCCACTGACTACGCCATCCACACCGGCATCCGCTGCAACGCCGCGATCATCATGTGCTCGCCGTGCTGCCACAAGCAGATCCGCCCGCAATTGCACAGCCCAGGGTTGCTGCAACCCATGCTGCAGTATGGCCTGCACCTGGGCCAGCAGGCCGAAATGCTGACCGACAGCCTGCGTGCGCTGTACCTGGAAGCCTGTGGCTATGAAACCAAGGTGTTCGAGTTCATCTCGCTGGAACACACCAACAAGAACAAGATGATTCTTGCGGTGAAACGGCGGCAGGCGGGGGATAATGGGGCGTTGCTGGAGAAGATTGCCCAGCTCAAGGCGTTCTATGGGGTGCAGGAGCATTGCCTGGAAACGTTGTTGCGCGCGGATGGGTTGCTCTGACGCCACCCACCGGTACGCCTGCCGGGCACCTTGTCAGCGCTGAGCAGAGGGCACTTCGATAGCCAATGCTGCCTGCCCCAACGGATGGGTGCTGGCATCGAAGAAATGCAGCGCCGTCCCCGGCAAATCCCCGAAACGATCTGCAAAATGCTGCTTCTGATTGATCACCGACGCCTCGCCCAGCGGCCGAATGGCAATGGATAGCTGTTGCGGACGGGCTTGGCGCACAGCGTCGAGCAGGTGCCGGTCACTGCTGTCCAGATGCTGCCCGAACAGGCATATCCCTTGGTTTTCCTGCGCCAGCTGCCCCAGGCACCAGCTCAGATAGTCCGAGTTGCGGATAGCGCGCAGTTTCTCGTCGCTGCGGTCTTCGTTGACGAACAGCGGTACTTCACCCGGGATATTCACGGCAAACCCATCGAGCAGTTCGGCGCTTTCAGCGCTGCGCTGGCGGGTGGTGCCGTCGGGCAGCTTGAGCAGGTGCAGGCCGCCATGCAGGTGCAGCACCCGGGTACCTTCGCTGCCGGTGCGTCGCACGTCGAAATAGCCTTGTTCGTCGAACAGTTCGGCGAAGCCATTCGGGGCGTGCTGCACGGCCCATGGCAGCAACAGGTCGTAGTTGCTGGTGTAGACGCTTCGATAGCCGCGCAGGGCCTGATTGAGGGTTGCCAGGGTGGCCGGTGGCATCAGCGGCCAGGGCAGATGCACCGTGCGCACGGCGTGAATCAACGCTTCCTTGATCGAGTAGTAGCGGTTCAGCGGCGCGGTGGAGTTGATGGCCAGTGCGGCATTGGTACGCACGGTGGTGTTGAGGGCGCTGAGCACCGGCTCGAACAGTTCCGTGCCCAAGGACTTGAACAGTGCCTGGTCACTGACCGCCAGGCCTTTCTTGCGGCCTGCGCGTTGCGCTTGCTCGAACAGCGAGAAGTAGCCGAACGGCTTCCATACTGCGCGGCTTGCGCCATTGCCCAGCAGCAGGGCGTCGCAGGGGTGGCGGGCGGCGAGTTCTGGCCAGGGGGTAAGGGTGGCATCAAGTGCGGGCATGCTGGATCCGTTGGGTGGTGCGGGGAACGGGGCGACTTTAGCATGTCATGCGAGGTATGCGAGGGTTGGTGTCAAGGCGAGGTTTTGTGTTGCCTGTGCTGGCCCTTTCGCGGGTGAACCCGCCCCTACAAGTCCATGTAGGAGCGGGTTTACCCGCGAAAGGGCCAGCACAGGCGTAGCACGTTGAACAGGATGAAAGCCGCTAACCCTGTTCGGTCACTTGCACACTGCGGTTTCGGTTGCGCCACACGCGGTACGCACGAATCCCCGCGCGTACCGAGCCGAATAGCAGTTTTTCTTCCATGTCCCGCGCCATCCCCGAGCGCACCAGCATGCGCAGGAAAGTGCCACGGGCGCGGGCGATGGCGAAGAGGATGCCTTGAGCCGCCAGGGTGTCACGCACTTCGCGCAGGGCGGCGATGCCGCTGACATCAATGCTGGTTACCGCTTCGGCATCGAACAGCACGGCTTTAGGCTGGTCCTGGCTTTGCACGGCTTCAAGCAGGCGCATCTTGAAGTAGTCGGCATTGAAGAACAGGATGGCGTCGTCGAAGCGGTACACCACCAGACCAGGCACGGTGCGGGCGTCTTTGAACTTGCGGATGTCCACCTGGCCTTCGGTGCCCGGCAGCCAGCCCAGTACGGCATCGGTGGGTTGGTAGATGCTGTAAAGCAGGCGCAGGATCGCCAGGGTCACGGCAAACACGATGCCGGGCAGCACGCCCAGGCCCAGTACGCCCGCCGTGGTCAGCAGGCACAGCCAGAACTCGAAGCGGCTTAGACGCCGGATATGCCCCAGCGATTTGATGTCGATCAGCCCCCAGCCAGCCATCAGCAGCACGGCGCCCAGCGCAGCCTGCGGGATCCAGGCCATGGGTGCGGTGAAGAACAGCAGGATCAGGGCGATCACCAGTGCCGCGATGATGCCCACCAGCTGGCTTTTGCCACCGACCATGTCGTTGACTGCAGTGCGCGAGTCGGCACCGCTGATGGCAAAGCCCTGGGAAACCCCGGCCGCCAGGTTGCTCACGCCCAGGGCGACGAATTCGTGGTTGGCGTTGATCGCATAGCCATGCCGGGCGGCAAAGCTGCGTGCGGTAAGCATGGCGCTGCAGAAGCTGACGGTGGCGATACCCAGGGCGTCGCGCAGCAGGCTCTTCATTTCCGCCAGGTTGCTGTGTGGCCAGGCCAGTTGCGGGATGCCTGCAGGTACCGGCCCAAGGACGGCAACGCCGAAGCGGTCGAGGCCGAACAGGCCAACCAGCAGCATGAACAGCGCCACTACCGTGAGGGCTGCGGGCAGACGCGGGTAGCGCCGTGGCAGCCAGATGAGCAGGCCCAGGGCGGCCAGGCCGATGATCAATGTGACCCAGTGAATTTCCCCCAGGCGCTGGAAGAAGTTGATCAGGCTGAGGATGAAACCGTCGCCCTCGATCTGGAAGCCCACCACCTTGGACAGCTGCCCGGCGATCAGGCTCAGGCCGATACCGTTGAGGTAGCCGATCAGGATCGGCCGCGAGAAGAAGCTGGCGATGAACCCGGCGCGCGCCAGGCCCGCGGCAATCAGCATCACGCCGACCAGCACGGTGACGATCACCGACAGTTCGACGATGCGCTGCGGGTCACCCAGGGCCAGCGGTGCCACGGCACCGGCGATCATCGCGCAGGTGGCGGCGTCGGGGCCGACCATCAGCTGGCGCGAGCTACCGATCAGCGCATAGACCATCATCGGTAGCACACAGGCGTACAGGCCATATTGCGGCGGCAGCCCGACGATCTGCGCATAGGCAATGGCAATGGGAATCTGGATCGCGGCTACCGACAGGCCCGCTTGCAGATCGGCGTGGAACCATTCACGGCGGTAGTGCAGCAGGTTGGCAAGGCCCGGTAACCAGCGGGAGAGAAACATGCGTTGTCCTTTCGAATGGTTTCACGAATCCATTGAGCCTACCCGCCACAAGCCGTTTCGCTTGCGCACGCAAAGGCCCGATGCGCATTGAAGCGGATCGGTGGGTAAATGGCCATGGGCCAGGTCAAGGCAGGGTGAAAAACGAAAAAAGGAGCCTTGGCTCCTTTTGACTGCGATGACGTTGCTGGAACGCCATGCGGGAATGCGATGTGGAGCGGGTAGAGGGAATCGAACCCTCAACTAAAGCTTGGGAAGCTTTCGTTTTGCCACTAAACTATACCCGCATCTGAGCTCGACTTTTTACCAGAACCTTCAGCGAATTAGAAGCCCAAGTTATAAAAAAGCTTGTCGGCGCCCCGTGGCCTGCGGGTATTTGCTACAAGGCGCCGAGCCGCTCAGATGGCAAATGCATGCTGCCCCTGTTGCACGGGTTGGTAACGTTGGCGGGGTTCACGCACGGTTGGCTTGAGGAACCCCAGCATGACACTGCGGGTGTTCTCGCAGGCGGTCTTGTTCTCCATGTCCAGGAAGTGGCCCGCATCGCGGATCACGCTGAACTGGCTTCTGCCCACATGCTTGCTGAACTGCCGCGCATCTTCGACCGTGGTGTACTCGTCGCGTTCGCCGTTGATGAACAACACCGGGATGTTGATATTGCGCGCGCCTTGCAGCGCACGTTCCAGGTCGTGCTCCAGCACCTGGTTGATGTGGAAGTGCATCTGTGCGTACTCGTGGCTGTCCAGGCTGCTCACATGGCGGTAGTTGAAGCGTTTGAACAGCGACGGCAAGTGCTTGCCGATGGTGTCATTGACCAGGTTGCCGACCTGATAACGGTCGCAGGCGGCCAGGTACTGGCAGCCACGGTCCAGATAGTCGCGCATCGGCTCGTTGATCACTGGCGAGAACGAACTCACCACTGCCTTCTTCACGTACCGCGGCTGGTGCGCCAGCGCCAGCAGCGTGCTTGCGCCACCCCACGAAAAAGACATCACGTGGTCTGCCTGGAAGTGCTCGATCAGCTCAAGGAGGATATGCGCCTCGGTCTCCTTGCTGATCAGCCGTTCCTGACGGTTGTGCGGCTTGGACTTGCCTGAATACGGCTGGTCGAACAGAACCACGTTGAACTGTGGGTGCAGGTTACGTACCGTCTGGGCGAACGAGGCCGTGGTGGCCAGCGAGCCGTTGATCAGGATGATCGTGTTTTCGGCCGCATCCGCGCGATAGAACTCCGTGTAAACCCGATACTGACCTTGGATATCAAGTACAGCGATTTCTGGCCTCATGTCATCGACTCCTGGCGCAAAAAGGGTATTCGCGTCACCTAGGGTGCACGTTCTTTATGACAGGTAGGCATTTGCCTGAAGATAAACCGGGGGCCCTGTGTCGATCCTTGGCACTTGCGTCGACGGTATTGTTTTTGGCGGGCAATTTGCCGTGCCCCAAGGCATCTAGGCTTTGGGTGGCCGGCAAAAAGTGTCATCGGCTGCAGGTGTGACTTGGTAGTCACATGCAGACTGACGATTTGGATTCAAGCAGTGGGTTGGGGATCGCGCAAGTGCCGTTCGGTAAGTAATGTGACTTTTGTCGCTGAGCGGTCGTGTGACGACAGGGGCTGTCTGTCACGCCTGGACAGTGGCTATCTCATTGCCCGTCAGTTCACGATACTCCCCCGGCGCCAACCCCGGATCCAGCCGGATCGCTCCCATGCTCTCCCGATGCAGCCCCACCACCTTGTTGTTGAAGTGCCCGAACATGCGTTTGACCTGGTGGTACCGCCCCTCGACGATTGCCAACCGGGCTCGGTGGGGGCCGAGGATCTCCAGCCGGGCTGGTTGGGTGGTGAGGTCTTCGAAGGCAAAATAGAAACCCTCGCGAAACTTGGCCACATAGTGCTCGCCAATCTCGTCCTCGGTGTCCACCAGATAATGCTTGGGCAGCTTGGTAGCAGGCTGGGTCAGGCGCCGTGACCACTGGCCATCGTTGGTCAGGATCATCAGGCCGGTGGTGTTGAAATCCAGGCGCCCGGCTATGTGCAGGTCATCTCGCAACGCCGTGGGCAGCAGGTCGAGAACGGTACGGTGTTGCGGATCGTGGGTGGCGCTTACGCAGCCAGTGGGCTTGTACAGCATCAGGTAGCGGGCCGGACGGCCGGCCTGCAGCAGTTGCTCGTCCAGCTCTACGCGGCTGAATTCACGCACGTCGGTCAGCGGGTCACTGGCGACCTTGCCGTCCACCCGCACGCGGCGTTGCGCCAGCATCAGGCGAACTTGCTGGCGGTTGTAGCTGGGCAGGTTGGCGAGGAAACGGTCAAGGCGCATGGCAACGATCAGTGGGCAGCGGATGGACGGAGCTGTTCTTCAACGGCGGCGCAGCGCGGGCACAGACAGGCCTTGTTACGCAGTTCATCGGGCAGGGCCTGAAGCACGGCCGGGTCGATGGTCACGCTGTAGCACCAACACGCCTGGGTGGCACGGCGTGGGTCGGCCAGGCTGCACTGGTTGAGGGCACCGCAAGCGGGGCAGTGTTGCTTGTCATTCATGGCGGGTTTCACTGCAGACGCGGTTGCGGCCAGCCTGCTTGGCACGATAAAGCGCGCGGTCGGCGCGGGTCAGCAGGGCGTGCAGGGTATCCCCCGGTTGCAGGCTGCTCAGGCCGATGCTGGTGGTCAGTCGCAGCGGCTGGTTGTCGTAACTGAAGGTCAGCTGTTCGGTGCGTCGCCGGATCTTTTCCGCCACCTCGACGGCCTGGCCGCCTTCAGCTTCGCGCAGCAGCACGATGAATTCCTCACCGCCCCAGCGGCACAGTATATCTGACTGACGCAGGCTGCCTTGCAGCACATTGGCGAATTGGCGTAGCACTTCGTCACCTGCCAGGTGGCCGTGGTTGTCGTTCAACGCCTTGAAGTGGTCCAGATCAATCAGCAAGGCCACCAGAGGGCTACTGTCGCGCCGGGCGTCTCGCAGCGCCTGGGCGGCGAGCAGGTCGAAGCTGCGCCGGTTGTGCAAGCCGGTGAGGCTGTCGAGCGTGGCCAAGGCTTCGGTGCTGGCCTGGTGGCGGCGGACCATGGCATGCACCAGTGCCAGCACCACCAGGGTGATCATCGTACAGATCGCCAGGTTCAGGTACAGCGCATGGCGAATGCGGTCGAGGACGCCGGTTTCGCGTTTGTCCACCAACAGGTACCAGTCCAGTTCGGGCAGGTGGCGAACGTTGAGAAAGTGGCTGTGGTTTTCGCTGTCATGGTACTCGTGGCTGCCTTCGCCCGGCACCCTCTGCTCGGCCAGCATGGCTTTCAGCTCAGGGTTGTCGCTGAGTGACTGGCCAACTTGCAAACCATGCGGGCCACCCTCGGAGCCGGTCAACAGCACCTTGCCTTTGGCATCGGTGAAGAGCACCGCGCGTTGGTAGCGGCGTTGGTACTGATCGATCAGCTTGACCACCGACGATACGCTCAGCCCTACGCCTGCCGCGCCGATGAAGCGCTGCTGGTAGTCGTGCACCTGGTAGTTGATGAACACGGTCAGGCTGTCCTGGTTGGCCATGTCCAGGTCGACGTTGATCTCATAAGGGGCCTTGAGTTCACGCAGACGGAAATACCAGGCATCACGCCAGGTGCCCGGTTCGACGTGCTTGAGCACGCCTTTGGCCTGGTAGTAGGTCCGCGTGCGATCGGACACGAAAAAGGACGTGAAGATGTCCTGCTTGCCCATGACCTCGCTCAGGTAGCGGGTCATGCGTTCGGTATCCTGCTCGCCGGACAGCACCCAGTCGCGCAGGAAGGTGTCCTGGGCCATCATCGAGGCGATCAGCACCGGGCGGATCAGGTCTTTCTGGATTTCCGAGTAGACAGTGTCGGAGGTCAGCGGCAATTCGGTATTGATGATGCCGTCGCGGATGGCGCTGCGCGAGGAGAAGTAGCTGAGCAGCGAGGTGGCCAGGAAGCCGCAGGCCAATAACACGAGCAGGGTAACGATCAGCGAGCGTTGCGAGAACAGAGCGGAACGTAAGGGCATGATCTTCCCGTGATGTGTGCCGAGCCGCTTATTCTAGTGAGATGGCCGACAAATGACTGCAAGTTTTTCAGGGTTATTTCAGCTGTATCAAGTTATTGCAGAAATGGCACTGCACCTGCGCGCCGCTGTCTTAGTCAATGTCGATTGACGCATCTCGTCTCGACGCTCGCCAGCGCCGCTGTTCGGGCACTCCAGCGGTCCAGGAGGCCGCCATGTCCTATCGAATCCTGTTGATCGCCCTGCTGGGGCTGATGACTTCGGCCTGCGCCCCGTACTATGAACGCGGGGGCTACTACCGTTCGGACTACTACTCCACCGACCGCTATGTGGCGCCGGGGTATTACCGCTATGACCGGTACTATGTAGCGCCTGCGCCGCGCTACTACTATCAGCCTGCTCCCCGTTACTACAATCGGTCGGCCCCTGTGCCCCATTACCGGCCCTATCCGCAGCCGAGGATGAACCAGTGGCATGGCAACCCGCGCTATGACTACGGCAATCGCCAGCGGCAAGACTACCGGCAGGACCGGGATCGCCATGACTATCGCAATGACAGCCAGCGTTACCGGCAGGGCGACCGGCACTCCAATCGGCAGGTTGACGACCGCGGGCGCTGGGACGGGCGGGGCGGGCAGGGGCGAGGAGGAAACTGGCAGCGCTAGCTGAGCGGAGGCGGGGGCTGAAAAGCAGCCCCCGCATCAGCAGACTAACCCACATCCGCCAATGGGTGCCGTCCTTCCCATGCCTTGGCAAAATGCGCCTCGACTACCGCCGCCGGCACTTGCGCCACATCAGGCCAGTGCCAGCGCGGCTGGTTGTCTTTGTCCAGCAGGCGAGCGCGCACGCCTTCACTGAATTCAGGGTGACGGCAACAGTTCAGGCTCATGCTGTATTCCATCTGGAACACTTGCGCCAACGACAGGTACCGCGCCCGGCGGATTTGCTCCCAGACCAGATGCGCCGTCAGCGGACAACCCTCATGCAGGCGTTGGCCGGCATCTGCCAGCAATGGGTCGTCATGCTGCTTGAGCCTTTCCAGCGCGCGCCAGGCTGAAGCCGCATCCGCCACGTCGAGTAACTGATCGATCACATGCCGTCGTGGCAGCCACTGGGCATCAGGCAGCTCGGCGCAGGCACGATGCTGCTCGGCCTTGAGCAAGCTGTTCAGTTGTATGGCGGTCTGCTCCTGCCAGTTGAGTTGCAGCAACTCTTCGATCAAGGCCTCTTGCTGGTGCTCGCCCAGAAAACGGTCAGCCAGGCCCAGGTCAAGGGCATCGCGGGCGTTGATCGGCGCGCCGGTCAGGCCGAAGAACAAACCCAGCTTGCCCGGCAGCCGGGCCAGGAACCAACTGGCGCCTACGTCAGGGTACAGGCCGATGCTGATTTCCGGCATGGCCAGCCGGCTGCTGGGTGTGACGATACGCACATTGGCGCCTTGCAGCAGCCCCATGCCGCCACCCAGCACATGCCCATGGCCCCAACAGAGTAACGGTTTGGGGTAGGTGTGCAGGGCAAAGTCCAGGCGGTATTCGGCGGCGAAGAAAGAGGCCGCCAGCGGTGGGACACTGCCGGGGTGGTCGCGGCAGGCTTGCACCAGCGCACGTACATCGCCGCCTGCGCAAAAGGCTTTTGCCCCGTTGCCGCGCAGCAGCACGCTGACGATACCCGGGTCGCGGGCCCAGGCATGCAGTTGTTCGCCCAGCACTTCGATCATCGGCAGGGTCAGGGCATTGAGCGCCTTGGGCGCATCCAGGGTGGCGATGCCGATGCGGGCGCCATCGACGCCGGTGAGTACCTCGCAGTGAATGGTCATGGACTACCTCTCGCAAGTCATCGCTCAAGTATGGCTTGCCTGGCCAATCATGCCGGTCGTCGGTCGGATCGTTTGACAAGCGCGAAGGGCTTACCTAGTGTCGCGCCATTGTTTATGGAAGGCCCCATGACTGACGACGATCGCATCAAACTCGAACCCAGCTGGAAGGCCGCATTGCGCGGTGAATTCGACCAGCCTTACATGCACCAGCTGCGCGAATTTCTGCGTGGCGAGTACGCTGCTGGCAAGGAAATCTACCCGCCAGGGCCGCTGATCTTCAATGCGCTCAATTCGACACCGCTGGACCAGGTGAAGGTGGTCATCCTCGGTCAGGACCCGTATCACGGGCCGGGGCAGGCCCATGGCTTGTGCTTCTCGGTGCAACCGGGCGTGGCCACGCCGCCGTCGCTGGTCAATATCTACAAGGAGCTGCAGCGCGACCTGAACATCCCGATCCCCAGCCACGGCTACCTCCAGAGCTGGGCAGAACAAGGCGTTCTGTTGCTCAACACGACCATGACAGTCGAGCGCGCCAATGCCGCGTCGCATGCCAAGAAAGGCTGGGAATTGTTTACCGACCGGATCATTCAAGTGGTCAGTGAGCAATGCCCGAACGTGGTATTCCTGCTATGGGGGGCGCACGCACAGAGCAAGCAGAAGCTGATCGACGGTACCAAGCACCTGGTACTGAAGTCGGTCCATCCTTCGCCGCTGTCGGCGTACCGCGGGTTCATCGGTTGCGGGCATTTCAGCCGTACCAACAGCTTCCTCGAACAGCGGGGACTCGGGCCCATCGACTGGGCACTGCCCCCGCTGTGAGAAACCGGGGTGGGGTACGCAATCGCTCAGGGCGTCATGCTGATGCGCGGCTCGCTGCGCTGGCCAATAGCAATACCCCGCTCATGGTTCTGGCGCACATACGCCACCAAGGCTTCCAGGTCGGAGATGCCGGTGTCCTGGCGTCGCCTTCCTTCTTTGAAAGTGGCCAAGCCACCGCCACCATCGGCCAGGAACAGGTTGCTGACGACGCGATAATGGGTCAACGGCTCAACGGGTTTGCCGTGAAGACGCACACTGCCCTCGACGACACGGCTGCCGACAGGCCGTGAACCATCCCACTCATAATGAAAACCCTTCGATACTTGCAGCGGATTGAAACTGCCCCTGTTCCATTGAAGGTTGAGCAGTTCGGTAATCTGCTTGCCTGTCAGTTCCTGAACCACCAACGGGTTATTGAACGGTTGTACGGCGAATAATTGTTCGTAGGTCAGGTCGCTATCGGCAGGCTGGATAAGATCACTGCGCAGCCCACCCAGGTTGAGAAAGGCAACTTGTGTCTGAAACGCCTGGGTCATGGCCAATTGGGCATCCGTGACCAGGTTCCCCAAGGTTGTTTCACCGGCGGCATTTTCTTTACGGTCAAGTTCTGCCGTCGAGATGCGTCCTATGGGTTCGAGCAATTTTTCCCCGGACCGCTGACGCACTTCCTCCAGCAAACTCGTCAACTTGGCATTCGGCAGGTAGTTCTGTGGGTCAGCAGGAATATTGCGGGCGGTGATGTTCGTGACGTGATGGGTGCCTGGCGTTACCTGCAACTTCAACTGAGTCAGGAAGTGGCCGTATTTGCCAGCCTGAGTGATGCTCAGGTCACCCACCTTGCATTGATAGCTGGCATGCGAGTGACCGCTGATGACAGCATCTACCGCGGGATCCAGCCGCTTCGCCACGTCGACGACCGCGCCACTCAGCTGGCTGCAATCCTGCGTGTCGAACGGCTCGACCGTATCCCCTCCCTGGTGCATGACCGCGATGATTGCATTGACGCCTTTGGCCTTGAGCTCCGGAATCACGTCATTGATGGCTTGCGCTTCATCTGTGGCTTTGAGCCCTGCGAATGCTCTGGCCGAGACCACTTTTTCCATGTTGCGTGGCACGGCACCGACGAACGCTATCTTGACCCCTTTCACCTCTTGAATGTGATAGGCCGGTAGCAAGCGCTCGCCCGTGGTGGTATCGATCAGGTTGGACGCTATGTAAGGGAAGCCACTTCCTGGATAATTGCCGCGAAACGTGCAGGCCTTTTCAGGGCGCGTTGACTCGCATCCTCCGTGGATCTGACGAAGAAACTCGGCCTTGCCTGCATCCAGTTCGTGGTTCCCGGATGCGCTGACAATCATGCCCATCGCGTTCAAGGCCTCAAGCACAGGCTCGTCAGCCCACAGCGCAGAAATGGCGGGGCTGCCCCCTATCAAGTCGCCAGCCCCGATGAACAGCAGATCGGGGTCCTGCGTTCGCAGTTCATCGAGCATGGCGCCGAGTGTGGCGATGCCGCCGTAGGTCAGGCGGGTAGCGCCTTGCGCGCCGGCGTAGTCCTGGGGGTTGGGTTCCAGGTAGCCGTGAAGATCATTGATAGCCACGACGTTGATCTGGACGGGGGCAGGTGACTCTGCGGCAAAGCTGCCTGCGCTGATGGCAAGGCATGCCCAGGCAATAGCCGAGCGATAGTTGCAAGAAAGACGGACTTTCATCATTACCTCTTGAATGCCGGGAAGTGTGGGTTTGCTGGCGATCAGGGCAGCAATCCGACTCTATTCACCCGGGCATTGGGCAAGTGGTAACTATCTATCTTCAGGGGGCTTGCAGCTTGAATACCTGTTGTCCCACAACCGGAAAAGCGGTTCTGCCAGAAACAACACCAAGATCAGGCGCATCACCTGCAGTGCCGTCACCAGCGGCACTGACAATTGCAACGTTTCGGCCGTGAGGCTCATTTCGGCGATCCCGCCAGGCATCATCCCCAGTGTCAGCGAACGCAAGTCCAGTGCAGTCATCATGCTCAGCACCCACGCGGCACTGCCGGCAATCGCCATGCACAACGCCGTGGCCATCAAGGTGCGCCCCAGGAACGACGGTGCGCGTCGGAAGAACGCGCGGTTGAAGTGGCAGGCCAGGCCGCTGCCGATGAGCCACTGGCCGATCTGGCTGGCGCCGTTGGGCAGGGCGATCTGCAGGTTGCCGGCCAGGCTGACCGTAGCCGCGACCAGCAATGGCCCGAACAGCCATGGGTTGGGCTGGCGCAAGCGCTGCCAGAGCAAGGCAACGGCAACGCCCAAGGGCGCAATCAACGCCAGCCAGCCCCAGCTCACGCTACCGGTGTGGTTCAGTGGTACCCCGTCACCCAGCAGAAACTTGAACAGCGCTGGCACGCACAGCACCACTGCCAGTACACGCAGGCTCTGCGCTGCCGCCACCTGGCTGAGCACCGCGCCATTGCGCGCCCCAAGGTTGACCATCTCTCCCGAACCGCCTGGCATGCTGGCAAAGAACGCGGTGGCGCGGTCTTCGCCGGTTCGCCGCAGCAGCCATACGCTGATCACGCTGGACAGGGTGGTGAACAACGCACCGAAGCAGATCAGCGCAAAATGACTGGCCACCTGCTCGATCACTGCAGGGGTGAAGTGCAGGCCAATACCGATGCCGATGATCCACTGCCCGCACTTGCGGCCGTTGGGGATTTCCGACAGCTGCCAACGCGTCAGGCAGCGCACCAGGATGATCGCCAGCAATGAACCGACCATCCATGGCAAAGGCCAGCCGACCTTGCTGGCGGCAAAACCGCCAGCAAGGCCGACCAGCCCGGTCGCGACGAACAATGGCAACGACCGATCAGGCATCGGCCAGGGCCCGGCGCTGCAGGCTGCGTTTGCGCCAGATGCGCAGCAGCGGCAGGGCGAGCATCAGCACTACCAGCGCCCAGACGCCCATGCTGATCGGGCTGGACCAGAGGATGCCCAGTTCACCGTTGGAGATCGACAGCGCCCGACGCAGGTTTTGCTCCATCAGCCCGCCGAGGATGAAGCCCAGCAGAATCGGCGACAGAGGGAAGTCCAGCTTGCGCAGGATGTAGCCCATGATGCCGATACCGACCATGAGGAACAGGTCGAAGGTGGTAGCATGCACGGCGTACACACCGATCGCGGTGATGATGGCGATCACCGGCACCAGCGCCCAGTTTGGCACGGCGAGGATGCGGGTGAAGATGCGGATCATCGGGATGTTGAGGATCACCAGCATGATGTTGGCGACGAACAGCGAGGCGATCAGGCCCCAGACAATATCTGGCTGCTGTTCGAACAGCAGTGGGCCAGGGGTGATGTTGTACAGGGTCAGGGCGCCGATCATCACAGCTGTGGTGCCAGAGCCCGGTACGCCCAGGGTCAGCATCGGGACCAGGGCGCCACAGCAGGACGCACCAATGGCCGTTTCCGGCGCTGCCAGGCCACGGGCATCGCCTTTGCCGAACTTGCCGCTTTCCCCGGCCATGCGTTTCTCGGTCATGTAGGCCACGGCGCTGGCCAGCGTTGCGCCGGCGCCGGGTAGAACACCCATGATGAAACCGAGCAGGCCGCAACGGATGTTGACCAGGAACACCGAGGCCGCTTCCTTGAAGTTGAACAGCATACGGCCGGTAGCCTTGACCGCCTGGTGGCCATGGTGGGTCTTTTCCAGCAGCAGGAGGATTTCGCTGATGGAGAACAGGCCCAGCACGAGCACCACGAACTGAATGCCGTCGGCCAGGTGCACGCTGTCACCGGTGAAGCGGTACACGCCGCTGTTGGCGTCGATGCCGACCGCCGACAGGAACAGGCCGATGAGAGCGGCAATGAAGGTTTTCAGTGGTTTGTCACCGGCCATGCCACCCAGCGCGACGATGGCGAACACCATCAGCACAAAATACTCCGCCGGGCCGAAGGCGATGGCCCATTTCGCCAGCAGCGGGGCGAACAGCACCATGCCGCAGGTGGCAATGAAGGCGCCGATGAACGAGCTCCAGGCCGACAGCGACAGCGCGACGCCTGCCAGTCCTTGGCGAGCCATCGGGTAGCCGTCCAGGGTTGTCATCACGGTCGAGGCTTCGCCCGGGATGTTCAGCAGGATCGAGCTGATACGCCCGCCATATTCGCAGCCCAGGTACACCGCCGCCAGCAGGATCAGCGCCGATTCCGGCGGCAGGCCGAGGGCAAAGGCGATGGGGATCAGCAGGGCCACGCCATTGATCGGGCCCAGGCCCGGCAGCAGGCCGACCACGGTGCCGATCAAGGTGCCGGAGAGGGCGGTGACCAGGTTGTAAGGGGACAGGGCAATGCCGAAGCCCTGGCCCAGGTAGCTCAAGGTATCCATGTCAGTTCTCCAGTACGCTCAGCAGGCCAAGGGGCAGTGGCACGTCCATCACACGGTCGAACAGCCAGTAGAGGAAAATGCTCATGCCGGCCACCACAATGGCGCTTTGCAGCCAGCGGCCACCGTACAGCCGAGCCATGGGCAGGCCGACCAGGATGGCGCTGAGGATGAAGCCGAGCGCTTCAAAAGTGGCGGCGAAGACGATCAGCAGGCCGACACAGGCGGTGATCTTGATCAGGGTCTCGCGGTCCAGCTCCGGTTCGTCATCCTTGCGCACGATGGGCGTTGGGCGGAACACCAGGTACAGCAGGCCCAGCCCCATCAGGCCGAGCACCAGCAGCGGGTAAGCGCGCGGGCCCACCGGTTCATAGGAGAATGCAGCCTGATAGGGCCAGGCCATCACGGCCAGGGCGGCACACACCGCCAGCAGGGCCAGGGCGAAAATGCGTTGAAGGATCATTGGGGAATCCTCGCTGGGATTGCTCAAGTGAAATGCACATCCTGTGGGCGCGGCCTTGCGTCGCGATCGGGCGCGAAGCGGCCGCTAAACCTGCCGATGCGATCAGTCCGAAGCATCGTATCGGCTTTGCCAGGGGCCGCTTCGCGGCCGATCGCGACACAAGGCCGCTCCCACAGGGGTGGTGGTGAGTCCGACAGGCTTACTGGATCAGGCCGAATTCCTTGGCCAGTGCCTTGTAGTCAGCCACTTGCTTCTTCACATAGCCGTCCAGCTCTTCGCCGGTCATGGCGAACGGGAACAGCTCGCGCTGGTCTCGCAGCTTGGCGAAGTCCTCGGAGGCCAGCATCTTGTCGAACGAGGCCTTCCACCAGGCGTAGTCCTCGTCGCTCACTTTTGGCCCCAGGTAGAAACCGCGCACCACCGGCCAGACGATGTCGTAGCCCTGCTCCTTGGCAGTAGGAATGTCTTTCATTTCCGGCTCGTCCAGGCGGTTTTCAGAGAACACCGCGAGGATGCGCATGTTGCCGCTCTGGATGTGCGGCATGGAGTCGGAAATGTCGGTAGAGCCGACCTGGATATGGCCGCCCAGCAATGCCGTGGCGATTTCGCCGCCGCCCTCCAGGGCCACGTAGCGCAGGTCGCGCGGGTTTATGCCTGCGGCCTTGGCGATCAACGCGGTCTGCATCCAGTCCTGGCTGCCGACGGTACCGCCGGAACCGATCACGACCTTGCTCGGGTCTTTCTTCAGCGCTGCGACCAGGTCATCAAGTGTCTTGTAGGGCGAGTCGCTTTTCACCGCGATGGCACCGTAGCTGGTGCCGACGGCAGCCAGCCATTTCACCGCGTTTTCGTCAAAACGGCCGAATTTGCCCTGGGCCAGGTTAAGCAGTGAGCCGCTGGACCAGGCCACCAGCGTGCCGGCGTCTGCCGGGCGCTGGGCGACCACGGCGTTGTACGCGACCGCGCCGACACCGCCGGGCATGTAGGTGACGCGCATCGGCTTGCTGAGGATTTTTTCTTGTACCAGTGCGCTTTGCACCAGCTTGCAGGTCAGGTCGAAGCCACCGCCAGGGGAGGCGGGTGCGATGCATTCGGGGCGTTTCGGTTCTGCAGCGAGGGCGTTGCCGGCCAACAGCAGGCAGCCGGTAGCGAGGACGAGGCGGCGCAGTGAAAAGGTCATCGTCGATCTCCGTGAGCGTTGTTGTTATTGGATTACCGCTATGGGGTTACCACAGCGCCACGCTGTAGCTGACCAACAGCCTCACTTCATCCGCGTCACGGGCGAAGTTGGAGCGGAAGGTGGCGTTGCGCAGGCGCACGGCGACGTTCTTCAACGGGCCGCTTTGTACCACGTACTTCAGTTCGGTGTTGCGTTCCCACTCTTTGCCTTCGCCACCGGCAGCACGGCTGACGTTGTCACCGCTGATGTAACGGGTCATGAAGGTCAGACCCGGTACGCCGAGCGCGGCGAAGTTGTAGTCGTAGCGCGCCTGCCAGGAGCGTTCGTCGGCACCGGCGAAGT
Organism: Pseudomonas sp. USTB-Z; assembly: GCF_019691255.1. Classification (NCBI taxonomy): domain Bacteria; kingdom Pseudomonadati; phylum Pseudomonadota; class Gammaproteobacteria; order Pseudomonadales; family Pseudomonadaceae; genus Pseudomonas; species Pseudomonas sp. USTB-Z. The sequence continues at coordinate 76,416 of NZ_JAECZP010000015.1, forward strand.
CGTTGATCTGGACGAAGTTGACCAGGTACGGGTCGGCGCCATCTACATACGGGAAGGCACTTTCGCCAGACAGCTGCTGCCAGGCGGCGCTGACCTTGTGCCCGCCCAGGGCATAGCTGAGCATGCCGTTGACGGTGGTGTTGTCGATGTTGCCGGCCTTGGCTGCACCGGCGTCGTCGCTGATGGCAAGGCGCAGGTCGGCACCCAAGGTGCCCGGGCCCCATGGCTGGGTGGCGACCATGCCGATGAAGTGCTGGCGGTAAATATCGTCGAGCTGGGCGAAGTGGTAGCTGCCGGTGATGCGGTCGGTGAACTGGTAGTCGAGCCCGCCCAGGGCCAGGTTGTCAGCGCTGAAGCTGCCACCGAAGCGGCCGTTCTTGTTGTTCAGCGCCAGGTCTTCCCAGTTGGTGTCGTTGCGATCCTTGGCCTTGTCCAGGCGGCCACCGGTGAAGGTCAGGCCCTTGATCTCTTTGGAGGTGAGCAGGCCGCCCTCGAAGGTTTGCGGCAGGATACGCCCGTCGTTGGGCTGCAGGGTCGGCAATTCGGGGATCAGGGTGCCGATCTTGAGTTCAGTCTGGGAGATCTTCACCTTGCCGGTCAGGCCCAGCTTGGAGTATTCGTCGGCAGCCTTGCCGTCATCGTGGGTCGGCAGCAGGCCGCTGTCGGTACGGTCGGGGCTGGAGTCGAGCTTGATGCCGAGCATGCCCAATGCGTCCAGGCCAAAGCCTACGGTGCCATCGGTGTAGCCAGACTCGAAATTGAGGATGAAGCCCTGGGCCCATTCATCGCGCTTGGATTGCTGCGCGCTGGTGCCGTCGCGGAAGTCGCGGTTGAAGTACATGTTGCGGGTTTCGAAGGTGGCCGTGCTGTCTTCGAAGAAGGCGGCCTGGCTCATCGGGGCGACACCGGCAAGCGCGAGGGCGCTGGCGATGGCTGAGGGGCGTGCGGCAAAGGAACGGGTAGGCGCGAACGCCTGCGGCTGCAATGACAGCATCGTCGATGACTCCGTTTATTGTTCTTATTCGTTGCACCTTGCTGGTGCTTTTTTCGGCGCGAAGGGCGACCGTGGTGCGATGCTAGGCAACGAACCTTTCGCTAACCTTTCAGCGTGAAAGGTTTGTCACGAGGGGCTTCACAGGCGTGGTGACAGCGGTACACTCCGCGCCACCGCCCCACCCGAGCCGGGAGAATCCGATGCGTGTGCTACTGGTCGAAGACCACCTGCAACTGGCCGAAAGCGTGGCCCTGGCCTTGAAAAGCCATGGCCTGACCGTAGATGTGCTGCATGACGGCGTGGCTGCCGACTTGGCGCTGGCCAGTGAGGAATACGCCGTGGCCGTGCTGGATGTCGGCCTGCCGCGCATGGACGGCTTTGAGGTACTGGCGCGCTTGCGAGGCCGTGGCAAAACCTTGCCAGTGCTGATGCTGACTGCGCGCAGCGACGTCAAGGACCGGGTCCATGGCCTGAACCTGGGCGCCGACGATTATCTGGCCAAGCCGTTTGAGCTGACCGAGCTGGAAGCGCGGGTCAAGGCCTTGCTGCGCCGTAGTGTGCTCGGTGGCGAGCGACAGCAACGCTGTGGGCCGTTGGTGTATGACCTGGACACCCGGCGCTTCACCCTCGGTGATGACAACCTGACGCTGACCTCACGCGAGCAGAGTGTGCTGCAAGCGCTGATCGCCCGCCCGGGTCGGGTGATGAGCAAGGAGCAGCTGGCTGCCCAGGTGTTTGGCCTGGACGAAGAAGCCAGCCCTGACGCCATCGAAATCTACATTCACCGCCTGCGCAAGAAGCTCGACGGGCACCCCGTAGCCATCGTCACTTTCCGTGGTCTGGGTTATTTGCTTGAGCACCGCGATGCGTGACAACGGCAGCCTGCGCGGGCGCTTGCTGGGTAATTTGGCGCTGTTGCTGGTGGTGCTGATGCTGGCCAGCGGCCTTAGCGCCTACTGGAATGGCCGCGAGGCCGCCGACACCGCCTACGACCGCACCCTGCTGGCTTCGGCGAGAACCATCGCCGCGGGCCTGTCGCAGCGCGATGGTTCGTTGAGCGCGGATGTGCCTTACGTGGCGCTGGACACGTTCGCCTATGACAGTGCGGGGCGCATTTACTATCAGGTGCTGGATATCCAGCAAAGGCTGATTTCTGGCTACGAGAACCTGCCGCCACCGCCGCCTGGCACGCCGCGCACCGACGACTATCCGGCATTGGCACGGTTCTACAACGCCACTTACCTGGGCCAGGACGTTCGTGTGGTCAGCCTGCTGAAGCCGGTCAGCGAGCCGAACATGAACGGCATGGCAGAAATCCGCGTAGCCGAAACCGAGGAAGCGCGGGTGCGTATGGCCCGAGGGCTGATGGCCGATACCCTGCTGCGCCTGGGCATGCTGGCACTGGGGGCGTTGGTGATGGTGTGGTTTGCCGTGAGTGCCGCGTTGCGGCCGTTGGAGCGCCTGCGCACAGCGGTGGAGGAACGTCAGCCGGACGACTTGCGAGCGTTGCCGGTGGTACAGGTACAGCGCGAGCTGGGCCCGCTGGTGCGCGCCTTGAACCACTTTACCGAGCGCTTGCGCGGCCAGTTCGAGCGCCAGGCGCAGTTCATTGCCGACGCGGCCCACGAACTGCGAACGCCGCTGGCGGCGTTGAAGGCACGTGTCGAGCTGGGCTTGCGCTCGGCCGAGCCACAGGAGTGGCGGCAGACCTTGGAGTCTGCAGCCCAGGGCACCGACAGGCTGACCCACCTGGCCAACCAGCTACTGTCGTTGGCACGGGTCGAGAATGGCGCACGGGCCATTGCCGAGGGCGGTGCGCAGCGTCTGGATTTGAGCCAGCTGGCCCGCGAATTGGGCATGGCCATGGCGCCTTTGGCGCACAAGCGCGGGGTGGCGTTGGCGCTGGAGGCCGAGGCGCCGGTGTGGCTGAAGGGGGAGCCGACATTGCTCAACGAGTTGTTGAGCAACCTGGTGGACAATGCCTTGGCGCATACGCCAGCGGGTGGCAATGTGATTTTGCGGGTAATGGCGCCGGCGGTGCTGGAAGTGGAAGACGACGGGCCAGGTATTCCCGAGGCCGAGCGCGAACGGGTGTTCGAGCGTTTCTACCGGCGAAGTGCGCAGGGCAGTGGACTAGGGCTGGCGATCGTTGGCGAGATCTGTCGGGCGCACCTGGCGCAGGTGAGCCTGCATGATGGCGAGAAGGGCGGGTTGCGGGTGCGGGTGAGTTTTATTGCGGATTGAGGGTTTGCCTGTGTCGACCCTTTCGCGGGCTCACCTGCGAAAGGGCCCAGGCAGGCTGTTACAGCTCAGCGCAACATGCTCCGCGCCTCTAGCAGTTCATCGACCTCCAGCTCGGTGCCGAACGGCAGACCCAGATGGCGGTAAGCCGGCAGCGCAGCCAATGGCCGGTGGCGCCCGCGCTGACTGATGCAGCGGGCGATCTGCACGATGTCAATGTAATCGATCTTGTCAGTCTGGCGGTCCAGGTCATGAACCTGGCTCGGCAGGTTGACCAACTGCTCCGGAAACTCCCAGGCCTTGAGGATCTTGTCCCCCAGCACCGGCTGGAGTTGCTCGATCACGTAATGCAGGCAAACCGGGTCGGACAACAGTTCGTTGTGCTCTTCGGCATAGATGAGTACCGGCAGCGCGCCAATCTGGTTGACCAGCCCACCCAAGGTGGCCTGGTCAGGCTTCAGAGGTGTAAAGCGACGGCAGATTTCGTAGCTGATGCCCGCCACTTCCAGGCTACTGGCCCAGATATCGCGCAGTTTCTGCTCGACTGCCGGCGAGCGGGCATGGAAAATCTGCTCGATCACCAGGCCGATGGCCAGGTTGCAGCTGTAGTTGATGCCTAGCCGCGTGATGGCGGTATGCAGGTCGGTCACCTCGACCGCAGCACGCAGCAGTGGGCTGTTGACGACCTTGATCAGGCGCGCTGAAAGGGCCGCGTCGCGGCCGATCACCTTGCTCAGGGCCGCTACGCTGATCTCGTTGTCTTCCGCTGCTTCGCGGATGCTCAAGGCAACCTCGGGCAGGGTTGGCAGGACCAGGTCATCCTTTTCGATGGCGTCGAGCAATTGTGCTTGAACCAACTCGGCCAGCTTGTTCATGGGCATGTCTACCGCAGTGGTGGTGCGGCCCCGCCACAGGGGTGGGGCAGGCTGGTCAGCGCTGGATTTCCCGGTCGCGGTCCAGTTCGTAAGGCAGGGTCAGCACCTGCAGGCGCGGGCCTTCGAGGCTGCCCAGGTGCAGGTTGCCGTCTTCCACCGCCTCGGCGCTCAGCACTGCGAGCAGTTCGCAGCCGGCGCCGTTGCCGGCAGCAATGACCACTTCACCGACCGACGACCCATGGGTGGGCGAGAAGATCTCGGCGCCCGGGGCCGGAATGGCCTGCTGGTCCAGAGCCAGGCGGTACTGGCGGCGCTTGAGTTTGCCCAGGTACTGCATGCGGGCGACGATTTCCTGGCCGGTGTAGCAGCCTTTCTTGAAACTGACGCCGTCGACGGCCTGCAGGTTGATCATCTGCGGGATGAACAGTTCACGGGTCGGGCCCATGACCTGGCCGATACCTGCGCGAATCTGGCCCAGCAGCCAGTCGTTGAGCGTGCCTTCGGGCAGCGCTGCGGCGAGGGCCTGGCGTACAGGCTCGGCGTCAGCCGCCGGCACCCACAGCTCAACCCGGCCGGCGGACACGGCGATCGCGATCAGCCCGTCATGGCGCACGGTGCTACCAGCGGCTGCGGGCACGACAAGCCCCAGCGCCTGCAGCGCGGTGTCGCCATCTTGCAGGCCGAAGCGTGCCCATGCGGTGCTTTCGTCGGTCAGCGTGGCCTTGGAGAATACGGCGTACTTTTTCAGGTCGGCCAGTTGCGCGTCGAGCAGTTCGCTGGCCATGGCCAGCAAGTAGCCGTTGCCCTCGGGCACTATGCGGAAGCTCGACTGCATGCGCCCCTTGACCATGCAGCGGGCGCCGAGGCTGGCGTGTTCCTGGCTGAGGTAGTTGATGTTGCAGGTCAGCTGGCCTTGCAGGAACTTGCCTGCATCGGAGCCGCGGACGGCGAGGATGCCCTCGTGGGACAGGGGGCAGAAGAAAGCGGAATCGGCCATGGGTCATCGCGGTGGCTAAAGACTGGCGGCCATCATAGAACGCCGGTAACAAAATAGGTAGGTGACTAGACCAACGCCCGGTGTCGCTTCGCGCGCCTGGCTGTATACTGGCGGCCCATTCGAGGAGGGCCCCATGGTCGAACAAACTGAACTCAACCGGCTTTTCTGGCACAGCCGCCGCGGCATGCTGGAACTGGACGTACTGCTGGTGCCTTTCACCCAGGAAGTCTACCCCACCCTCAATGAGACCGACCGTGAACTGTACGTGCGTCTCTTGAGCTGCGAGGATCAGGACATGTTCGGCTGGTTCATGGAGCGCACCGAGTCCGAAGACCCGGAACTGCAGCGCATGGTCCGTATCATTCTGGACCGTGTCCAGCCCAAGTGAGTGCTTCGAGTGCCGCTGGCATGGCTCGCGCCTGCTGCTGGTGGCCTACCTGGCTTGTCAGGTACTGGCGTGGCTTGCCGTGTGGGCGAGCCCGCTGCCCGGGTGGCTGACCTTTTCGGTTGTCGCCGCCTGCACGGCCCACGCTGGCTGGGCCATCCCCCGACGTATCCTGTTGACCCATGAGCATGCGGTTGTCGGCCTGCGCCGTGATGCGCGGGGCTGGCAGGTGTTCAGCCGTGCCTGTGGGTGGCAGTCAGTGCGCTTGTGCCGGGACAGCGTGGCTTTGCCTGGGCTGGTGGTGTTGCGCTTTGAGCGGGCGGGGCGGTGGTTGGGGCAGAGCCAGTGCGTACCGCGGGATGCGCTGGGGCCGGATGAGCATCGGCGGTTGCGCGTGCGATTGAAGTTCAGCCGGCGGCGCTGGGCTGCGGTGAGCCGGACATAGATCAGGATCGGGTCAGTTTCTTCGCGGGCTCGCCCGCACCCACAGGTAATGCGCAATGCTGCAAGGCAGTTAACCCCCTGTGGGAGCGGGCGAGCCCGCGAAGGCCGCGACGCCGTTTTCAGAGCGGGCTGAGGATGGTGTCCTTGGCCTCGTCCAGCATCCCTGGATAATCCAGTGTGTAATGCAACCCTCGGCTTTCCTTGCGCTGCATGGCGGACAGGATCATCAATTCGGCCACTTGCGCCAGGTTGCGCAGCTCGATCAGGTCACGGCTGACCTTGTAGTTGCTGTAGAACTCGTCGATTTCATCCAGCAGCAGGCGAATGCGGTGCTGGGCCCGCTGCAGGCGCTTGCTGGTGCGCACGATGCCGACGTAGTCCCACATGAAGCGCCGCAGTTCGTCCCAGTTGTGCGCAATGATCACGTCCTCGTCCGAGTCGGTCACCTGGCTGGCGTCCCAGCCGGGCAGGGCCTTGGGCATGTCCACTTGCTCCAGGTGCGCCTGGATGTCGGCAGCGGCGGCGCGACCGTACACGAAACATTCCAACAGCGAGTTGCTGGCCATACGGTTGGCGCCGTGCAGGCCGGTGAAACTGGTTTCGCCGATGGCATACAAGCCAGGCACATCGGTGTGGCCGCAGTCGTCGACCATCACCCCGCCGCAGGTGTAATGCGCCGCAGGCACCACCGGGATAGGTTGACGGGTGATATCGATGCCAAAGGCCAGGCAGCGCTCGTACACGGTGGGGAAGTGGCTCTTGATGAAATCTGCGGGCTTGTGAGTGATGTCCAGGTATACGCAGTCCACGCCCAGGCGCTTCATCTCGTGGTCGATGGCGCGGGCCACGATGTCCCGCGGGGCCAGCTCTTCGCGTGGGTCGAAGCGTGGCATGAAACGTTCGCCGTTGGGCAGGCGCAGCATGGCGCCCTCGCCGCGCAGGGCTTCGGTGATCAGGAAACTCTTGGCCTGCGGGTGATACAGGCAGGTCGGGTGGAACTGGTTGAATTCCAGGTTCGCCACTCGGCAGCCGGCCCGCCAAGCCATGGCGATACCGTCGCCGCAGGCACCATCGGGGTTGCTGGTATAGAGGTAGACCTTGGCCGCACCGCCCGTGGCCAGCACGGTGAAGCGCGCGCCGAAAGTGTCCACCTCGCCGGTGTTGCGGTCGAGCACGTAGGCGCCCAGGCAGCGTTCGCCGGGCAGGCCCAGGCGGCGTTCAGTGATCAGGTCGACCGCCACCCGCTGTTCCAGCAGCTGGATGTTCGGGCGCTGGCGAGCCTGTTCCAGCAGCGTGGTGAAAATTGCCGCGCCGGTAGCGTCGGCGGCATGGATGATGCGCCGGTGGCTATGGCCCCCTTCACGGGTGAGGTGGAACTCGAAACCGCCATCGTCGACGCTGTAGTGCTCATCGCGGGTGAAGGGCACGCCTTGTTCGATCAGCCACTGGATCGCTTCGCGGCTGTGCTCGACGGTAAAGCGCACGGCGTCTTCATGGCACAGCCCGCCGCCGGCATTGAGGGTGTCCTCGACATGCGACTGCACAGTATCGGTATTGTCCAGTACTGCAGCGACGCCGCCCTGGGCCCAGAAGGTCGAGCCGTTGGACAGGTCGCCCTTGCTCAATACGGCAACGCGAAGGTGGCTGGGGAGGTTAAGTGCCAGGCTGAGACCGGCGGCACCGCTGCCGATCACCAGGACATCATGTTGGAATTGTTGGCTCATGTCGGGACACTAGTAATCTTTGGGAGGGGCACGGCACAATGGTCACGCGCGGATGGCATTGTGAAACTATCGTTAAACGTGGCCGGGATGCCTTTATAGCAGCCCCGGGTGGCCAATTTCCATGCCACTTGCCAGGTTGCGACGACCTTTGTGGGAACTTTCCGACATGGCCGGAAATCCTATGAAGGCTGCCCGTACGCCACAATTTGCCGCGGCGACGCAGGGCGGCAGGCCTTTCCGGGCTTTACCCCTGCGTATTTGAAACCTGATTATCGACGTAGCCGGCCGTGACCGCGCCGCGTCTTCCGTGCAAGCCGACCAAGGGCTGCAGGAAACTTGCTTGGAGGGGAGAACTTTTGCGCAAAGCCCGAGTCTATGTTTGCAAGCCTGAGCGATGGCTGATGCAACGCTCCTTCGAGTTCACTGAGGAGTGTTCATGCTAACCCAGGAAGAGGATCAGCAGCTTGTCGAGCGCGTTCAGCGCGGCGACAGGCGAGCTTTCGATCTGTTGGTGCTGAAGTATCAGCACAAGATTCTCGGGTTGATCGTGCGGTTTGTCCACGATACCCACGAGGCCCAGGATGTAGCACAGGAAGCCTTCATCAAGGCCTACCGTGCGCTTGGCAACTTCCGCGGCGACAGTGCGTTTTATACGTGGCTGTACCGCATCGCCATCAACACGGCGAAGAATTACCTGGTGTCCCGTGGAAGACGGCCGCCAGACAGTGATGTGAGCTCCGAGGATGCGGAGTTTTACGACGGCGATCATGGTCTCAAGGATCTCGAGTCCCCAGAGCGCTCGTTGTTGCGGGATGAAATCGAAGGCACTGTCCATCGCACCATCCAGCAACTGCCCGAAGACCTGCGTACGGCATTGACGCTACGCGAGTTCGACGGGCTGAGTTACGAAGACATTGCCAGTGTCATGCAATGTCCGGTGGGTACCGTGCGCTCTCGAATCTTCCGCGCTCGGGAGGCCATAGATAAAGCCCTGCAGCCGTTGTTGCAGGAAACCTGAGACAGCGGCGACAGCGCCAAGAGAGGAACCGCCATGAGTCGTGAAGCTTTGCAGGAATCGCTGTCCGCGGTGATGGATAACGAAGCGGATGAATTGGAACTGCGTCGGGTGTTGAACGCCGTCGACGACGCCGAAACCCGTGCCACCTGGTCGCGTTACCAGGTTGCCCGAGCAGCCATGCACAAGGAGCTGCTGCTGCCTAACCTGGATATCGCCTCGGCGGTGTCCGCGGCGCTGGCCGACGAAGCCGTGCCAGCCAAGGTCAAGAAAGGCCCTTGGCGCAGCATTGGTCGCCTGGCGGTTGCCGCCTCGGTTACCGTGGCAGTGCTGGCGGGTGTGCGTATGTACAACCAGGACGAGATCACGGGTGCAGAGCTTGCTGCCCAGCAGCCTGTCCAGCAGGGCCTGAGTGTGCCACAAGCGCAAGGCCCGGCCGTCTTGGCAGGCTATAGTGAGAGCAGTGAGCAACCGACCGGGCCGATGGCCAATGGCGTGCTGCAGAACCAGGCCGGCTGGGATCAGCGTCTGCCAGGTTACCTGCGCCAGCATGCCCAGGAATCTGCGCTCAAGGGCACTGAAACCGCATTGCCGTATGCCCGCGCCGCCAGCCTGGAAAACCGTTAAGTAAGGAGGATCATGCGCGCGCTACCTCTCCTGTCGCTGCTGATTGGCAGCTGCATGACGGTGCCAGCATTGGCGGCCAATTCTTCGCCTGAGGCGAGTGAGTGGTTGAACAAGCTGGCACAGGCCGAGCAAAAACAGAGCTATCAAGGGTCGTTCGTCTACGAACGCAACGGCAGTTTCTCCTCCCACGACATCTGGCACAGGGTCGACGACGGCAAGGTCAGCGAGCGGCTGTTGCAGCTTGATGGCGCCGCCCAGGAAATCGTGCGCGTGGATGGCAAGGTGGAGTGCGTCAGCGGGGCCTTGGCCAGCGGTGTCACGGCGCCGCCGGATACCGCACCGCGTGTGCTTGATCCGCTGAAACTGATGGGCTGGTACGATTTGAGTGTGGCAGGCAAGTCACGGGTCGCCGGGCGCGATGCCGTGATCATTACGCTCTCGCCACGCGACCAGCATCGCTATGCATTCGAATTGCATCTGGACCGTCACTCGGGTTTGCCGCTGCGTTCGTTGATGCTCAACGACAAGGGGCAGTTGCTGGAACGCTTCCAGATGACCCGTCTCGATACCGATGATGTCCCCAGCGACGCAGACCTGCGCCCAGGTGCTGGCTGCAAGCCGGTGCAACATGTGGCGGCCGGCAGCAATGATACCGTCGCGGGTTGGCGTTCGGACTGGCTGCCACCCGGTTTCGAGCTGGTCAACAGCTCGGTACGCCGTGATCCCAAGCGCAACAGTTCGGTCAGCAGCTTGATGTATGACGACGGCCTGGCGCGTTTTTCGGTGTTCATCGAGCAAGTGAGCGATGATGGCGGCACCGACATGCGCACCCAGTTAGGCCCGACCTCGGCAGTCTCGCGTCGCCTGAATACACCCAAGGGCAAGGTGATGGTGACCGTGGTTGGCGAAATTCCGCTGGGTACGGCAGAGCGCGTTGCCCTGTCGATGCGCCCCCAGGATGCCCAGGCGCGCCAGTAATGGCGCGCTTTTGCGTGCCGAGCCAAGGTGGGCGGGTATACGGCTGAAATGAAATTAAAGCATTGTCATTTGCAATCCATCGGCAAATTTTCTATAGGTCAGGCTTTGAAGAGCCTGGCCTTTCTGCGTTGTGCAGGGGTCTTTCCAAACTACCGCTCGTTGTGACGGGAGTCGTATGTCAATACCACGCTTGAAATCCTACCTAATGATGTTCGCTGCTGTGCTGATGCTCGGCCAAGTCCTCACCGCCCAGGCCGAGGAAGCCCTGCCGGACTTCACCACCTTGGTGGAGCAGGCTTCGCCGGCGGTGGTCAACATCAGTACCAAGCAGAAGCTGCCTGACCGCCGAATCGCCGCAGGCCAGATGCCGGACCTGGAAGGCCTGCCGCCGATGTTCCGCGAGTTCTTCGAGCGCAACATGCCCCAGCAGCCGCGCTCGCCGCGCGGCGACCGCCAGCGCGAGGCGCAGTCGCTGGGCTCGGGTTTCATCATCTCCAGTGATGGCTACGTGCTCACCAATAACCATGTGGTGGCCGATGCCGACGAGATCATCGTCCGCCTGTCGGACCGTAGCGAGCTGCAGGCCAAGCTGGTGGGTACCGACCCGCGTACTGACGTGGCGCTGCTGAAGGTCGATGGCAAGAATTTGCCAACGGTGAAACTGGGTGACTCCGAGAAGCTCAAGGTGGGCGAGTGGGTACTGGCCATCGGTTCGCCGTTCGGCTTCGACCATTCGGTGACCAAAGGTATCGTCAGCGCCAAGGGCCGGACCCTGCCCAATGACACCTACGTACCGTTCATCCAGACCGACGTGGCCATCAACCCGGGTAACTCCGGCGGCCCCCTGTTCAACATGAAAGGCGAAGTGGTGGGTATCAACTCGCAGATCTTCACCCGTTCTGGCGGTTTCATGGGGCTGTCGTTCGCCATCCCGATTGACGTGGCGATTGATGTCTCCAACCAGCTGAAGAAAGACGGCAAGGTCAGCCGCGGCTGGCTGGGCGTAGTGATTCAGGAGGTCAACAAGGACCTGGCTGAATCGTTCGGCCTGGACAAACCGGCGGGCGCCCTGGTGGCCCAGGTGCTGGAAAACGGCCCGGCAGCCAAAGGCGGCCTGCAGGTGGGCGACGTGATCCTCAGCATGAACGGCCAGCCAATCGTCATGTCGGCCGATCTGCCGCACCTGGTTGGCGGCCTCAAGGATGGCGAGAAGGCCAAGCTGGAAATCATCCGCAATGGCAAGCGCCAGAACCTGGACATCAGCGTCGGCGCGCTGCCGGATGACGACGTTGAGATTGGCGCTGGCACCGAAGGCGGCGCCGAGCGCAGCAGCAACCGCCTGGGTGTATCGGTCGCCGACCTGACCGCCGAGCAGAAAAAGTCCCTGGAGCTCAAAGGTGGCGTGGTCATCAAGGAAGTGCAGGATGGCCCGGCAGCCATGATCGGCTTGCGCCCGGGTGATGTCATCAGCCATCTGAACAACCAGGCTATCGGTTCGGCGAAGGAATTCACCGAAATCGCCAAGGAACTGCCGAAGAACCGATCTGTGTCGATGCGCGTGCTGCGTCAGGGCCGCGCCAGCTTCATCACCTTCAAGCTTGCTGAATAAGCGGTTTCGCAAGGCGAAAGGGCAGCTTCGGCTGCCCTTTTCATGAATCTTCACAATTGCCGGAATGATTGCTGTGTACAGTCGGACAGAGGAATCTCCCATAACCCAGCAGCTTAAGGTACAATTCCCGGCTATTTTTCGGCGGGCGTCCGGCTCGCAGCCTTTTCGAGTGTTGACCCGTGAGTGATTTGAGTCATATCCGCAATTTCTCCATCATCGCCCACATCGACCATGGCAAGTCGACGCTGGCTGACCGTTTCATCCAGATGTGCGGTGGCCTGTCGGCGCGCGAGATGGAAGCCCAGGTGCTCGATTCCATGGACCTGGAGCGTGAGCGCGGTATCACCATCAAGGCCCACAGCGTCACCCTTCACTACAAGGCGCAGGACGGCAAGACCTACCAGCTGAACTTCATCGATACCCCCGGCCACGTCGACTTCACCTACGAAGTTTCGCGTTCGCTGGCGGCCTGTGAAGGGGCACTGCTGGTGGTTGACGCCGGTCAGGGCGTGGAGGCCCAGTCCGTAGCCAACTGCTACACCGCCATCGAGCAGGGCCTGGAGGTCATGCCGGTCCTGAACAAGATGGACCTGCCCCAGGCCGACCCGGACCGCGTCAAGGACGAGATCGAGAAGATCATCGGTATCGATGCCACCGACGCCGTGGCCTGCAGCGCCAAGAGCGGTATGGGCGTTGACGAGGTGCTCGAGCGCCTGGTGCACACCATCCCCGCGCCAGAAGGTGAGATCGATGCACCGCTGCAAGCGCTGATCATCGACTCCTGGTTCGACAATTACCTGGGTGTGGTCTCGCTGGTGCGTGTGCGCCAGGGCCGCGTCAAGAAAGGCGACAAGATCCTGGTCAAGTCCACCGGCAAGGTGCACCTGGTCGACAGCGTCGGTGTCTTCACCCCGAAGCACACCCAGACCGCTGATCTGAAAGCCGGCGAAGTAGGCTTCATCATCGCCAGCATCAAGGACATCCACGGTGCCCCGGTTGGCGACACCCTGACCCTGTCCTCGACCCCTGAGGTCGAGGTGTTGCCAGGCTTCAAGAAAATTCAGCCGCAGGTCTACGCCGGCCTGTTCCCGGTCAGCTCCGACGACTTCGAGGATTTCCGCGACGCTCTGCAGAAGCTGACCCTGAACGACTCCTCGCTGCAGTACATGCCGGAAAGCTCCGACGCGCTGGGCTTTGGCTTCCGTTGCGGTTTCCTGGGCATGTTGCACATGGAGATCATCCAGGAGCGCCTGGAGCGCGAATACGACCTGGACCTGATCACCACCGCACCCAGCGTGATCTATGAGCTGGAGTTGAAAACCGGCGAAACCATCGTCGTCGACAACCCGTCCAAGCTGCCGGACGTCTCGGCTGTAGCCGACTTCCGCGAGCCGATCGTCACCGCGACCATCCTGGTTCCGCAGGAGCACCTGGGCAACGTCATCACCCTGTGCATCGAGAAGCGTGGCGTACAGCGCGACATGCAGTTCCTCGGCAGTCAGGTGCAGGTGCGTTACGACATGCCGATGAACGAAGTGGTGCTCGACTTCTTCGACCGCCTCAAATCCACCAGCCGCGGCTATGCTTCGCTGGATTATCATTTCGATCGCTACCAGTCGGCCAACCTGGTCAAGCTGGACGTACTGATCAATGGCGACAAGGTCGATGCCCTGGCATTGATCGTGCACCGCGACAACGCGGCCTACAAAGGCCGTGCGTTGACCGAGAAGATGAAGGAACTGATCCCTCGGCAGATGTTCGACGTAGCGATCCAGGCAGCCATTGGCGGCCAGATCATTGCGCGGACAACCGTCAAGGCGCTCAGAAAGAACGTACTGGCCAAGTGCTACGGCGGTGACGTCAGCCGTAAGAAGAAGCTGCTGGAGAAGCAGAAGGCCGGTAAGAAACGCATGAAACAGGTGGGCAATGTGGAAATTCCACAAGAAGCCTTCCTCGCCGTGCTCAGGTTGGATAGCTAGGTCCTATGTCGCTAAATTTCCCGCTGTTGCTAGTCATCGCCGTCTTCATCTGCGGTCTGCTGGGCTTGATCGACCTGCTGTTCCTGGCCCCGCGCCGGCGTGCGGCAATCGCCAACTATCAGGGCAGCGTCAGCCAGCCTGAGATGGCGGTGGTCGAACGGCTGAACAAGGAGCCGTTGCTGGTCGAGTACGGCAAGTCGTTCTTCCCGGTGCTGTTCATCGTGCTGGTGCTGCGTTCGTTCCTGGTCGAGCCGTTCCAGATTCCTTCGGGATCGATGAAACCGACCCTGGAAGTGGGCGACTTCATCCTGGTGAACAAGTTCTCGTACGGCATTCGCCTGCCGGTGATCGACAAGAAGGTCATCGAGATCGGTGACCCGCAACGCGGGGATGTGATGGTGTTCCGCTACCCGAGCGACCCGAATGTCAACTACATCAAGCGTGTGGTTGGCCTGCCGGGCGACGTGGTCCGCTACACCAACGACAAGCGGCTGTTCGTCAACGGCCAGCCCGTTGCCGAACAACTGGTGGGCAGCGAGCCGGGTACCCTGGGCAGTGCTCAGCTGTACAAGGAAAAGCTCGGCGCGGCCGAACACCTGATCCGCAAGGAAATGAGCCGTTATCGCATGCCGCCGGACCAGCAGTGGACCGTGCCTGCGGGCCATTACTTCATGATGGGCGACAACCGCGACAACTCCAACGATAGCCGTTTCTGGGATGACCCGAACATTCCCAAGGAACTGCACGGCATGGTTCCGGACCGGAACATTGTCGGCAAGGCCTTCGCGGTGTGGATGAGCTGGCCAGAGCCCAAACTCAGCCACTTGCCCAACCTGTCGCGGGTTGGCCTGATCCATTGATACCCATCGGCGCTGTCCAGCAGACAGCGCCGAATGCATTTCTGACATAGGCTGTGTTCTCAGGGATCGGGAGATTCGCCACACACCAATCGGCGGACCACAGCCAAACAGTCTTTCAGGATGTTGATTTGAACAACGCGTTGAACAACGATCGGGTGGCCGCATGAGTGCTTCCCTTGCCGGTCTGGAGCGAAAGCTCGGTTACACCTTCAAGAACCAGGACCAGATGCTCCTGGCACTGACCCATCGCAGTTACGCCGGGCGCAACAATGAGCGCCTGGAGTTCCTCGGTGACGCCATTCTCAACTTCGTTGCCGGCGAAGCGCTGTTCGAGCGTTTTCCGCAGGCCCGCGAAGGCCAGTTGTCGCGGCTGCGTGCGCGGTTGGTCAAGGGAGAGACCCTGGCCCGTCTGGCCCGTGGTTTTGATCTGGGCGATTACCTGCGCCTGGGTTCCGGAGAACTCAAGAGCGGCGGCTTTCGCCGCGAGTCGATCCTGGCCGACGCCCTGGAGGCACTGATTGGTGCCATCTACCTGGACGCTGACATGGACACCGCCCGGGAGCGCATCCTGGCCTGGCTGGCCGATGAGTTTGAAGGCCTGACACTGGTCGACACCAATAAAGATCCGAAAACCCGCCTGCAAGAGTTCCTGCAGTCGCGCAGCTGTGAGCTGCCGCGTTACGAAGTCGTGGATATCCAGGGTGAACCACACTGCCGGACCTTCTTCGTCGAATGCGAAGTGGTACTGCTGAACAACAAGAGCCGTGGTCAAGGCGTTAGCCGGCGTATTGCCGAGCAAGTCGCCGCCGCGTCTGCACTGATCGCCCTGGGCGTGGAGAATGGCAATGACTGATAGTAACCCGACCCGCTGCGGCTACGTAGCCATTGTTGGCCGTCCCAACGTCGGCAAGTCGACCCTGCTCAACCACATCCTGGGCCAGAAGCTGGCGATTACTTCGCGAAAGCCGCAGACCACCCGCCACAACATGCTCGGCATCAAGACCGAAGGTGATGTGCAGGCCATCTACGTCGATACCCCCGGTATGCACAAGGCCAACGACAAGGCCCTGAACCGTTACATGAACCGCAATGCCTCGGCGGCCCTCAAGGACGTCGACGTGGTGATCTTCGTGGTCGACCGTACCAAGTGGACCGACGAGGACCAACTGGTGCTGGAGCGCGTGCAATATGTGACCGGCCCGCTGATCATCGCGGTCAACAAGACCGACCGTATGGAAGAGAAAGCCGAGCTGATCCCGCACCTGCAGTGGCTGCAAGAGCAGCTGCCGAACGCCGAGGTGATGCCGATTTCCGCACAGCAGGGGCACAATCTCGAGGCGCTGGAAGCACAGATCGCCAAGCACCTGCCCGAGAACGATCATTTCTTCCCCGAAGACCAGATCACCGACCGTAGCAGCCGCTTCCTGGCCGCCGAACTGGTGCGCGAGAAGATCATGCGCCAGTTGGGTGCGGAGTTGCCGTACCAGATCACCGTGGAGATCGAAGAATTCAAGCAGCAGGGCCATGTGCTGCACATTCACGCGTTGATCCTGGTTGAACGCGATGGCCAGAAAAAAATCATCATTGGTGACAAGGGTGAGCGCATCAAGCGCATCGGTTCCGAGGCGCGCAAGGACATGGAAGTGCTGTTCGATTCCAAGGTCATGCTCAACCTGTGGGTCAAGGTAAAGGGCGGCTGGTCCGACGACGAGCGCGCCCTGCGTTCGCTGGGCTACGGCGACCTGTAAGCCGCGCGCTGGTCCCTGTAGGGGCGGCCTCGTGTTGCGATAGGGCCGCGCAGCAGCCCCGGCGATTTATGCTGCAAAGCTAAAAATCTGGGGCCGCTTTGCGGCCCTTTTCGCGACACAAGGCCGCTCCCACAAGGGCCAGTGCAACCCTCGGCGCGAGTGATTTTTAATGGAACAACCTGTCGGCCAGCCAGCCTATGTGCTGCACAGCCGTGCCTATAAGGAAACCAGCGCGCTGGTGGACTTTTTCACCCCGCAGGGCCGCATGCGCGCCGTGCTACGTCGCGCGCGGGGTAAGGGCGGTAGCCTGGTGCGGCCGTTCGTCCTCCTGGAGCTAGAGCTGCGGGGGCGCGGCGAGCTGAAGAATGTCGGCCGCATGGACAGCAGCGGCATCGCCGCCTGGCTGCATGGCGATGCGCTGTTCAGCGGTTTGTACCTGAATGAGTTGCTGATGCGGCTGCTGCCCGCCGAAGCACCGTTTCCGGCCATTTTCGAACACTACACCCTGACCTTGCAGGCCCTGGCTGAAGGCCGCCCGCTGGAACCTCTGCTGCGTTCGTTCGAATGGCGGCTGCTTGATGAGCTCGGGTATGCGTTTTCATTGAGCCAAGACGTCAACGACCAGCCGATCGCCGCCGACGGCCTGTATCGCCTGCGCGTGGATGCCGGCCTGGAGCGGGTCGAGCTGTTGCAGCCCGGCCTGTTTCGCGGGATCGAGTTGCTGGCCCTGGCTGAAGCCGATTGGGACGCACCTGGCGCCTTGCTCGCTGCAAAGCGGCTGATGCGCCAGGCACTGGCAGTTCACCTGGGGGCAAAACCGCTGGTCAGCCGGGAACTGTTTCGCAAGCGCTGATCAGGACGTATGCTGTTGGGCTCAATCTTCAGGAGAGCCTTTCGTGACTCACAGTAACCGCATGCTTCTTGGCGTAAACATCGACCACGTGGCGACCCTGCGCCAGGCCCGTGGCACGCGCTACCCTGACCCGGTCAAGGCTGCCCTGGACGCCGAGGAAGCAGGCGCCGATGGCATCACCGTGCACCTGCGTGAAGACCGCCGGCACATCCAGGAGCGTGACGTTGTGCTGCTCAAGGATGTGCTGCAGACCCGCATGAACTTCGAGATGGGCGTCACCGAAGAGATGATGGCCTTTGCCGAGAAGATTCGCCCGGCGCACATCTGCCTTGTACCCGAAACCCGTCAGGAGCTGACCACTGAAGGTGGCCTGGATGTGGCAGGGCAGGAAGCGCGGATCAAGGCTGCAGTCGAACGGCTGGCGCGTACCGGTGCCGAGGTGTCGCTGTTCATCGACGCCGACGAACGGCAGATCGAGGCCTCGCATCGGGTTGGCGCACCGGCCATCGAGCTTCACACCGGCCGTTATGCCGATGCCGAAACCCCCACCGAAGTGGCTGAAGAGCTCCAGCGGATCGTCGAGGGTGTGGCGGTTGGCGTGGGGCATGGGCTGATCGTCAATGCGGGTCACGGGCTGCACTACCACAACGTCGAGGCGGTGGCGGCGATCAAGGGTATCAATGAGCTGAACATTGGCCATGCATTGGTGGCGCATGCCTTGTTTGTCGGCTTCAAGGC
This sequence comes from Pseudomonas sp. USTB-Z, assembly GCF_019691255.1. Classification (NCBI taxonomy): domain Bacteria; kingdom Pseudomonadati; phylum Pseudomonadota; class Gammaproteobacteria; order Pseudomonadales; family Pseudomonadaceae; genus Pseudomonas; species Pseudomonas sp. USTB-Z. The sequence goes on from NZ_JAECZP010000015.1 coordinate 94,483, forward strand.
TGCTGTGGCCGAGATGAAGGCGCTGATCGTGGCGGCTTCGCGCTGATTGTTGGTCGCCTGTACCGGCCTCTTCGCGGGCTTGCCCGCTCCCACAGGTACCCACAGGCCTTGAGGTTGTGCAGCCCCTGTGGGAGCGGGCAAGCCCGCGAAGAGGCCAGCACAGGCGGCCGATCACTCGGCAGGAAACACCAGGGTAAACCGGGTAGGCCCCAGGGGGCAGCTGCTGACCTCGACCCGCCCGCCATGCAACTGCATGATCGACTTCACGATCGCCAACCCCAACCCGGTCCCGCCCTCCAGCCGCGAACGCCCCGAACCTACCCGGTAAAACCGCTCGAACAAGCGCGACTGGTGCTCTGCAGGCACACCCGGCCCCTGGTTCTCCACGGATAGCCTGACTTCGCTGCCCGAGCGTTCGATGCGCAGAGCCACGGGTTTACCCTCGGGACTGTGCCGTATGGCGTTGCTCAACAGGTTCGACAGTGCCCGCTGAAACATCAGCCGGTCTCCCAGCGCAGTCCCCCAGCCCTGAACACGTAGCTCAATTTCTTTCAGCTCGGCACTGTAGGCAAACAGCTCGACAACCCGCGCTGCCTCGTCGGACAGCGCCAAGGGTTTCAACGCAACCTGCGTATGCGGCTGGCTGACCTGGGCAAGAAACAGCATGTCGTTGATGATGCGGTTGAGCCGGGTCAGTTCTTCGATGCTGTCTTCAAGCACTTCCCGATAGTTGGCGTTGTCCCGCTCACGGGCCAGTGTCACCTGCGCCTTGCCCATCAGGTTGCTCAACGGTGTGCGCAGTTCATGGGCCAGGTCGTCAGAGAACTGCGACAGCTGCCTGACACCTTGGTCGAGTCGATCGAGCATCACGTTGATACTGCCGGCCAGGTCTGCCAGTTCCTGCGGCAGGGCGGTAGCGGGCAGGCGATGCTGCAGGTCCTGGGCCGACACCTGCCCGGCAATGCGCCGGAAGTGCCGCAATGGTTTCAGGCCGCGCTGCATCAGCCACCATGCCCCCGCACCAATCAAAACCAGTAGCAGTGGCAAGGCGAGCAACGTCGAGTGCAGGTAGGCTTGCAGCAGGGCGTTGTCGTCGGCGCGGTTGAGCGACATCATCACCTTGACAGGGGTGTTGTCGCGCAGGCGCATCAACCGGGTAACGGTGAGGATCTGGTTACCGCCGCTGTCACGCCAGGCGTGAAAGGCCAGGCGCGCATCGGTGTGCAGTTCACCGACCCGCGATTCCAGGGCCGGGCCGAGGCTGAGCAGGTGGGGGTGGCGGCCGTCGAGAGCCAGCACACTGAGGCTTAGGTTGTCATGCCCCATCACCAGGTCCAGCAGTGGATGGGCGCGGCTGCCCAGGTCCTCGCTGCGCAGGTCGACACGCAGGTTGTGCTCGACCTGAAGCATCTTGCGCGCCAAATCCTTGCGCGCGCGGCTGTCCAGTTCGTGATCCAGGGCAAACACGGCCAGGCAGGCCAGCAGCAGCACCAGTGCGGCGCCCATCAATGTCACGCTCAGGCCCAGGCGTAACGACAGGCTGGCATTTTTCAAAGGCGAGCCTCAAGTACGTAGCCCACACCACGCAGGGTATGGATCAGCTTGTTGTCGAACGGGTCGTCGATCTTCGCCCGCAGGCGTCGGATCGAGACCTCGACCACGTTGGTGTCGCAGTCGAAGTTCATGTCCCACACCAGCGAGATGATTTGCGTGCGCGACAACACTTCGCCAGTCTGGCGCATTAGCAGGTGCAGCAGGGCAAACTCCTTGGCGGTCAGGTCGATGCGCTGCCCGGCGCGGTAGGCGCGGTGGCGGCCGGGGTCCAGTTCCAGGTCAGCGACGCGCAGGGTGCTGGGCTGCAGTTGCTGGTCGTTGCGGCGTAGCAGGCTGCGGATGCGCGCCAGTAGCTCAGGGAACTCAAAGGGCTTGAGCAGGTAGTCATCCGCGCCCAGGTCCAGGCCTTTTACCCGGTCGGCCAAGCGACCGTGGGCGGTCAGCATCATGATGCGCGTGGCCGATTCGGCACGTAGCCGCTGCAGCACGGTCCAGCCATCGATTTCGGGCAGGTTGACGTCGAGGATGACCAGGTCATAGGCCTGTTGGCGTGCCAGGTGCAGGCCGTCGGTGCCTGTGTGGGCGCAGTCGACCACGTAACCGTTCTCGCGAAGGCCCTGTTGCAGGTAGTCGGCGGTACGCAGCTCGTCCTCGATGATCAGTAGGCGCATGGGGGGCTCGGTGTGTTGAAAGGGGGCGATTCTTGACCCTGTAGTGACATCAGGGTCAAGCGCTCCAATGTTACGGCATGAAAAAAGGCCTGCGGTGCAGATAACGGATTTGTAATTCAGCTGTTATCTGGCTGTCTGTTCGGGCCTCTTCGCGGGTAAGCCGCGCCTGTAGGAACGGGTTTACCCGCGAAGAGGCCCGAACAGTCCACACAAGGCCACATTGCAGGACTGTAATCCCCGCCTCACCTTGCCGTTAGCCAGCCCTCGCTAGGATGGCCGTGTCTGATCGGTTATTACGAGGCAAACACGATGAACCTGACCAAATACCTGCTGTTGGCCACCCTTGCCCTGGGCAGCGCCAGTGTTTATGCCGAGGGCGGTGCGGAGCGCTCCAAGCAGTTCTGGCAAGCCTTCCGCGAAGACCAGCAGCGTCTGCATGGCGACAAGCAACAGGCTGTTGCCGAGCGCGAGCGCAAGGCGCAAGAGAAGGCGCGTGAGGTGGCCAAGGATTGAGGTAACGACACCTGCGCCGCGACGGCTCCTCGCCGCAGGTGTATTCAGGCGCCCCTGCGGGCGCCTTTTTTATTTGCGCGCCAGCAGGGTGGCGCGGCGTGGGGCAGGCAGGCCTTCGACGGTCTTGCTGTGGTCGTTCGGGTCGAGGAAGTCGCTCAGCGACTGGTAGCGCATCCAATCGGTGCTGCGCTGCTCCTCGACGCTGGTCACGCTCACGTCGACGCAGCGCACATCGCTGAAGCCGGCACGGCGCAACCAGTGGGCCAACGCCGGTACCGACGGCAGGTACCAGACGTTGCGCATCTGTGCATAGCGGTCCTCAGGCACCAGCACCTGGTTTTCGTCGCCCTCGATAACCAGCGTTTCCAGCACCAGCTCGCCACCTTTGACCAGGCAGTCCTTGAGCGCCAGCAGGTGCTCGATGGGCGAGCGGCGGTGATAGAACACGCCCATGGAAAACACGGTATCGAAACCTTCAAGGTTGGCGGGCAGGTCTTCCAGGGCGAACGGCAGGTGCCAGGCCGGTAACTCCGGCAGGTATTGCTGCACGGCCTGGAACTGGCAGAAGAACAGCCAGTTGGGGTCGACCCCAACCACCATGTCGGCGCCGGCGCCGAGCATGCGCCATTGGTAGTAGCCATTGCCACAGCCCACGTCGAGTACGCGCTTGCCTTTGAGGTCCAGGTGCGGGCCGACCCGCGACCACTTCCAGTCCGAACGCCATTCGGTGTCAACGTGCACGCCAAACAGGTCGAATGGCCCCTTGCGCCAGGGCGACAGGCCCATCAGTGCCTGGCGCATCTGCGCGCGGGTGGCGTCGTCGCAGTCGCAATCCAGACGCAACCCGTTGACCAGGTCGACTTCACTGGGTTGCAGGGCGGGCAGGGCTTCCAGCGCCCCGCGCCAGCGGTCGAGGTCACCGTGACCCTTTTCCAGCTTGGCGTCGAGTTGCGCTTGCAGGCCTTGCGACCAGGAAGCCAGGGGCGTGCCCGCCAGGCGGCGGACGAGGGGAGACAGATCGATCATGGCAGGGCTATCAACGAGGCGAAGTTAAGGCATTGGAACCAAGGCACCACTTTCGAGAAGCCGGCTGCGCGCAGGCGTTCCTGGTGGGTTTCGAGTGTATCGGGCTTCATCACGTTTTCGATGGCACTGCGCTTCTGGGCGATCTCCAGTTCGCTGTAGCCATTGGCCCGTTTGAAATCCAGGTGCAGTTCATTGAGCAGGTCCTGCGCTTGCTCATCGGCGAAGCGCAGCTTCTCCGACAGAATCAGCGCGCCCCCGGGCAGCAGCGCCTGGCGGATTCGCCCGAGCAGTTCAAGGCGCTGGTCAGGGGCAATGAACTGCAGGGTGAAGTTCATCGCCACTACCGAGGCCGGCTCGAAGGGCAGGGCAAGGATATCGGCCTCCAGCACGTGCACCGGCAGCAACTCCTGGAACATCGAATCTTGTGCAGTGAGGTACTGCCGGCAGCGCTCGACCATGGCAGCGGAGTTATCCACCGCGATTACCCTGCAGCCGTCGCTGCGCACATGGCGACGCAGCGACTGGGTAACGGCGCCCAGCGATGCGCCCAGATCGTACAGTGCGGTGCCTGGCTGGGCGAACCGGGCGGCCAGAACCCCGAGGTTCTCGACAATGGTTGGGTAACCGGGCACCGAGCGCTTGATCATGTCCGGGAACACACGTACGACGTCTTCGTTGAAGACGAAGTCGGGCACCTGCTCCAGGGGTTGGGAGAAAAGGCGGTCGGGTTGTTTGCTCACGGCGAATCCAGGCGGCTGGTGATAGGCAGGGGGCGCATTCTAGCCAAACCGCAGCCGGGATGCATGGTTGGCTGACCAGCGCTGTGCGTTCAATTGACCCGAATGGCGCAATCGAAGGTCTGCACCGGGCGCACTTCCGGGGCCCAGGGTTGCTGGTAGACCAATACCAGGTTCCCTTCGCCGGCAGCGCGGGCCTGGAAGCGCCAGGTCGACATGCCCGAGCTGCCGACGATACCGGTGTCTTCAGGCGCGCTGTAAACCTCGGGGCCAAGGCTTTGCAATACGTTGGGCGCCGGGTTCTGTAACAGCCAGCGGTAGCCGGTGGTGGGGTTGCTGGGCAGGGTAAGCGTGAGGACCTGACCGACCTGCAGGCGCTTTGGGCATTCGCTTTCGGCGTCCAGGTCAACAGGCTGCGAGGGTGTTTGAGCGCAGGCAGAAAGCAGGGCGAAGCTCAGGGGAACGAGCAGACGAGGAGAGGTCATGGTGGCTCCGAAGGCTGGCGATGGCCTGAGGATAACCGATGATCGAGGACATTTGTGTTGCCTGTGCCGGCCCTTTCGCGAGTAAGCCCGCGCCTGCAGGGATAGCGTACCCGTGCAGGCGCGGGCTTGCCCGCGAAGAGGCCGGAACAGGCTAGAACAGCACTTTCGCCACGTCGGCAAAGCGCTTGGCGAAATGCACTGTCAGGCCTTCGCGCAGGTAGTCCGGCAGTTCTTCGAAGTCGCCGCGGTTGGGCTCCGGCAGGATCAGTTCGAAAATCTTCTGCCGCCGCGCCGCAATCACCTTCTCGCGCACGCCGCCAATCGGCAGTACCTGACCGGTGAGGGTCAGCTCGCCCGTCATGGCGACACCCTTTTTGGCAGGCTGGTCGCGGGCCAGTGAAAGCAACGCGCTGGCCATTGTGATGCCGGCACTGGGGCCGTCTTTGGGCGTGGCGCCTTCGGGTACGTGCAGGTGGATGAACGCTTCGTTGAAGAAACCTGGATCCCCGCCAAATTGCTTGAGGTTGGAGCTGATGTAGCTGTAGGCAATTTCGGCAGACTCCTTCATCACGTCACCCAGTTTGCCCGTCAGCTTGAAGCCGCGGTTGTGGGTGTGGATGCGGGTCGCCTCGATCGGCAGCGTGGTGCCGCCCATGCTGGTCCAGGCCAGGCCGGTGATAACGCCTTTGCCAGCCAGTACCTGCTCGCAGCGGAACACCGGTATGCCGAGTGCGGTCTCCAGGTCTTTGGTGCCGATCTTAAGTTTGGCGTCGGGGTTTTCCAGCAGCTTGACCACAGCCTTGCGCACCAGTTTGCCCAGTTGCTTCTCCAGCTGGCGCACACCGGCCTCGCGGGCATAACCGTCGATCACCAGGCGCAGGGCGCTGTCGCTGATGCTGAGGCTGGTCTTGGAAACGCCGGCCTTTTCCAGCTGCTTGGGCCACAGGTGGCGCTTGGCGATGGTCATTTTTTCTTCGGTGATATAGCCGGACAGGCGGATCACTTCCATGCGGTCGAGCAACGGCCCGGGTATCGAATCGAGGGTGTTGGCAGTGCACACGAACAGCACCTTGGACAAGTCCAGGCGCAGGTCGAGGTAGTGGTCGAGGAAGTCGACGTTTTGCTCGGGGTCGAGGGTTTCCAGCAACGCTGATGCCGGGTCACCCTGATAGCTCTGGCCCATCTTGTCGATTTCGTCGAGCATGATCACCGGGTTCATCACTTCGACGTCTTTCAGGGCCTGCACCAGCTTGCCGGGCTGGGCACCGATGTAGGTGCGGCGGTGGCCCTTGATCTCGGCTTCGTCACGCATGCCGCCGACGCTGAAGCGATAGAATGGCCGGCCGAGCGATTCGGCGATGGACTTGCCGATGCTGGTCTTGCCCACACCGGGCGGGCCCACCAACAGCACGATCGAGCCGCTGATCTCGCCTTTCCAGGCGCCCACGGCGAGGAACTCGAGGATGCGCTCCTTGATGTCGTCGAGGCCAGCGTGGTACTGGTCGAGGACTTTGCGCGCATGTTTGAGGTCGAGCTTGTCTTTGCCGTACACGCCCCACGGCAGGGCGGTGGCCCATTCCAGATAGTTGCGGGTGACGGCGTATTCGGGCGAGCCGGTTTCCAGGATGGCCAGTTTGCCCATCTCTTCATCGATGCGCTTGCGTGCCTGGGGCGGCAGGGTCTTGCCTTCCAGGCGCTGTTCGAACTGTTCGAGGTCGGCGCTGCGGTCGTCCTTGGTCAGCCCCAGCTCCTGCTGGATGACCTTGAGTTGTTCCTTGAGGAAGAACTCGCGCTGGTGCTCGCCGATCTGCCGGTTGACCTCGGCCGAAATTTCGTTCTGCAAGCGTGCGACTTCCACCTCTTTGCGCAGCATTGGCAGTACCTTTTCCATGCGTTTGAGCATGGGCACGCAGTCGAGCACTTCCTGCAACTGGTTGCCGGTGGCCGAGGTGAGCGCGGCGGCGAAGTCGGTGAGCGGCGAGGGGTCGTTGGGGCTGAAGCGGTTGAGGTAGTTCTTCAGCTCTTCGCTGTACAGCGGGTTCAGCGGCAGCAGCTCCTTGATCGCGTTGATCAGTGCCATACCGTAGGCTTTGACCTCGTCGGTCGGCTCAGCGGGCTGGCGCGGGTATTCGACTTCGACCAGGTAGGGCGGGCGGTGGTGCTTGAGCCAGTTGCGGATGCGCACCCGGGACAGGCCCTGGGCGACAAACTGCAATTTGCCGTTTTCGCGGCTGGCATGGTGCACCTTGACCAGCGTGCCGTACTGCGGCAGTGCCGAGGTGTCGAAGTGGCGGTGGTCTTCTGGCGGGGTGTCCATGAAGAACAGCGCCAGGCAGTGGTCCGGTGACTTGGCCACCAGGTCGAGCGTTTCGGCCCAGGGTTCTTCATTGACGATGACCGGCAGTACCTGGGCCGGGAAGAACGGGCGGTTGTGGATCGGGATGACGTAGACCTTGTCCGGCAGCTGCTGGCCGGGCAGGGCGAGGGCGTGGCCGGTTTCGGCCTGGAGGGTGTGTTCGACTTCGCTGTGTTCGTCCGGGTGTTCCGGGAAATCCTGCTGGTCGCTCATGGGGCACCTGCGTGAATGACTATGGTGCTTAGATGGGGCGGGAGGGGATGGGTTTCAATGGTATGGGAGTGGCCTTGTGTCGCGATTGGGCTGCGCAGCAGCCCCAGCATCCATCCAGCATTCTAGAGCGTTGGGGCCGCTGCGCGAGCCAATCGCGACACAAGGCTCCACAAGGACTGCGCCAGGCTTTAGATGTGTACGGCGACTTTCAGGGCTTCCAGCGCCGGCTCGACCTTGATGCCCAGCGCTGCACCCAGCTCCATTACCCAGGGTTGATGGGCGGGTTTGCGGTGATGATGTTTCTCGACACTGGGCTGGGCTGAGGCTGAACACTGGCCTGTGGGGGCCTTGTGTCGCGAAAGGGCCGCGAAGCGGCCCCGGCATTATTTGCATCGACGCTGAAACCCCGGGGCTGCTGTGCAGCCCTTTCGCGACGCAAGGCCGCTCCCACACGGATCGCGCCAGCTTTCAGAAATTGAGCAAGACAGTTGCTCCCACAGGGTTGAGCCTGCGGGAGCGGTGTCGCTTACTCAGCTAATTTGTAAGCGATGATGTAATCGCCCATCTTGGTGCCCAGTGAGCCATGGCCGCCGGCAGTCACCAGCACGTACTGCTTGCCGTCCTTGCCGGTGTAGCTCATCGGCGTAGCCTGGCCACCCGCTGGCAGGCGTGCCTTCCACAATTCCTTGCCGTTGTTCACGTCATAGGCGCGCAGGTACTGGTCGAGCGTGCCGCTGAGGAAACCGACGCCACCGGCGGTGACGATCGAGCCACCCATGCTTGGCACGCCAACCGGCAGGCCGATCGGCACAGGAGTGCTGTCCCGGGTGGTGCCGTTCTTGTGTTTCCACACCACCTTGTTGGTGAACAGGTCGATGGCGGCGACGTAGCCCCAGGCGGGTGCCTGGCACGGTACGCCGAGCGGCGACATGAACGGGTGCATGGTCACTGCATACGGTGCACCGGTGTTCGGCTGCACGCCGCTGGTCTCGCTTTCGCGCTTGCTGCCTTCGGCAACCTGCTCACGCGGGACCATCTTCGACACGAACGCCATGTAGTTGGGCGAAGTGAACAGCAGCTGGCGCACCGGGTCGACCGACACGCTGCCCCAGTTGAATACACCGACGTTGCCGGGGTAGACCAACGAACCTTGTTCGGATGGCGGGGTGTACTGGCCTTCGTAGCGCAGTTCGCGGAACTGGATGCGGCACAGCATCTGGTCGAAAGGCGTGGCGCCCCACATGGCCTGTTCGGTCAGCTCTGGGCCGAGCAGGTTGAGGTCGGAACGAGCCTGGGTTGGCGAGGTGTGGTCGCCTTCCACTGCGCCTTGTGGGGTGGGGATCTCGCGGATCGGCACGATTGGCGTACCGTCGCGGCGGTCGAGCACGTACAGGCTGCCTTGCTTGGTCGGTACGATGATCGCCGGTTTCACGCCATCGTCGGTTTTCAGGTGTACCAGGGTCGGCTGGCTGCCGACGTCCATGTCCCACAGGTCGTGATGGGTGAACTGATAGTTCCAGCGTGCCTTGCCGGTGGCCAGGTCAAGGGCGACCACGCCGGCACTGTACTTCTCGGCGCCCGGGGTGCGGTCGGCGCCCCACTGGTCCGGGGTCTGGTTGCCCAGCGGCAGGTAGATCATGCCAAGGTCTTCGTCGACGCTGGCGATTGACCACATGTTGGCCGAGTTGCGGCTGTACATTTTGCCGGCAGCCAATGGCTTGGTGTCGTCCGGGTTGTTGCTGTCCCAGTTCCACACCAGGTGACCGTCGTGCACGTCGTAGGCGCGGATCACCCCGGACGGCTCATTGGTCGACTCGTTGTCGGTGACGTGGCCACCGATGATCACCAGGTCACGGGTAATGGCAGCAGGCGAGGTGGAGTAATAGCCGCCGGCGGTGAACGGGCCAATGCCGGTGGTGAGGTCGATCACGCCCTGGTTGGCGAAGCCTTCGCAGACCTTGCCGTTGTCGGCGTTGATGGCGATCAGGCGGGCATCTGCAGTCGGCAGGTAGAGGCGACGTGGGCAGGCTTGGGCCACCGCCTGGCCTGCGTCGGTAATTTTCGGCGCCGGGCTGCCGTCGCGGCTGACGTAGCGGTTTTCGTCATAGTACGAGACGCCACGGCACGTCATGTGGGCAAAGCCTTTGAAGGTGCCGGTCGGGCTCTTGACCTGCGGGTCGTAGCGCCAGATTTCCGCGCCAGTGTCCGGGTCCAGCGCCAGCAGGCGGCTGTGCGCGGTGCAGGCGTACAGCATGCCGTTGACCTTCAGCGGGGTGTTCTGGTTGGTCAGCTCCACCGGGTCGTTTTCGGTCGGCAGATCACCGGTGCGAATGCGCCAGGCCTCTTCCAGGCGGTAGGCGTTCTGCGGGGTGATCTGGTGCAGCGGCGAGTAGCGGTCACCATGCTCGGTACGGCCGTAAGCCTGCCATTCGCCGTCGGGCATGGCCGGTGCGGCACTGGCCATTTCGCTGCTGTCGCGGCCCAGTTCGCCGAACACTTCACCGGGATGGGTGAACTGGCTGCCCAGCGCGCAAGCGCCCGAAGCGACCACTGCCAGGCCGAGCAGTGCAGTATTGGCTTTGTTGGCCGGGCCGATCAGCGGGCGACGTGCCCACGGAAGCAGCAGCACCACGCCGATGGCGAACCAGATGGCCAGACGGGGCACCAGTTGCCACCAGTCCAGGCCCACTTCGAGCAGGGCCCAAACGGTGCTGCCCAGCAGCACCAGGCCATACAGGCCCAGGGCGATCTGGCGTTGGGCCAGCAGCAGGATGCCCGAAAGGGCAAAGCCGATACCGGCGATCAGGTAGTACAGCGATCCGCCCAGCTGGCTCAGCTTGATACCGCCGGCCAGCAGGGCCAGGCCCATCAGCAACAGCAGCGCGCCAATCAGGCGCGGTAGCCAGCGGCTTCCTTGGTTCGCACCTTCAGTGCTCATCGTAGGTTCTCCGTCAGGTCAAAAAAGGGGTTAGAAACTGCTCTGGATCTTCAGGCCGCCGATCAGGGCGCCATCCACCTGCGACACTCCGCCCGGGTGGCGGATGTACTGCAGGTTGGGGCGTACCGTGAGCCAGTCGGCCAAATGGATGCCGTAGTACAGCTCGGCGCTGTACTCGGTGTCCTGCACGGGCAGGAAGCCTGGGTTGTCGTAGTCGTAGAGGCCGGCGGCCTGGTTGGCCAGGCGGGCGTTCTTGCGATAGGCAGGGTTGACGTGCACGCGGGCCAGGGCGAAACCGATGTCGTCCTTGGCGCGGGCATCGAAGGGCCCTTTGAATACCAGTCCTGCCTGCACATAGTTGTCGATGGCATTGGTCTTCTTGTCATGCACGGTGGCGTTGGTGAACACGCTCAAGCCGCGTGACTGGTCGGACGCCAGCGAGGTGACCTGCTGCTGGGCGCCAATCCACAAGCCGTGCTTGCTCGAGCTGCTGCGGTAGGCGGCGCCGCTGATGGCGGCCGGCTGACCGTTGCTGTCCTTGAGAACATCTTGTGCCTTGGCATTACTGTAGTAGTAGCCGGCACGATATTCCCCTTTCAAGCCTTGGATACGTGGGGTCCATACCAGTTCGAACGGCATTACCGCACCTTGGGTGCCGCTGCCGCTGAGCTTGAAACCATTGCCAGATTCAAGGTTGGAAGGGTTCTGCTCGAAGACGCCGACCTGTGCGTACAGCTCAGGGGTAAGGTTGTAGCGCACGCGCAGGGCCCACTGGCTGACTGGCCAGTTGTACCAGATGCCACCTACCCAGTTGCCCACCTGCGAGCCGCAGAAGGCCAGGTTCTGGAAGTCGCAAGGGAAGCTGTTGAAGTCCTCGCCTTCACCGAAGCGGCCGAATTTCACATCCAGCGCACCGTCGAAGTACTTCTGCTTGATCCACATCTGCGTCAACCGCCAGGTTTCGCCGCGGCCCCAGACTTCCTGGGCGGAGGTGAAGCCGCCGACACGCGGGTCGTTGATGCGGTCGTTGCTGATGTTGTCGCCGTGACGCTCGGTGACGGTCAGCTGGAGTTCGGTGTCGTGCCAGCCGAGGATCTTGTCCAGGTCCAGGTGGCTGCCAAAGGTGAACTGGTCGCTGTAGCGCGCGGTGCGGTCGTGGTCGTAGCCGCCGTGCAGGTTGCTGCCCATCTCGCCGGTGTAGCCAAGGGTAAATTCGTAGCCCTTTTCCAGCAGTTCGCTGCGGCTTCCACCCCAGTCGCCGAGCATCCACGGGGAATCGCTGGCGAACATTTCGCTGGCGCTGGCGGGGGTTGCCAAGGCACTAAGGGCGAGGCCGATGTAACAGGTTTTAGGCAGTTGGAACATGAGATAGCGCTATCTTTTGATTATTGAAAAAACGGCAAGCGCATCGAAGGGCGAGCCCCTCAATGGATATGGCGACAAGGTTGTTCGATGAAGCGTTTCAGCTTGCGGCGGGGAGGATATAGGGGAAGTTGTAAGAAAAAAAGACAAATTGTCGCAGAGGATTGTTGTTGAACGGGCAACAGTCGTCATTAATCGAGGCAGGTGTAGGAGCGGGTTCACCCGCGAATGCGCCGGTTGACCTACCATCGTCTTCGCGGGTGAACCCGTTCCTACATCGATCTTCGTCGCTTGTGGTTCAGAAGGTGGTACGCAACCCGACTTCCACACTGCGCCCCGGCGCCGGTGCGATATCGCGCAGGATCGAACTGGCGTAGCGCACGGTCTGGTCGGTGAGGTTTTCGCCGCGTACAAACGCCAGCCACTGGCTCTGGCCAATGTCGAAGCGGTAGCCAACGCTGGCCCCCAAGGTGGTGTAGCCATCGGTGCCGGTTTCGTTGGCGGGTTTGCGGTGCTGCGACGCAGCGTGCTGCACGTCTACTCGCGCCTGCCAGCGGTCCAGTTCCCAGACCAGGCCGCTGTTCAGGCGCAGCGGGGCGATGCGGGGCAGTGGCTCGCCGCTGTCCAGGTTCTTGGCCCGGGTGTAGTCACCGGACAACTCCAGCGCAAAGCTGCCGTAACGGTTCTCGGCCAACTGCCAGCGGTCCTGGGCCTCGATGCCGTAGAAGCGCGCCCGCACGCCTTGGTACTGGTATTCCGGGAAGCCGTCGTCATGATCGTGGTCGTGGTCATCCTCGTCATGGTCGTGATCATGCCCGCCCTCACGCAGGTTGCCGGTGCCGATCAGGCCGATGTAGTTGCGAAAGTGGCTGTAGAACACCCCAACACTGCCCTTGTGGGTGCCGTTGTCGAAGCGCAGCGCCAGGTCGGCGGAAATCGCCTTTTCCTTGTTCAGGCTGGCATCACCGACTTCAAAGGCACCGGTGGCCACGTGGGCGCCGTTGGCATACAACTCGTAGAAGGTCGGGGCGCGCTCGGTGTAGCCGAGGCTGGCCGCCAGCGACCAGACCGGGTCGAGCTGGTACACCGCGCCTGAAGACAGGCTGAAGGCGTTGAAGCTGCTGGCGCTGTCGGCGTCGACGAAGTTCTCGTTGCCTTTGGCGTCCGGGTCTACGCGGGTGTGCTCCATGCGCGCGCCCAGGCTCAGGTTCAGGCGTTCGGTGGCTTGCCACTGCTCCAGCATGAACAGCGCCAGGCTGTCGGTATCGGTGTGCGGGACGAAGGCTTCCTCGCCCAGGGCGGAGAATTCGTTGCGGCTGACCTGGGCACCGATCACCCCTTCAATCGGCCCGAGCGGCTGGTGACGGGCTTCGATGCGGGCTTCGTAGCCCTTGTTCTTGAAGGTGGTATGGACCTCGCCTTCCTCGATTTCGCTGTGTTCGTAGTCGGTGTAGCCGGCATCTACCTTGACCGAGCTGAACGGGCCGTCGAGGTCGCGCAGTTCGGAGGCGAAGGCGTAGTGATCCTGCTTCATGTCCAGGCGCACGCCGGACTCGGCCACCGAGCCGTAGTTGCTGTCGTAGCGGCTGTACGACAGGCCGGCGTAGCCGTGGTCCCAGTGGTAGGCACCACCGATTGCGCCGCCGTCCTGGCGACCGTCGCTGTTTTCCAGGCGGTGTTTGCTGCCGGGCTCGTCGGTATCGCGCACCTTGGCGCTGCGTGCGTAGCCCGGGATGCGCAGGTCGTTGAACTGGCGGCTGTTGGCGTCCAGGTGCAGGGCGAAGGCGCCGTCGCCGGCCTCCAGCTTGCCGGCGCTGCTGCGGGTGGTGTCGGCGCCGCCGTAACGCAGTTCGCCGGCACCGTGGATGCCCTCGATCGGCGAGTCCGGGATGCGGTTGTCGAAGGTGTTGACCACGCCGCCGATGGCGTTACCGCCATACAGCAAGGCGGCCGGGCCACGGACGATTTCGACACGGTCGACCGTCACCGGGTCCAGGGGCACGGCGTGGTCGTAGGACAGCGACGAGGCATCCAGGGCGCCGACGCCGTTGCGCAGAATGCGGATGCGGTCGCCGTCCAGGCCGCGAATGACCGGTCGGCTGGCGCCAGGGCCGAACCAGGTAGAGGCGACACCGGGCTGCTTGTTCAGGGTTTCACCGAGGCTGCCGTGCTGCTGTTGCAGCAGGTTGTCGCCTTCGAGCACGGTGCTGGGCGCCGCCAGTTGGCGGTTGCCCAGCGGGTTGGCGGTGATGACCTGGGGTTCGAGCTCTACGGCCTGGCTGGGCGATGAGGCCAGCCAGAGCGCAACGGCGAGAGGAGAGAGGCGAAGCGGTGAGTACAGCATGGGGATGGGGCGTTCCTTGGCAGAGGCTTTTATAGTGTTACAACATAACATAACTATTTCAGCACATAGGTTTTGCCCATGGCCAGCGATTTTTCTGTCGCCATGACTGATCCCACCCGCCACTACACTCGTGTAAGGTGCGCATCTTTCCTACGGAGCACAGCATGAGCACGGCCCAACACAACGCGCTGCACGGCAAGACCCTTGAACAGATCCTCACCGAGCTGGTGGCGCACTACCAATGGCAGGGCCTGGCCGAGCGCATAGACGTGCGCTGTTTCAAGAGCAACCCGACCATCAAGTCGAGCCTGACTTTTCTGCGCAAAACGCCATGGGCGCGGGAGAAGGTCGAGCAGCTGTACGTGAAGCTGCAGCGTCAGGCCTGACATGTCGCGTCGCCCTTGGCTGACCGGCATGGCTGTGCTTGGCTGGTTCGGCCTGGCCGTGCAGGTGAACCTGGTACTGCTGGCGCGTTGGCAGGAACAGGCCAGCCTGATTGGCGGCCTGATCAATGTGTTTGGCTATTTCACCGTGCTGACCAATACCCTGGTGGCAACGGTGCTCAGCTATGCCGCATTCGGCCGGGAAGGCCGTGGCAAACGCTTTTTCCTGTCGCCCTCGGTAAGCTCTGCAGTGGCCGCCAGTATCGTGCTGGTGGCGCTGGCCTACAGCGTGCTGCTGCGTCATTTGTGGCAACCACAGGGTTGGCAATGGCTGGCGGACGAGTTGCTGCACGACGTGATGCCGGTGCTGTATGTCTTGTACTGGTGGAGCGAGGTGCCCAAGGGCAGTTTGCGGCTATGGCATTTGCTGGTGTGGGCGGTGTACCCGGCGGTCTACTTTGGTTATGCGTTGTGGCGGGGGAGCGAGATTGGCGTGTATGCCTATCCGTTCATCGATGTGGCCAGCCTGGGATATGGGCAGGTAATGCTCAACGCCCTTGGGGCGCTGGCGGGTTTCTGGGGGATAGGGCTGGTGTTGCTTGGGCTGGATCGGTGGCGGGGGCTGCACAGGTTGGCTTGACCTGTACCGGCCTCTTCGCGGGCAAGCCCGCTCCCACAGAGCAATCACACGCCCAGGGGGCTGTGGTATTCGCTGTGGAAGCGGGGGACACGCGGTGCCTGGGTATCAGCAGCAGGGCACAAGATTTCTGATGCCCCCAAATGGCCAGGGCCGCGATTGCGTCTTAGTGCTTCTTCCCTTGCATGCTCGAAGCCCATTGCTCGCTGCGACTATGCCCACTGGTTCTCAACACACCCAGGTCCAGCGCATTTTCCCCATCCGCCGCCATTTTGCTTTTGGCTATCTCGGCGATTGCCGTGCCCAGATCCACCGGTGAGTTGGACGCATCGAGCGACAGGTCTCGGCGATAGTCATTGCCGCTTAGCGTTTCCTGGGTGACCGAGTTGGCGTCGAGCCTCACGTCGCCTTTGGCCGACTGCAAGCGTGCCCCTACCAGATGAGCGTTGCCACCGACCTGCAGGTCGATGCCGTCGCTGCTTTTAAGCGTGGTCTGACGCGTCACGTTGTCGCGCTGTGCATGCGACACGTCGAGGCTGACGGTCGGCGAGAACCCTGGGTCTGCCTTGCTCAGGGCAGAACCTGCCGTTTTCTCGACCTTGCCTCCCAGCGGCCCTGCCACCGATTTGGCCGCGTTGACATAGCCCTGCGGGTTTTTCTCCTGGCTCAGCCTGACATCGCCCTTCACGCTCAGGGTGTTGACGTTGTCCTTGAGGCTGGCGATGCGCAGGTCACCGTCGATTGTGCCGCCAATATGCTTTGCATCCAGGGTGGCACTCTCGATGCGGGTATCGCCGCGGCTTTGCAGGTCGATGCGCTCGGCGCGCAGGTCACTGGTATTCCAGGTGAGGTTGTCGCGCTTGTCGAGCTCTACCTTGAGCCGGCCATGCAGGCCGCGGGTGTCCAACGCGCCCTTGGCCATGTTGAAACCGGCGCCGGCCGAGATGTCGAGGTTGTCGCGTCGCTCCTGGCTGGAAGAGGCTTCAAGCAGCATGCCGCCATTCGAGGCGTCGAGGGTGATCTGTTCGGCCGAGGCCTGCAGGCCTTGCAGGTGCAGGGCGATGTCCTCGCGGGCGCTGCTGGTCAGGGTCAGTGTGCCGTTGCTGGCAAACTGGGCATCGACCGCCTGACGTGCATGTTCGTCCTGCTTGCCGTGGCTGAAGTGGCCGCCTATGGCTCCCCCCTGGGTCTGGCCAGCCTTGGCCGCCAGCTCCATGCCGCCACCCAGGTTGGCGCCTGTGGCCTGCTGGGTGTTGCTGGCCGCCTTGACCTGCAACTGGCCACCGCTTTGCACCCGTATGTCGCCGGCCTTGGCCTCGCGGTTGCCAATGCGGGTGCCTTCGAGCAACAGGTCGCCGGCGCTGGTCAGTTGAACTTCGCCCTTGGCGTCGATTTGTGCCACTTGTGCCTTGCTCTGCGTGCTCAGCTTCTGGCCATGGTCCAGATAGCCCCGGCCATCGACGCCGGTGCTGCCCGGGCGGTTGCCGACTTTGGCCCAGGCATTGCCATCGAGCTGGCGTGACTGCTGTTCGGCCTGGTCGGTCGCCTGGGGTAGGGCCAACGACCCTGCACTGTGCATGACCACGCTGCCTTCACCGCCATCGATGCGGGCCCCTTCGTAGCGGCCATCGCTGCCCAGCTGTACCTGGATACCCTGTTGCCCGTAAAGGCTGCCGGGCACGGCGGTGCTGGCGATATCCTTTTTATCCAGCGAGCCTCCTTTGCCGGCGGCGCGTACATTCAAGTCCTCGCCGGTGCTGGTGTCCAGGCGCGCGTCGCCACCATAGGCCAGGCGTTGAACGGTGGTTTCCTGGGTATTTTCGGCGGCGCTCACCTGGTGCTGCTGCGCCTCGATTTTCAGCGAGCCGGCATTGGCCCGCCAGGCTGTGCCCTGGTCGGCCAGTGTGTCAGCCTTGACCTCGACCTTTGCTGCGGACAACTCGCTGACCTGAGCAATGCCACGGCGCTGGTTTTCCAGGCGCTTGAGGTGTTCAACCGTCATGTCGGCACCCACGCTGGGCGGTGCCATGGCGTCTTCGGGCGAGGCTTGCTGGAAGCGCGCGGCTTCCTCACCCAGCACCAGGCGTTCGATAGGGCGGGTCAGGTCGCGGTATTCGATACTGGCGCCCAGGCTACCCGACCAGTCGTCACGGCTTTGTTCATGTTCATGGGTATCCTGCACTGCACGGTTGTCGATGCGTTCGGCGGTCACCTGCAGGGTGTTGCCGGCCTCAACGTGCACGGCCTCGGTGAGCAGTGCATCACTGCGCAATTTCAGATCGCCGCTGGCCTGCAACTCGCTGCGCTGCACCTTGCTTTCGCGTTCGGCTTGCACCTCGCGGTTGTGATGGCCTTCGAACAAACTGCCCAGGCGGTCGATGCCACCGGTTACCGTCAGCCCGCCACCACTTTCGGTGGTGCTGGTGACTACGTCACGGTCGTTGCGGGTCGCCCCCAGTGTCACTTCCCGCGCCTGCACATCGAGGTCGCCGGCAGTGGCCTGGACCTTGCTGCCGTTGACCTGCAGGTGCGCGCTGCTGCTCATGCCCACCGAGGCACCCTTGAGCTCACTGGCAACCTGGCTGGTCGCGCGCTGCTTGCTGGTGGTGGTCACGACCTCATACGCCACGCCAGCCGCGTATTGGCGAGACTCGGGCTTGCCATCCTCGGCTTCCTGGGTCTGTCTGGCGCTGGCCGTGAAACCCCGTTGTTGGTCGCGGGTTTCGCGTTCATCGACCGATTGCGCACTGCCAATCAGCAGGTCGCCTTTGGCCTCGACTTGCAGATGCTTGCCAGCGGCAACCTTGGCGCCCTGGATGCGCATCTCTTCGGCGCTGGCCAGGCGCAGGTTGCTGGTCGAGCTGACGTCGCTGACCAGTACCTGCTGTTTGCGGTCCGTGCTTTCGTGCGTGCTGCCGATCAGGCCGAACAGCTTACTGTCACTGGTGCGCTGGGTGGAGGTCGTGCTGCCATGGTCCGCCGCGATGGCCAGCGAACCGTTCTCGCTGTAGAGCACCGCGTCCTTTTTACCGAACACGGTACTGCCTTTGATGGCGACCTGGTCGGCTCTGACTGTGAGCTCGCCATCGCTGGTTATGGTGCTGCCCGCGACGACCTGGCCCTCGGTGTCGTTACCTTTTCGATCGCCAAAGAATGTACCGGATACCAGGTCGCCTCGGTAATCGCGTTGGGTACCGTGTTCCTGCAAGGTGGTGGTACCGATGTCGGCCTGTTTTGCCTGGATAGCCAGATCGCCGCGGCTGTGCAGGCTGCTGCCCTGCACGTTGAGGTTGTCGCTTGCCTTTATCGACATGTGCCCGGCGCTCAGGGTACTGCCCTTTGCGGTTTCCTTGAGCTGGTCGCTATCGCTGTCACCGCGCCATAAATCCTTGCGATGACGCACCTGCTGTTCGGTGCGTTTGCTGTCGATGCCGGCGAGGATGTCCAGGCCGGCACCGCTGTCGACCATCAGCTCGCTACCGGCGTCCACCTTCGCTGCGGTCATGCGCATGTCGTCGCCGGACTGCAACAGCACGCTGTCAGTGCCCAGCAATTGACTGCCCTGTTGCTGCTGGTGGGTGGTGGTGGTTTTGCTGTTGTAGGTTTCGCGGGTGACGAACCAGAACTTCTTGTTCCAGCTGTCACTGTCGTGCTTGATGTGCTCGATTGTCTTGGCGTCCAGTGTGAGTTTCTTGCCCGCCCTTGCTTCGATTCGCGGGGCCTGGCCGTCGACCGTTTCAAGCATCAGGTCATCGGCAGCGGTGAGTTTCAGCACGCCGCGCTCGCTGCGCAGCTCGGTCGGGCGGTCGCCACTGCCACTGACATGCAGGCCCCCGGCCGAGCTGATGTCGACCCCCTCGGCGCCCAGAATCTGCGAGGCCCCCACACGCACACCCGCGCCTTCGGCGGTACTTACCACACGGATACGCCCGGCGCGCATGGCGCCGAACAGGCTGGCATCAATGCTCGACGAGGGGCTGGGCAGGTGTTCGACCACCTCGCCGCTGCGGCTGTCGATACGGTTGCGACCGACGGTGATGTCGAGCGTTTCGCTGGCCATGAGCAGGCCTTTGCTGTCCACGCGTGGTGCGATCAGTTCGAGTGCGCCACCGGCATTGCCCTGGCCATGCTCCAGTACCTGCAGGGTGCCACTGGCCGTGAGCGTATCGAGGTACCTGAGCTGTTGCTCCTCGAATTGCGGGGTGCCCACCACGAAGCCTGCGCGGGTGGTGTTGATGAAACTGCCGCCATTGAGGGTGATGCCATTGGGGTTGGCCAGTATGTAGTCGGCCGGGCGCCCGAAGATTTCCTGCGGCCCCTCGATCAGCGAGGCGTTGCGGCTGACCACTTCGTTAAGAATGGTCGAGGCGGCCTGGCCTTGAAATTGCGGGTTGGCCGCCAGGGCACCGGCCAGTTGCGACTGCCCGGCTGCGGTGGCGTTGTTCAGCACCAGGCCAGGGGTGGCCACGTTGTAGTCGATGAACTGGTTGTGTGACAGCCCCTTGGCGTTGGGCGGCACGATGTCGATCACCGGCACCCCGTGGCCATTGTGGATGACCGGGGTCCCCCCGGGGCCGCTGGCTGCTTCCAGCCCGGTCTGAGCCAGTGCGGCGCTGGGCCCGAGCACGGCGAGGAAGATTGCCCAGCGCAAGGTATCCGGGCGAACAGGCGGTAACTGCGAGAGTGTTTGCATTTTCTCGTTCTCTTTGTTGTGGGTGAATCAGATGTTCAGGGTCCAGTCCAGCACCCAGAAGCCGGGCTCCAGCAGCGGGCGGGGCAGGTCACTGGTGTACAAGGCGCGTTGGTAGTCCAGGCGCAGGCGGCTGCCGGGCAGGCTCAGTTCCAACCCTGCGGCGGCCCCGGCCAGGCGCTGTGACGGTTTGCCTTCGGCGGTGCGAACCCAGCCCTGGTCCAGGCCGATGTAGGGGCGTATCTCGAAGGGGTGGGCCCAGGTCAGTGGCAGCGCTTGGCTGAACGTATTGCGCCAGACGGCGCTGCTGGCACCGGAGTAAGTGTGCAGACGAAAGCCGCGGACAGCCGAATCGTCGCTGACCAGCAGTTGTTCGACGGCAGGTAGCGGGTCGCGGCTGTACTGCAGGGCCAGCTCGCTCTGCCAGCGCCAAGGGTTGGGTGCCGGGCCCTGACGCAGGTGCAGCAGGTTGGCGCGGTATTTGCGAAAGTCCGGGCGCAGGCGTTGAGCACCCAGGGGCGAGCGGTCGGCACCCAATGCGTCAATGCCTTGGGCAACGCCGAAGTAACCGTTCCACAGGCCACTTTCGAGCCACAGCAGGTTGAGGCCGGCCTCTACCGTGGCCAGCGTCGGGCTCTGCTGGACGATAACTGCGCCAGCGCTGCGGTTGATCAGCTGCTTGCGGTCCAGCCGGGCGCTGGCGCTGAGCATGCCTTGCTGGTTGCGCCACAACACCCGCTCGACACTCAGGCCCTGATAGCTGCTGCTGCCGTCGGCAGCCTTGTCGCTGTAGGGGAGTGGGGCTTGATAGCTTAGCTGGCTGGCGCTGAGGGCAAAGGTCCAGGCGCCGTAGGGGATGCTGTAGTACAACGATATCCCTTGGCTTTGGCCGGGCGTATCGAGCACCGTGCGGGTCCACGACAGGCGCAGCTCATCATTGAGGCCAAGCGGGCTGTCCAGGCCAATGCCGAGGTTGACGCGGTGGCGGCCGGTCAGCTCGCTGCCCCGGTTGTCGAAGCGGCTGTCCAGGTGCCAGCGTGATGCAACCTTGCCCGGCTGCACGACCACGCGGGTGCCGCCCTGCAGTTCGCCGGGCAGCAAGGTGGCGCCCAGTTCATAGGCGCGAAGGCGGTTGAGCTGGTCCAGGCCTTGCTCAAGGTCGGGCAGGTAAAGTGGCTGCCCGAGCAGGCCTGGGAAGGCACTGGAGAGGGACAGGGGCAGGTCGGGACCTGCCAGTTCGATGGTTTCGACAAAGCCTTCGACAATGACGATGTCCAACGGCATGCCTTGTTCTGGGGGCTGTCGCAGGTAGGGTCGGCTGGTTGGGTAGCCGGCTTGTACATAACGTTGGGTGATGGCTTTGAGCAGCCGATTGATATCGGCGATGCCCATGCAGGCAGGCGTGAGCGCACGGAGGGTGGGCGCCAGTGCCGAGCTCGAAAGCCGGTGCATGCCCGCCACGCGCACGCCATCGACTGCCCAGCAGCGATCATCGTGCGGTCGCTGGGAAGTGCTGTTGGTCGGTTCAGTCGGGGCGGAGATGCGCCGCCAGCGCTCCAGCCGCTGCTGTTGCTCCAGTTGCCGCAGCCCATGCTGTTGATCGCGCAACTGCTGGCTGGCAGGGTCGTCGGCCAGCACGTGGGGAATGGACAGCACGCCTGACAGGCAACTGGCCGACAGCCAATGGGCGATGCGGTGAATCAGGCTCGGCATTGAAGCACCCCGCAAATGATGTACGGTTTTCGTACTCGTTTGCGTGGATGCTAAAAATTAAGTCACTCGCCTGGATGCAGTACCCTGCCTAAGCAACTGTCAGGCAAGTTCTCGCAAAGTGGTGAGAAGGTTCCTACAACCTGTACTGAAAGGCCCTATATCAAGGCCTGATCTCGATCAGCGTTCCATCCCGTACCAAGTCCCACACTTCCTGCATGTCGCGGTTGCGCATGGCAATGCAACCATCCGTCCAGTCCAGGGTATGGAAGTACCATTCCGGGTATTCATCGTTGATCGGCGTGCCGTGAATCATGATCATGCTGCCGGCACTCACCCCTGCCCGGGTCGCGCGGGCGGCATCGCTGATGTTCGGGTAGTTGATGTGCATGGCCAGGTTGAAGCGGTCGCTCTGCTTGCGCCAGTCCAGCCAGTACAAGCCCTCAGGGGTTTTCTTGTCGCCTTCGCGTTCCTTGGCGCCCTTGGGCTGCTTGCCCAGCGAGATGCGGTAGGTTTTCAGCGGCTCGCCACGGCTGATCAACTGCAGGCGGCGCTCGGACTTGATCACCAGTACCTTGTCGATCAACGGTTGCATGGCTTGCTGCGAAGGCGATGGGGTTTGCGCTGCCGGCGCGGGCTTGCGGATGATGGTTTCGGTGAAGGCCGCCTGGGACACCGAGGTAACGCAAAGGCAGAAAAGGGCAAGCAACCAGCGCATGTAACAGTATCCCTGAAGGCGTTTAGGTGTGTGGCGAAACGTTCATCGGCGGCAGGTATTCATGGCCTATGGGGTAGTGCTGGCCGATGCGGTCGCGATAGTAGCATTCTAGTGTGCGAGTGACGGTGCGGAAAGCCAGCGCGTTCCACGGTATCTCATGTTCTTCGAACAGGCGCACCTCCAGGCTTTCGGCACCCACGGCAAAGTCCAGGTCCGCCAACTCGGCGCGGAAGAACACATGCACCTGGTTGATGTGCGGCAGATCGAATAGCTGGTACAGGGACGTCGGCCCGACCCGGGCGCAGGCTTCCTCGACGGTTTCGCGACGCGCGGCCTGGTCGAGGGTTTCGCCGTTTTCCATGAAACCGGCGGGCAGGGTCCAGAAACCCCGGCGCGGTTCGATGGCGCGGCGACACAGCAACACCTGGCTGCCCCAGGTCGGCAATACGCCGGCCACGATGTTGGGGTTCTGGTAGTGGATGGTCTGGCAAGAGCCGCAGACATACCGCAGGCGGCTGTCGCCCTCGGGGATCTGCTGAGTGACCGGTTGGCCGCACGCGCTGCAGAATTTCATGTGTGGTTCCTTATGTTCAAGGCTATCTTGGCGCGGCCACCGTGCCGCCGCAAGCGCTGGGGCTTGGGTGCTTCGCGGCTTTGGTGCATGATGCAACACAGGACCTGGATACGAGCGTGCGCAATGCTGGACGAGCTACTTCGCCGAATGAGCAACCACCAACCCGCGTCATTGGAAACCGACAGGCGGTTCCCCGAAGCGGCGGTCCTCTTGCCCATTACCCGCAGCGAAGCGCCCGAACTGGTTTTGACCCTGCGCGCCAAGGGCCTGTCTACCCACGGTGGTGAAGTCGCCTTTCCCGGTGGCCGCCGCGACCCGGAAGACCCGGACCTGGTCTTTACTGCCCTGCGCGAGGCTGAAGAAGAAATCGGCCTGCCCCCTGGCCTGGTGGAGGTGATTGGCCCGCTCAGCCCGCTGATTTCGCTACATGGCCTGAAAGTGACGCCATTCGTCGGGCTTATCCCGGACTTCGTCGAGTATCGCGCCAATGATGCCGAGATCGCGGCAGTATTCACCGTGCCGCTGGAATTCTTCCGCCAGGACCCGCGTGACCATACCCACCGTATCGATTACCAGGGGCGTAGCTGGTATGTGCCAAGTTACCGCTATGGTGAATACAAGATCTGGGGGTTGTCGGCGATCATGATCGTCGAGCTGGTCAACCTGCTGTTCGATGCCGGTATCAGCCTGCATCAACCCCCGGAGCGTTACATCGAAAATTGAGCGGGGCCTACCCCGCCGTCTGCGTCGCAGCCTGAGGAACAAGCATGAAATATCGCCTGGGCGACCTGCGGGTCGAGAGCCACCCCACCAGTTGGGCCGCCCCCAACGCCACGCTCATTGGCAACGTGCGCCTGCAAGCCAATGCCAGTGTGTGGTTTGGCGCGGTGTTGCGCGGTGATAACGAGCTGATCGACATTGGCGAAGGCAGCAACGTGCAGGATGGCACGGTGATGCACACTGACATGGGCTCGCCATTGACGTTGGGCAAGGGCGTGACCGTGGGCCACAATGCCATGTTGCATGGCTGCACGGTGGGCGACTACAGCCTGGTCGGTATCAACGCAGTGATCCTCAATGGCGCACGCATCGGCAAGCACTGCATCATCGGCGCCAATGCACTGATCGCCGAGGGCAAGGAAATCCCGGACGGTTCGCTGGTGATGGGCTCGCCGGGCAAGGTGATACGCGAACTGACCGAGCAGCAGAAGCGCATGCTTGAAGCGAGTGCCGCACATTACGTGCACAATGCCCAGCGTTATGCGCAAGCGTTGGTGGTTGATGATGAGTGATGTAGCAGAGCGGCCGGTGGCATCGCCGTGCGTGAGCATTTGCGCGCTGGACGAGCAGGATATCTGCACCGGCTGCCAGCGTACCGTGGCCGAGATTGGCCGCTGGGGGCGGATGGACAACGACGAGCGCCGGGCGGTGCTCAAGCGTTGTCATGAACGGGCAGTAGAAGCCGGCCTCATCTTGCAGGCCTGACGCGCACCCTTTGGGCGTGGGCGTGCCCGCGAACACCAGCGAAGCCGGTGCCATGTACCGTGGTGGCGGCTTCGCGGGCACGCCCGCTCCCACAGGTACAGCGTCAGCCTTGAGGGCTGCACAACATCTGTGGGGGCGGGTTTACCCGCGAACGGCCCGGCGGTAATCTGTACGGCTTGCCCACAGACAGCCCGCCATGTTCTATCTGATTGCCTATATCAGCAGCGTAGTGCTGATCAACTACGCCTTCTCCAGTGCCCCGCATCTGGACATCATCTGGTCCGCCTGGGGCGGCCTGGTGTTCATCCTGCGCGACATGGTGCAAACCCGCTTCGGTCACGGCGCGCTGGTGGCCATGCTGGCGGCGCTGGTGTTGTCCTATGTCACCTCGGAGCCGGCCATCGCCCTGGCCAGCGCCACTGCGTTCTTCATTTCCGAGCTGATCGACTGGCTGGTGTTCAGCATCACCCGTCGGCCGCTGCGCGACCGCCTGTGGCTCAGTTCGGCACTGAGCATCCCGGTGGATACCTTCATTTTCTTCGGCATGATCGGCGCGCTGACCCCGGCAGTCATCGGCACCGCGATGGCCTCGAAGTTCGCCGGTGTAACCGCGGTGTGGCTGGCCATGGCATTTCGCGCCCGGCGGGCCGCCGTGGCCGGTTGATGGTGTAGAATAGCGGTCCTTTTTCAGCGGGTGGCGCCTAGCCTGGCGCGGCCCCGGATGCCTTCGAGGACCTGAAATGACCCGTATCGGAACCCCATTGTCGCCCACCGCGACCCGTGTACTGCTCTGCGGCTGTGGCGAGCTGGGCAAGGAAGTGGTAATCGAGCTGCAGCGCCTGGGCGTCGAAGTAATCGCCGTCGACCGTTACGCCAATGCTCCGGCAATGCAGGTGGCGCACCGCAGCCATGTGGTCAACATGCTCGATGGCGTTGCCCTGCGCGCGGTGATCGAAGCCGAGAAGCCGCACTACATCGTTCCGGAAATCGAAGCCATCGCCACCGCCACCCTGGTCGAGCTGGAAAACGAAGGCTTCACCGTGGTGCCCACCGCCCGCGCCACCCAGTTGACCATGAACCGCGAAGGCATCCGCCGCCTGGCTGCCGAAGAGCTGGACCTGCCAACCTCGCCGTACCACTTCGCCGACACCTATGAAGACTACGCCAAGGCCGTAGCCGACCTGGGTTACCCGTGCGTGGTCAAGCCGGTGATGAGCTCGTCGGGCAAAGGCCAGAGCCTGCTGCGCAGCGATGCTGACCTGCAGAAGTCGTGGGACTATGCCCAGGAGGGCGGCCGCGCTGGCAAGGGCCGGGTGATTGTCGAAGGTTTCATCGACTTCGAATATGAAATCACCCTGCTGACCGTGCGCCACGTGGGCGGTACCACCTTCCTTGAACCTGTCGGGCACCGTCAGGAGAAGGGCGATTACCAAGAGTCCTGGCAGCCACAGGCCATGAGCCCGAAGGCGCTGGCCGAATCGCAGCGCGTGGCCAAGGCGGTCACCGATGCCCTCGGCGGTCGCGGCCTGTTTGGTGTGGAGCTGTTCGTGAAGGGCGACCAGGTGTGGTTCAGCGAAGTGTCGCCGCGCCCGCATGACACCGGTCTGGTCACCCTGATTTCCCAGGACCTGTCGCAATTCGCCCTGCATGCCCGCGCCATTCTCGGCCTGCCGATTCCGGTGGTGCGTCAGTTCGGCCCGTCGGCCTCGGCAGTGATCTTGCCCGAAGGCCAGTCCCAACAGACCAGCTTCGCCAACCTGGGCGCAGCGCTGAGCGAGCCGGATACCGCCATTCGCCTGTTCGGCAAGCCGGAAATCAACGGTACCCGCCGCATGGGCGTGTGCCTGGCGCGTGACGAATCGGTCGAACTGGCGCGGGCCAAGGCGACCCGTGCTTCGCAGGCGGTCAAGGTCGAGTTCTGATCCGAGAGTGCTGGGGCTGCTTCGCAGCCCTATCGCGACACAAGGCCGCTCCCACAGGGATCGCGTAAGCCTGGAAGCTGCGTTATTCCTGTGGGAGCGGCCTTGTGTCGCGATAGGGCCGCAAAGCGGCCCCAGTGGCTTACAGCGTGGTATTGCGCGTCTCTTTCAGGCACAGCACGGCAATCAGGCTGATCACCGCCGCCGCCGACACATAACCGCCCACCCAGCTCAATCCCCCCATGCTCACCAGCTTCTGGGCAAAGAACGGTGCCGCCGAGGCGCCAACGATGCCGCCCAGGTTATACGCCGCCGAGGCACCGGTATAACGCACGTGGGTCGGGAACAGCTCTGGCAGCAGTGCCCCCATCGGCGCAAAGGTCACGCCCATCAGGAACAGCTCGATGGCCAGGAACAGCGCCACCCCCGCAGTCGATCCCGAGGTCAGCAGTGGCTCCATGGTAAAGCCCGAAGCTATCGCCAGCAGGCCGCCGACGATCAGTACCGGCTTACGCCCGTAACGGTCACTGAGCCAGGCCGACAACGGTGTGGCCAGTGCCATGAACACCACCGCGAAGCACAGCAGGCCAAGGAACGTTTCGCGGCTGTAGCCCAGTGTGGTCACGCCGTAGCTCAGCGAGAACACCGTGGAAATGTAGAACAGTGCATAGCACACCACCATGGCCGCAGCGCCCAGCAGGGTTGGCAGCCAGTATTTCGAGAACAGGTCGACCACCGGCATTTTCACCCGCTCGTGGCGGGCAACGGCCTTGGCGAACACCGGGCTCTCTTCGAGCTTCAGGCGCACGTACAGGCCTACCAGTACCAGTGCGGCGCTGAGCAGGAACGGAATGCGCCAGCCCCACTCACGGAACTGCTCGTCGCTGAGCACCAGGGCCAGGGTCAGGAACAGGCCGTTGGCCGCCAGGAAGCCGATTGACGGCCCCAGCTGCGGGAACATGCCGAACCAGGCCCGTTTGCCTTCCGGCGCGTTTTCGGTAGCCAGCAGGGCCGCGCCACCCCATTCGCCGCCCAGGCCCAGGCCTTGGCCAAAACGCAGCAGGCAGAGAATGATCGGCGCCCACACGCCAATGCTGTCGTAGCCCGGCAGCACGCCAATGGCGGTGGTGGATACGCCCATCAGCAGCAGCGAGGCGACCAGCGTCGACTTGCGGCCAATGCGGTCGCCGAAGTGGCCGAACAACGCCGAGCCCAGTGGCCGGGCGAGGAAGGCGATACCGAAGGTGAGGAAGGCGGCCAGCATTTGCGCGGTGCCCGACCCGGACGGGAAGAACACCGGGCCGATCACTAAGGCTGCGGCGGTGGCGTAGACGTAGAAATCATAGAACTCGATGGCGGTGCCGATGAAGCTGGCAGTGGCGACCCGCGCAGGCGAGTTGACGGGTGTGGCAGGCGCTTGGGCGTAAGTGCTGCTGCTTGTCATTGAATAGGTCCCTGACAGTCTGGTCCGGCTCCATGGGCTTGGCCCGCAGTGGCGTGCCCTGTAAAAGGCACGGTGACGCGGACGCCGGAGCGTTTTGTTGTGTGCGCCCGACTGACGATGGCCCAAGGGGGGTAGGGGCGGGGGGCGGGTACTGTTCGGGGGTGTTGACGCAGGACCGCAGGGCGTATCAGTGGAGCGGACTGGCCGTGGAGCGCCGGGTGCGGGTAGCAGGCGTGACGGCGGGGCTGGGTAAGCGTGACCCGAGTATAGCTATCGGGTCACGGTCCACACCAGTACCTTGCTGGCGCAATTGTCCTCTGTTTCAAGGATTTCCAGGCGATAGCGGCCTATCTTCAGGCAAACAGCGCTTTCCGGGATGCTTTCCAGCGCTTCGGTGACCAGCCCGTTGAGGGTTTTCGGCCCGCCGTCGCAGGGCAGGTGCCAGCTCAGGGTACGGTTGATTTCGCGTAACGAAGCGGTGCCATCGATGACGAAGGTGCCATCGGGTTGCGGATGCACATGCGGGTTTTCCAGGCTTTGCTCGTCCTCGAACTCGCCGACGATCTCTTCGAGAATGTCTTCCAGGGTGACGATACCCAGTACTTCGCCGTACTCGTCCACCACCACGCCCAAGCGGCGTTGCTGCTTGTGGAAGTTCAACAACTGCATTTGCAGGGGCGTGCTTTCCGGTACGAAATAGGGTTCGTAGCAGGCGCTGTGCAGCGCTTCCAGGGTCAGCTCGGCCTTGGGCAGCAGGTGGCTGATCAGCTTGGTGTTGAGGATCGCTTCGACCTGGTTGATGTCGTTGTGGTAGACCGGCAGGCGGGTGTGGCGGCTGACGATCAACTGCTCGATGATGCGTTCGATCGGCTCGTCGAGGTTGATGCCATCCACTTCGTTGCGCGGCACCAGGATGTCGTTGACGGTGATCTTGTCCAACGACTGCAGGCCGTCGAGCAGGCCATGGCGAGGCGCTTCGTGCGGTTCATCCTCATCGAAGTCGTCGGCATCCTGCGTGTGCAGGGCCACAGCGGTGGGCTGTGCGCGGAACGGGCGCAGCATGAGCTTGGCGGCGCCGTCCAGCAGGCAGGCCAGTGGCTGCAGCAGTGCGAGAGGCACTTTCAGCAGGCTGGCGCCAAGGCTCACAAACGCCTGCGGGTTACGCCGGGCCAGGCGCCGCGGCAGGTATTCGGCAAACACCAGCAAGGCGAGGGTCGCCGCCAGGCCTGCCAGCCAGAAGCCGTGCTCGCCGCTCTGGCGCTGGCCCATCAGGCAGGCCAGCCCCAGCACCAGTAGCTTGCCCAGGCTGGCGCACAGCACCAAGGCCTGGGCCGGCAGCACGGGATGGCCGTCTTCGCCGGCGCGCAGTGCGCCATTGAGCTGCAGGCGGGCAGCCTCCACGGCGGTGAACAGTGCTGACCACAAAAGGGCCAGTGCCAGAGTGCCGAATAGCGGTGCGTACGGCAGGGTGTCCATGGGCGGCCGTCAGATATGCAAGATGAATTCGCGAACCAGCTTGCTGCCGAAATAGGCCAGCATCAGCAGGCAGAAACCGGCCAGCGTCCAGCGGATGGCCATGTGGCCCCGCCAACCCAGGCGGGTGCGGCCCCACAGCAGCACGCTGAACACCACCCAGGCGACACAGGCCAGCAAGGTCTTGTGCGCCAGGTGCTGGGCAAACAGGTTGTCGAGGAACAGCCAGCCGGAGATCAGCGACAGCGACAACAGGCACCAACCGGCCCAGAGGAAGCCGAACAGTAGGCTTTCCATGGTCTGCAGTGGCGGGAAGTTGCGGATCAGCCCGGACGGGTGCTTGTTCTTCAGCTGGCGGTCCTGCAGCAGCAACAGCAGCGACTGGAACACCGCGATGGTGAACAGCCCGTAGGCCAGGATCGACAACAGGATATGCGCAAGGATGCCTGGTTCCTCATTGATCAGCGGCACCGTACCGGGGGGCGCGAACTGCGCCAGCAGTGCCGTTACCGCGCCCAGCGGGAACAGCAGCACCAGCAGGTTTTCTACCGGTATGCGCAGGCAGGCCAGCAATGTCAGGGTAATGACTGCCACGGCGATTAGGCTGGCGGCGCTGAAGAAGTCCAGGCTCAGCCCCAGCGGGGTGATCAGCTGGAAGAACAGTGCGCCGGCCTGGGCCAGCACCGCGAAGGCACCCAGCAGGCCAAGCAGGCGCTTGTCGGCCTTGCGGCCCTGGGCCAGGTGAGAGCCCTGGTAGATGGCCGCTGCTATATATAGGCCGGCGGCGATCAGGTTGGGAATGAGGCTGGGAGAGGAGACCATAAGTCCTGGTTGGCGAGCCTTTAAAGAGACGGAGTTTGGCATAGATTCTGCCGCTCTAGGAAGACTGAAGGGTTGTGTCAGGGCATTCGCGGGTACGCCCGCTCCCACAGGTACGGCCCAGGCCTGCAAGCCGTGAAGATCCTGCGGGAGCGGGCGCGCCCGCGAAGAGGCCAGCACAGCCACCGAATATCTACCAAGGTGTGCGTCGCCGCTGCACTTCGCTATAATCGCCGCCTTGCTGTGCCCGGCGGGTGTGTATTTCCCCCCTGGCACCTGACAAACCTCGGCTTTACTGGGCCTGAAAGGATCACCATGTTCGAAAACCTGACCGACCGCCTGTCACAGACGCTGCGCCATGTCACCGGCAAGGCCAAGCTGACCGAAGACAACATCAAGGACACGCTGCGCGAAGTGCGCATGGCGCTGCTCGAGGCCGACGTTGCCCTGCCGGTCGTCAAGGATTTCGTCAACAGCGTCAAGGATCGTGCGGTCGGTACCGAGGTGTCGCGCAGCCTGACCCCGGGCCAGGCCTTCGTGAAGATCGTCCAGGCCGAGCTGGAAAGCCTGATGGGCGCGGCCAACGAAGACCTCGCACTGAACGCCGCCCCGCCTGCTGTCGTGCTGATGGCGGGCCTGCAGGGCGCCGGTAAGACCACCACCGCCGGCAAGCTGGCGCGCTTTCTTAAAGAGCGCAAGAAAAAGAGCGTGATGGTGGTGTCTGCCGACGTCTATCGTCCGGCGGCAATCAAGCAGTTGGAAACACTGGCCAACGATATCGGCGTCACCTTCTTCCCGTCCGATATCAGCCAGAAGCCGGTGGCCATCGCCGAAGCCGCCATCCGTGAAGCCAAGCTGAAGTTCATCGACGTGGTCATCGTCGACACCGCCGGCCGTCTGCACATCGACGCCGACATGATGGACGAGATCAAGGCGCTGCACGCTGCCGTCAAACCGATCGAGACGCTGTTCGTGGTCGACGCCATGACCGGCCAGGACGCTGCCAACACCGCCAAGGCCTTTGGCGAGGCGCTGCCGCTGACCGGTGTGGTGCTGACCAAGGTCGACGGTGACGCCCGTGGCGGTGCTGCGCTGTCGGTACGTGCAATCACCGGCAAACCGATCAAGTTCATCGGTATGGGTGAGAAGACCGAGGCCCTCGAGCCGTTCCACCCCGACCGCGTCGCTTCGCGCATCCTCGGCATGGGCGACGTGCTCAGTCTGATCGAGCAGGCTGAGCAGACCATCGACAAGGCCAAGGCCGACAAGCTGGCCAAGAAGCTGAAGAAGGGCAAGGGCTTCGACCTCGAAGACTTCCGTGACCAGCTGCAGCAAATGAAGAACATGGGCGGCCTCGGCGGCCTGATGGACAAGCTGCCAAGCATCGGCGGGGTCAACCTGTCACAAATGGGCAACGCCCAGGGCGCGGCTGAAAAGCAGTTCAAGCAGATGGAAGCGATCATCAACTCCATGACCCCGGCCGAGCGCCGCGACCCTGACCTGATCAGCGGTTCGCGCAAGCGCCGTATTGCGTTGGGGTCCGGTACCCAGGTGCAGGACATCGGCCGGCTGATCAAGCAGCACAAGCAGATGCAGAAGATGATGAAGAAGTTTTCTGCCAAAGGCGGCATGGCCAAGATGATGCGCGGCCTCGGTGGGATGCTGCCAGGTGGCGGCATGCCAAAGCTGTAACCCCTGATTCGGGTGCCTGCCTTTTGTCGGGCAAGCGCCCAGAACCCCCGCTGTAGCGGGGCAACAGCCGCGAATTTCGCGGCGCAACCGGCAAATCTGGACGGCAGGGCGAGGCCTTGCCGAAAAAGTCATTTGCAAATGTCCGTGTATTCCCCGAGAATATGCGGCCTTTTGGGCACCCGTGTGCCTATTTGGCATTCAGATTTGCAGTACCAGCTGCTGTATCAACTGCAGCACCGACTATAGGAACGATGTTCACATGGTAACCATTCGTCTGGCCCGTGGCGGCTCGAAAAAGCGCCCATTCTACCACCTGACCGTGACCAACTCGCGTAACGCCCGTGACGGCCGTTTCGTTGAGCGCGTAGGTTTCTTCAACCCAATCGCTGCTGGCGCCGAAGTTAAGCTGTCGGTCAACCAAGAGCGCGTCACCTACTGGCTGAGCCAGGGTGCACAGCCGTCTGAGCGTGTTGCTCAGCTGCTGAAGGAAGCTGCCAAGGCCGCTGCCTGAATAGTATGAACGCGACGCCAGAAAAGGCTGACGACCTCATCGTCGTTGGCAAGATTTTTTCGGTTCACGGCGTTCGCGGCGAGGTGAAGGTGTATTCCTTTACCGATCCGATTGAAAACCTGTTGGATTATCCACGCTGGACGCTTCGGCACGAAGGCAAGGTAAAGCAGGTCGAGCTGGTCAGCGGTCGTGGCTCCCAAAAGGGCCTGGTCGTGAAGCTGAAAGGTCTCGACGATCGCGATGAAGCCCGTCTTCTGAGCGGTTACGAAATCTGCATCCCGCGGAGCCTTTTGCCCAACCTGGCTGCCGACGAGTACTACTGGTACCAGTTGGTAGGTCTGAAGGTCATCAACCAGGACGAACAACTGTTCGGCAAGGTCGATCACCTGTTGGAGACCGGTGCGAACGATGTAATGGTGGTCAAGCCCTGCGCAGGCAGCCTGGATGATCGCGAGCGTCTGTTGCCCTATACGGAGCAATGTGTGCTGGCAATCGACCTCGAAGCAGGCGTGATGCGGGTCGAATGGGACGCGGACTTCTAAACGATGGGTAACCTTCGCGTAGACGTCATCACGTTGTTCCCCGAGATGTTCTCGGCCATCACGGAGTACGGCATTACCAGCCGCGCGGTGAAACAAGGGTTGCTTCAGGTGACTTGCTGGAACCCGCGGGACTACACCACAGATCGTCACCACACGGTAGATGATCGGCCGTTTGGCGGTGGTCCGGGCATGGTGATGAAAATCAAGCCTCTGGAAGACGCCTTGGTTAGCGCCAGGCAGGCGACCGGAGCAGCGGCGAAGGTGATCTACCTTTCGCCACAAGGCCGCAAGCTGACTCAGCAGGCGGTCAAAGGCCTGGCCGAACAGGAATCGTTGATCCTGATCGCCGGTCGTTATGAAGGCATCGACGAGCGCTTTATCGAGGCTCATGTCGATGAGGAGTGGTCGATTGGCGACTATGTGCTTTCCGGTGGCGAGCTGCCGGCCATGGTACTGATCGATGCGGTTACGCGACTGCTGCCCGGAGCTTTAGGGCATGTGGACTCGGCGGAAGAAGATTCCTTCACCGACGGTCTGCTCGATTGCCCGCACTACACCCGGCCTGAGGTGTATGCGGATCAGCGTGTTCCCGACGTGTTGCTAAGTGGCAACCATGCACATATCCGGCGTTGGAGGATGAAGCAGTCCCTTGGTAGGACCTTCGAACGACGCGCCGATCTTCTGGAAAGTCGCTCGCTTTCTGGAGAAGAGAAGAAGCTGCTCGAGGAATATCTCCGCGAGCGGGACGATAGTTAAACGTATCGATGGTGGATCGCGTATCCATCTTAGGAGCACAGCATGACCAACAAGATCATCCAGCAGCTCGAAGCC
The DNA here is from genome assembly GCF_019691255.1 of Pseudomonas sp. USTB-Z. Taxonomy (NCBI): domain Bacteria; kingdom Pseudomonadati; phylum Pseudomonadota; class Gammaproteobacteria; order Pseudomonadales; family Pseudomonadaceae; genus Pseudomonas; species Pseudomonas sp. USTB-Z. Next base: position 128,110 of record NZ_JAECZP010000015.1, read on the forward strand.
GAGCAGATGAGCAAGGAAATCCCGACCTTCGCACCAGGCGACACCGTTGTCGTTCAGGTTAAAGTGAAGGAAGGTGAGCGTTCCCGTCTGCAGGCGTTCGAAGGCGTCGTTATCGCCAAGCGTAACCGCGGTCTGAACAGCGCCTTCACCGTGCGCAAGATCTCCAGCGGCGTTGGCGTAGAGCGTACCTTCCAGACCTACAGCCCGCAAATCGACAGCCTGGCCGTGAAACGTCGTGGTGACGTGCGTAAAGCCAAGCTGTACTACCTGCGCGACCTGTCCGGCAAAGCCGCTCGCATCAAGGAAAAACTGTCCTGAGTGCAGTTTGCCCGGTGGCCGAGGCCGCCTAGCGAGAAAAAAGCAGCCTTCGGGCTGCTTTTTTGCGTTTTGAAACCCCAAGAATGTGATTGCCATGACGACCCGAGACCAGGAAATCCAGCGCCGCACCGAACTGTCGGTTACCCGCGTGACCAAGGCGGTGTTCCCCAATACCACCAACCACCACAACACCCTGTTCGGCGGCACCGCCCTGGCCTGGATGGACGAAGTGTCGTTCATCGCTGCCACGCGTTTCTGCCGCCTGCCGCTGGTGACCGTGTCTACCGACCGTATCGATTTCAAGCACCCGATTCCGGCGGGCTCGATCGTCGAGCTGGTGGGTACGGTGATCAAGGTCGGCAATACCAGCTTGCAGGTGCAGGTGGATGTGTTTGTCGAGAACATGTACCTGGATGGCCGTGATCGGGCAATCCATGGGGTGTTCAGCTTCGTCGCCATTGACGAGGACAAGCGCCCGGTGCCCGTGCTACCAGGCACCTGAGCATTACGGTTGCGCTGCTGGCTCGATCAATGCCACCAAGGTCCAGCCCGGTTGTGGCTGCAACGGGTTATCAGGGCTGGCTACATGGACCCAGCCATGGCCATCGCGCGCGAACAGCAAGTGTGCCCGTTCGCCATGCAGTGCCTGGTAGGCATCCCAGCCAAAGCCTTCGGTCAGGTTGGTGCTATACAGCTCGGCGCCTTGATGCAGACGGTTGGCCAGTTGCAGGTAGGTCATCGGCTTAGCCCCCAATAGATGCCCACGGTGTTCTTCGGCCGCCCGATGCTTGTCGCTACGTTGTTTCTCCAGGCCACTGGCTAGCACGAACAGCCGGCTGTGGCCGAAATCATGACGGAACCTGGCGCAGGCCAGGGCATTGATTTCGCCGGCGGGAGAGAGGCCCAGCAAGTGCCCGAGGCCGACCAGGTCCAGATGGGCGTCGGCATGCTGCGAGGCCGGGTTGCCAAAGTAGGTCGTGAGCCCGTCCATGCGTGCGGCGCGGATGTTTTCCCAACTGGAGTCCGTCAGCAAAACCCGGCAGCCCAATTGTTGAAGGGCTTTGGCGATAGCCCGGGCCGGTTCGTTGGCACCGACGATGAGAAACCCGCTGGGTGCCGGTTCGGCGACCTTGAGCAAGCGTGCCAGCGGCCTGGCCGTGGCGCTTTGCAGTACCACCGTGCCAATGATTACCGCGAAGGTCAACGGTACCAGCAGCAAGGCATCCTGGTGGCCGGCCTGGTGCAGACGGATGGCAAAAATAGCGGAAACGGCCGCAGCAACGATGCCGCGTGGCGCAATCCAGGCCAGCAGCGCGCGCTCCCGCCAGTTGAGTGTCGAGCCCAGTGTGGCCAGCCAAACATTGAGCGGACGTGCCAGCAGCTGGATCACCAGCAACAATGCCAGCACAGCAGGGCCAAGGCCCAGCAGGGCATGCAGGTCAAGGCGTGCAGCCAGCAGGATGAACAGGCCGGAGATCAGCAGCACACTGAGGTTTTCCTTGAAGTGCAGGATTTGGCGCACATCAACCCCGCGCATGTTGGCCAGCCACATGCCCATCACGGTCACCGCCAGCAGCCCGGACTCGTGCACGATCTGGTTGGCGGCGATGAAAATGCCCAGTACCGCCGCCAAAGACGCGAGATTGTGCAGATATTCTGGTAGCCACTGTTCGCGCATGATTTGCCCCAGTACCCAGCCCCCTGCCGCGCCCAGGGCGGTACCGCAGAAGATCACACCGGCAAAAGTGATAAGGCTCTGGCTCAGGCCGTTACCCTCGGCGCTGGCGATGATGAAGCTGTATACCACCACGGCGAGCAGTGCGCCGATGGGGTCGATCATGATCCCTTCCCAGCGCAGGATGTTCGCGATCGCAGACTTTGGCCGCACCACGCGCAGCATCGGCACGATCACCGTGGGGCCGGTCACCAGCGTCAGGGTGCCGAAAAGAATCGCCAGCGGCCAGTCGAACCCGAGCAGCCAGTGGGTTGCCAGTGCAATCACCAGCCAGGTGACAAGTGCACCCACCGTGACCAGGCGATGCACCACGCTGCCGATCTCGCGCCACTGCGACAGGTGCAGGGTCAGGCTGCCTTCGAACAGGATCAGCGCCACCGCCAGCGACACCAGCGGCATCAGCAATGGACCGAACAGCGCCTCGGGGTCGAGCCATCCCAGCGCCGGGCCGGCAAGGATCCCGGCCAACAACAGAAACAGAATCGCCGGCAGCTTCAGGCGCCAGGCCAGCCACTGGCAGGCGAGCGCTGCTGCGCCGATGCCGCCCACACTCAGAAGGATCTGCTGTTCGCTCATGCGGGCTCCCTATGCCGACGTTGTTATGAAAGACTAAGCGCCATTTCGTCGTTTGCCACCGAGATTTCATGCCCGCCCTCGACCACCCCCTGATCGACCAGTTCCTTGACGCCCTATGGCTGGAAAAAGGCCTGTCCGACAACACCCGCGTGTCCTACCGCAGCGACCTGGCCCTGTTCAATGGCTGGCTGCAGGAGCATTCGGTATCGCTGCCGGACGCCGGCCGCGACCTGATCCTCGATCACCTGGCCTGGCGCCTGGATCAGGGCTACAAGCCACGTTCCACGGCGCGTTTCCTCTCCGGCCTGCGCGGCTTTTTCCGTTACCTGCTGCGGGAAAAGCTGGTGGCCATCGACCCGACCCTGCAGGTCGACATGCCGCAATTGGGCAAGCCGCTACCCAAGTCGCTGTCCGAAGCCGACGTCGAAGCCCTGTTGCAGGCTCCGGACCTGGGCGAAGCCATTGGCCAACGCGACCGTGCCATGCTCGAAGTGCTCTACGCGTGCGGCCTTCGGGTTACCGAACTGGTCAGCCTGACCCTCGACCAGGTCAACCTGCGCCAGGGTGTGCTGCGGGTGATGGGCAAGGGCAGCAAGGAGCGCCTGGTGCCCATGGGTGAAGAGGCGGTGGTGTGGTTGGAGCGCTACCAGCGCGATGGTCGCGCCGAACTGCTCAATGGCCGACCCAGCGACGTGCTGTTCCCCAGTCAGCGCGGCGAGCAGATGACGCGCCAGACCTTCTGGCACCGTATCAAACACCACGCACGGGTTGCCGGCATCGACAAGCCGCTGTCGCCGCACACCCTGCGGCATGCCTTCGCCACCCACCTGCTCAACCACGGTGCCGACTTGCGGGTGGTGCAGATGCTGCTGGGCCACAGTGACCTGTCGACCACGCAGATCTATACCCACGTCGCCAAGGCCCGCCTGCAGCAGTTGCACGCCCAGCACCACCCGCGTGGATGAATGTTTTTCATGTTCCGCCGACCGGTCCTTGCGACCCCCTTCACTGGCAGCGTGATGTGGTAGGCTTGAGCGGTTTGCACCAAGGGCCGCACGGTCACCGCGTTTTTTCCGCAGGTGGCGCCCTCCGGCCCCTGTCCGCCTTCAGGAGTTCCCATGCGCGTGACCCAGTTTTTCGCCGCCGCCGCGTTGGCGCTGGCCAGTACCTTTGCCGTTGCCGCGGCAACCGATAGCAACGCCGGTGCCGAGCAGGCCATCCGTAAATCGTTGCAGAACCTCGAGTTGGAAGTGCCCGTGGAAAGCGTGGCCAGCAGCCCGCTCAACGGCCTGTATGAAGTCAAGCTGCAGGGCGGCCGCGTGCTGTACGCCAGCGCTGACGGCCAATTCGTGATGCAGGGCTACCTGTTCCAGATCCAGGACGGCAAGCCGGTCAACCTCACCGAAAAAACCGAACGCCAAGGTATCGCCAAGCTCATCAACGGCATTCCAGCCGCCGAGATGGTGGTTTATCCTGCCAAAGGCGAGACCAAGTCGCACATCACCGTGTTCACCGACACTACCTGCCCGTACTGCCACAAACTGCACGCCGAAGTGCCTGAGTTGAACCGTCGCGGTATCGAAGTGCGCTATGTCGCCTTCCCGCGTCAGGGCCTCGGTTCGGCGGGGGACCAGCAGTTGCAGGCGGTGTGGTGCTCCAGCGACCGCCGTGGGGCGATGGACAAAATGGTCGAAGGTGAAGAAATCAAGGCCGCCAAGTGCACCAACCCGGTCAGCAAGCAGTTCCAGCTGGGTCAGTCGATCGGTGTCAACGGCACGCCGGCCATTGTTCTTGAAAGCGGCCAAGTCATTCCGGGCTACCAGCCGGCACCGCAGGTCGCCAAGCTGGCACTTGCCAAGTAATCCAGTTCAGTACGCCGTCGTCATGGGGTGACGGCAAGTTTCACGGTCGGCAAACGTGTCGGCCGTTCAATGGGGAGTTCACAGTGAAACCGGTCAAAGTAGGCATCTGTGGGTTGGGGACCGTCGGTGGCGGAACCTTCAATGTACTTCAGCGCAACGCCGAGGAGATTGCCCGCCGTGCCGGGCGCGGTATTGAAGTGGCACAGATCGCCATGCGCTCGCAGAACCCGAACTGCCAGATTACCGGTACCCCCATTACCGCTGACGTGTTCGAAGTTGCAAGCAACCCGGAGATCGACATTGTCATCGAGCTGATCGGTGGCTATACCATCGCCCGCGACCTGGTGCTGAAGGCCATCGAAAACGGCAAGCACGTGGTCACTGCCAACAAGGCGCTGATTGCCGTGCACGGCAACGAAATCTTCGCCAAAGCTCGCGAGAAGGGCGTGATTGTCGCTTTCGAGGCGGCCGTAGCCGGTGGCATCCCGGTGATCAAGGCCATCCGCGAAGGCCTGTCGGCCAACCGCATCAACTGGCTGGCTGGCATCATCAACGGCACTGGCAACTTCATCCTCACCGAAATGCGTGAGAAGGGCCGTGCCTTCCCGGACGTGCTGGCCGAAGCTCAAGCGCTGGGCTACGCCGAAGCCGACCCGACCTTTGACGTAGAAGGCATTGACGCTGCGCACAAGCTGACGATCCTGGCGTCCATCGCGTTCGGTATCCCGCTGCAGTTCGACAAGGCCTACACCGAAGGTATCACCCAGCTGACAACGGCAGACGTGAACTACGCCGAGGCGTTGGGCTACCGCATCAAGCACCTGGGCGTGGCGCGTCGCACCGCCGAAGGTATCGAGCTGCGCGTGCACCCGACGCTGATCCCGGCCGACCGTCTGATCGCCAACGTCAACGGCGTGATGAACGCTGTCATGGTCAACGGTGATGCTGCCGGCTCCACCCTGTACTACGGTGCCGGCGCGGGTATGGAGCCTACCGCTTCGTCAGTGGTCGGCGACCTGGTCGACGTGGTCCGTGCCATGACCTCCGACCCGGAAAACCGTGTGCCGCACCTGGCCTTCCAGCCAGACTCGCTGTCGGCCCACCCGATCCTGCCGATCGAAGCCTGCGAAAGCGCCTACTACCTGCGTATCCAGGCCAAGGATCACCCGGGCGTACTGGCCCAGGTCGCCAGCATCCTCTCGGAGCGCGGTATCAACATCGAGTCGATCATGCAGAAGGAAGCCGAGGAACAGGATGGCCTGGTGCCAATGATCCTGGTGACCCATGGCGTGGTCGAGCAGCGTATCAATGACGCCATCGTCGCCCTGGAAGCCCTGCAGGACGTGGTCGGCAAGGTTGTGCGCATTCGCGTCGAGCAGCTCAACTAACAAATATTGCCGATGGGCCGCCCGCGCGGCCCCGGCCCCAGCATCGAAGGTTTGCACCCATGCGCTATATCAGTACCCGCGGCCAGGCACCGGCCCTGAATTTCGAAGACGTGCTGCTGGCTGGCCTGGCCAGCGACGGCGGCCTCTACGTGCCGGAAAACCTGCCACGCTTCACCCAGGAAGAAATCGCCTCGTGGGCCGGCTTGCCCTACCACGAGCTGGCCTTCCGCGTGATGCGTCCGTTCGTCGAGGGCAGCATCGCCGACGCCGATTTCAAGAAGATCCTCGAAGAAACCTACGGCGAGTTCGCCCACGCTGCGGTCGCCCCGTTGCGTCAGCTGAACAGCAACGAGTGGGTGCTGGAGCTGTTCCACGGCCCGACCCTGGCGTTCAAGGACTTTGCCCTGCAGTTGCTCGGTCGCCTGCTTGACCATGTGCTGGCCAAGCGCAACGAGCGCGTGGTCATCATCGGTGCCACCAGCGGTGATACCGGTTCCGCTGCAATCGAAGGCTGCCGCCGTTGCGACAACGTCGACATCTTCATCCTGCACCCGCACCAGCGTGTATCGGAAGTGCAGCGCCGCCAGATGACTACCATCTTTGGCGACAACATCCACAACATCGCCATCGAAGGCAACTTCGACGACTGCCAGGAAATGGTCAAGGCCAGTTTCGCCGACCAGTCGTTCCTCAAGGGCACCCGCCTGGTCGCCGTCAACTCGATCAACTGGGCGCGGATCATGGCCCAGATCGTCTACTACTTCCATGCAGCCCTGCAGCTGGGTGGCCCGGCGCGCTCGGTGGCGTTCTCGGTACCGACCGGCAACTTCGGCGACATCTTCGCCGGCTACCTGGCGCGCAACATGGGCCTGCCGGTCAGCCAATTGATCGTCGCCACCAACCGCAACGACATCCTGCACCGCTTCATGAGCGGCAACCAGTACGTCAAGGAAACCCTGCACGCGACCCTGTCGCCGTCGATGGACATCATGGTCTCGTCCAACTTCGAGCGCCTGCTGTTCGACCTGCATGGCCGCAACGGTGGTGCGATTGCCGAGCTGATGGCCAACTTCAAGCAAGGTGGCGGCTTCAGCGTCGAGCAAGACCGCTGGACCGAAGCCCGCAAACTGTTCGACTCGCTGGCTGTCAGCGACGAGCAAACCTGCGAGACCATCGCAGAAGTGTTCGCCGCCACCGGTGAAGTGCTCGACCCGCATACCGCAATCGGCGTGAAGGCTGCCCGCGAGTGCCGCCGCAGCCTGGACACGCCAATGGTGGTGCTGGGTACCGCGCACCCGGTCAAGTTCCCGGACGCGGTGGAGAAGGCCGGTGTGGGCAAGGCGCTGGAGCTACCCGCGCACCTCAGCGACCTGTTCAGCCGTGAAGAGCGTTGCACGGTCCTGGCCAATGACCTGAAGGCTGTACAGGGCTTTGTCGGCCAGCACGGCAACCGCGGCAAACCGCTGTAATTGCATGGCGTTTGGGGCTGCAGCGCAGCCCCAACGTCTCAGCCTTTTCCCTCCGGTCTATCAGAAACATCCTATTCGGCCTGCCGGGCGCCAAGCATAAATTAGCCGGTCCTCCCATCAGGAGCGGCTCATGCACCAGCCCTATGTGTTGATTCACCAGGCTCGCCCATCCCACCAGATCCTCTTGCACCAGGCCCTCAATGGCCAAGGCGTCTTCAACGTGCGCATCAGCGAGAGCGTCGCTGACCTCGACGCCTGCCTCTGCGCTGAGCGTCGCCCTGACTTGCTGATCCTTGACCATGCCATGCCAGCCCGGGCCGGCCTTGCTTTGCTCGCCCAACAGCGACGAGTGCGCGCATTGCTGTTCGTCGGCCAGCCTGCCCCAACGCGTCAAAACCTTGCCCAGGAGGCCAGAAAATGTGGCATGTGGGTGCTCGACGAGTTGCCCTGGCCGCTGTCGATGCCACGCCTGCAGCACGCCTTGCAAACACTGCAGGTGCGCCCAGGGTCGCGTATTCAAACTGTCATGCCAGCCCCGCATGCTCACTGAAGCGGGCGCGGTTTGACGAACTTTCTGCGGCGCCTGCTGGTCAGTTACTTTAGGTCCCACCACGCAGCGAGTGATCCGGATGGAAAGAATCTGCAGCCTGCTCAACGAAGCCCTGACGCCCTATCAGACCCACCTCGGCACCGCCGATCCCAGTGGTAATCGCCAACTGACCGTTCACGACCCTCTCTCAGGTATTACCTTGCGGCGCACGGTCAGCGAGCGCCAATTGCAGGAGCAACGCCTGCTGATCGACCTCGTGGACGGCTTGCACCGAGACCTGCAGATAGCTGAGGGGCGGTTGCAGCCGTGTGTCATCGCAGCATTGCAGCATCGCCAGCAACCGCAGGGAACCTTTGCCTGAGTGGTTTATCAGACAGTGTAAGGGCAGCCAGCCAGTGCTTTGCTCCGGCGCTGGCAAGGCTGTCACGGGAAGTCCTCAAGGGCTTTCGCTTGACCCCGGGCGTCTTCCCCAGCGCCTGGGGTTTCTTTTTCTGGGCAGGCACGTATCCCTCGGCTGCTCCTGCAACGACCGTGCAGACCGGCTAGGCTTATTTGTCCTCAAAGAAACGCCGGCTTTCCTCCAGATAGTCCTCCCGCAATGCCAGGTCCAGCCAGCGGGCATACAACCCTGGCAACACATCCCGGCGCAGGGTGGGCAGCAACTGGTCGATGTGGGCAACTGCCGCACGCCCCAATTCGCTGTCTGAACAGCCCACATGCAGAAACTGGTAGCGATCCACGCCCTGCACAGTATGAAACTGGTAGTCAGCCAGTGACCCGCCTTGTTGTTGGATCAGGTAGCGCACTTCAGGCCAGTAGCCGAGCACCAGGCGCAGGCGCCCCAACTGCTGCATCTGCAGCAGGTTGGCGGTGGCCTCGTTGCCGTAGTGGCGGCTGAGCGCGCTGTCGGGTAACTGGCGCAAGATGCTGTCAATCTGCGTGCCATAGCTGCGTTCCGCGACAATCCCCAGCTTTAGCGGCGCCTTGCTCAGCAGGCCATGCAGGTCTACCTGCTGGCCGTCGAGGTAGGGTGCCACCAGCGCCTGGTTTTCCTTGCGCAACACCAGGCCGCCGCTGAGCACGCCCAGCGATGGAACAGAAAAATGCACATATTTGGCCCGTTCCGGTGTCCACAGCAGGGTTGGGTCGCAGGTGAAGGTGTCACGGTCTTGCAGCATCTGCAGGCTGCGGGCGCGGTTGACCCGCACGATGCTGTGTTCGTACTCGGGCATCTGCCTTATCAGCAGCGGTAACAACTGGTCGATGACCCCCCGGCCTTCTTCCGGGCCATCAAAAATGGTGAACGGTGGCAGGTCGCGTACCAGCCAGAAGAGGTGCTCCTTGGCATGTGCGGGCTGCAACAGCAACGCAGGTAGCAGCCCGCAGAGCAGGACCAGGTGGCGTAGGCAGCGGGGCGCGCACATGGAACCGGTCAGCGCCAGGATCAGACCGTGCCCGCTGCGCGCAGGCTGGCGATGGCCGCTGCGTCGTAGCCCAGGCTGCCGAGCAGCGCCTCGGTATGCTCGCCCAAGGCCGGGCCGACCCATTCGCTAGAGCCGGGAGTCTCCGACAGCTTGGGCACGATGCCGGGCATGTGGAATGGCTTGCCATCCGGCAACTTGGCCTGCAGGAACATCTCGCGTGCCAGGTACTGGGGGTCGTTGAACATGTCTTCGGCCGAATAGATACGGCTGGCCGGCACTTCGGCAGTGGTCAGCACCTGCATCAGTCGCTCCAGTGGGAGGCTGTTGGCCCAGCGGTCGATTACCCCATACAGCTCGTCACGACGCAGGTCGCGGCCGTCGTTGCTGGCCAGGGTTGGGTCGTCGGCGAGGTCATCGCGACCGATGGCCTGCATGAAGCGCTTGAAGATCGCATCACCGTTGGCGCCGATCTGTACATGCTTGCCGTCGGCGCTTGTGTGGATGGAGGAGGGCGTGATGCCTGGCATGATGTTGCCGGTGCGTTCGCGGATGAAGCCGAACACATCGAATTCCGGGACCATGCTCTCCATCATGGCAAAGATCGCCTCGTACAGGGCCACGTCCACCACCTGCCCCTGGCCGCCATTGACTTCCCGGTGGCGCAGCGCCATCAGCGCTCCGATCACCCCCCACAGGGCGGCAATCGAGTCCCCGATGGAAATCCCCGTGCGCACCGGCGGGCGGTCATCGAAACCGGTGATGTAGCGCAGGCCGCCCATTGACTCGCCTACGGCACCGAAGCCTGGCTGGTCTTTCATCGGCCCGGTCTGGCCAAAGCCCGACAGGCGCACCATCACCAGGCGCGGGTTCAGCGCATGCAGCACATCCCACCCCAAACCAAGTTTTTCCAGCACGCCCGGGCGAAAGTTTTCGATCAGGATGTCGGCCTCGGCGAGCAGGCGTTTGAGGATATCGCGGCCCTCGGGGTGCTTGAGGTTGAGGGTGAGCGACTGCTTGTTGCGGGCCTGCACGAACCACCACAGCGAGGTGCCCTCGTACAGCTTGCGCCACTTGCGCAGCGGGTCGCCGCCATCGGGCGATTCGACCTTGACCACTTCGGCGCCGAATTCGGCACAGATACGCGAGGCGAACGGCCCGGCGATCAGGGTACCGAGTTCGACAACTTTAAGGCCGGCGAGGGGTTTGCTGGGCGTCGACATGGGGTGTCCGTGGCAGTTGGGCAGAGCCGTGGTTTTATCACACGTCGGTTACGCCGGGTACTGCTGCGGGGCATGGAAGGTGCGGATGGGGTAGACTGTGCCACTTTCTTTTGCACGAAGCCCGTCGACCATGGCCCAGCCGTCCACCACCTACAAGTTCGAATTGAATCTCACCGACCTTGATCGCAACGTCTACGAAAGCGTCAAACAGACTATCGCTCGGCACCCTTCGGAAACCGAAGAACGCATGGCGGTTCGTTTGTTGGCGTACGCGCTCTGGTACAACGAGAACTTGTCGTTTGGCCGCGGCCTGTCGGATGTCGATGAGCCAGCGCTGTGGGAAAAGAGCCTGGACGATCGCGTGCTGCACTGGATTGAAGTTGGCCAGCCTGATGCCGATCGTCTGACCTGGTGCTCGCGTCGTACCGAACGCACCAGCTTGCTGGCTTACGGCAGCCTGCGAGTGTGGGAAGGCAAAGTGGTGAGCGCGGTCAAGAACCTGAAAAACCTGAGCATTGCCGCTGTGCCGCAAGAGGTGCTGGAAACCCTGGCGACCGACATGCCGCGTAGCATCAAGTGGGACGTGATGATCAGTGAAGGTACGGTATTCGTGACTGACGACCGTGGCCAGCATGAAGTACAACTGCAGTGGCTGCTCGGTGAGCGTGGTTGAAGCAACCCATGCGTATCGAACCTCGTCCGCTGCCGCCGACCCTGCCATTTCTGGGTAACCTGCCACCCTTGCTGACCCGCCTTTACGCCGCGCGCGGCGTGCAGAGCGAGGCCGAACTGGACAAGAGCCTGGCACGCCTGCTGCCGTACCAGCAGCTCAAGGGCATCGAGGCCGGTGTGGACCTGCTGGTCGAAGCGATCGACCAGCGCCAGCGCATCCTCATCGTCGGCGACTTCGATGCCGACGGTGCCACCGCCAGCACCGTCGGGGTGCTGGGCCTGCGCCTGCTGGGTGCGGCCCATGTCGATTACCTGGTGCCCAACCGCTTCGAGTATGGCTACGGCCTGACCCCGGAAATCGTCGAGGTGGCGCTGCAGCGCCAGCCGCAGTTGCTGATTACCGTGGACAACGGCATTTCCAGTGTCGACGGGGTGGCGGCCGCCAAGGCCGCCGGGCTCAAGGTGCTGGTCACCGACCACCACCTGCCGGGCGAGCAGTTGCCCGATGCCGATGCCATCATCAACCCCAACCAGCCGGGCTGCAGCTTTCCGAGCAAGTCACTGGCCGGGGTAGGGGTGATCTTCTATGTGTTGATGGCCCTGCGCGCTCGCTTGCGCAGCCTTGGGCGCTACGAGGCGCAGCCACAGCCGAACATTGGCGAGCTGCTCGATCTGGTGGCGCTGGGCAGTGTTGCTGACGTGGTGCCGCTGGATGCCAACAACCGCATCCTGGTGCACCAAGGCCTCGAGCGCATCCGCGCCGGCCGAGCCCGACCAGGGCTGAAGGCCATTCTCGAAGTGGCCCGCCGTGATCACCGGCGCATCACCTCGACCGACCTCGGTTTCATCCTCGGCCCGCGGTTGAACGCCGCAGGGCGGCTGGACGACATGAGCCTGGGTATCGAATGCCTGCTGTGCGAAGACGCGGCGTTGGCCCAGGACATGGCCCAGCAGCTGGACGACCTGAACCAGGACCGCAAATCCATCGAGCAGGGCATGCAGCGCGAGGCCCTGGCCCAGCTCAAGGACCTGCCGGTCGAGTCCATGCCCTACGGCTTGTGCCTGTTCGATGCCGATTGGCACCAAGGGGTGATCGGTATTCTGGCTTCGCGTCTGAAGGAACGTTACCACCGGCCGACCATTGCGTTCGCTGATGCTGGCGACGGCATGCTCAAAGGTTCGGCGCGCTCGGTGCCGGGGCTCCATATTCGCGATGCGCTGGATGCCGTGGCCGCGCGCCACCCGCACCTGATCAGCAAGTTCGGCGGCCACGCCATGGCTGCCGGTTTGTCGTTGCCAGAAGGCAACTTCCCGGCATTCGCCGAGGCCTTCGACGAAGAGGTGCGGCGTCAACTGCGCGAAGAAGACCTGACCGGCCGGCTGTTGTCCGACGGCAGCCTGGCGGTAGAGGAGTTCCACCTCGACCTGGCCAAGGCCCTGCGCCATGCCGGCCCATGGGGCCAACACTTCCCTGAGCCATTGTTCCATGGCGTGTTCCAGCTGGTGGAGCAGCGTGTGGTTGGCGAGCGGCACCTGAAGGTGGTGCTCAAGAGCGAGTGTGGCTCGGTACGGCTGGATGGCATTGCCTTCGGCGTCGATCGCGAAGTGTGGCCGAACCCGACCGTGCGTTGGGTCGAGTTGGCGTACAAACTGGATGTGAACGAGTTTCGCGGCAATGAAAGTGTGCAGTTGATGATTGCCCACATGGAGCCGCGCTGACGGTTTTGCGGGGCTTGCCTTGATTCTTGTGGTGTAGCGGAAATCCAGCGCCGCCCGCGCGGCGCATCGCGACGCAAGGCCGCTCCCACATTTGTTGCAACGTGGCCATGTCTGTGAGGCCATGGTTGTCAGCCTTGGCGCATGACTGAAGGCTGGGGGGGCGATAACAGCGACAACGCACAGGCATCGTCAGACCGACAAGGCGCGCAACCATGGCCTTGCAGGATTGGCACGTTGCAACAAATGTGGGAGCCTTGCGTCGCGATGCGCCGCGCGGGCGGCGCTCGATCTCACCGGCGACATCACCTTAGAGCCTGACACCCGCACCCCACACCCCACCCAAAATCCCATGGAACCTCCCCCCCACCCATTCTGGTCTAGTCTGAAGTTATGACCGGACCTGGGCCAGGGACGTGTAATTGAGTGTCCAGGCCGGATCACCATTGGAGTCCTTGGGAGGTGCCCTCATGAGCCTGCTGCTCGAGCCTTACACCCTGCGTCAGCTGACCTTGCCCAACCGCATCGCCGTGTCACCAATGTGCCAGTATTCAGCCGTCGATGGCTTGGCCAACGACTGGCATCTCGTCCATTTAGGCAGCCGCGCCGTCGGTGGCGCCGGCCTGGTAATCACTGAAGCCGTGGCGGTGACCGCCGATGGCCGTATCACTGCCGAAGACCTGGGCCTGTGGGACGACGCCCAGATCCCGCCGTTGCAACGCATCACCCGCTTCATCAGTGCCCAGGGGGCCGTGCCTGGCATCCAGCTGGCCCACGCGGGGCGCAAAGCCAGTACCTACCGCCCGTGGCTTGGCAAACAAGGCAGCGTCAAACTGGAGGAGGGCGGCTGGCAGCCGGTGGGGCCGTCGAAGATCGCTTTCGATCCGCAGCACACACCGCCACGCGAGTTGAGCCAGGACGAGATCCAGGAGGTGATCGCCGCCTTCGTCGCCTCGACCGAGCGCGCCTTGAAGGCTGGATTCAAGGTGGTGGAAATCCATGCTGCCCATGGCTACCTGCTGCACCAGTTCCTGTCACCGCTAAGCAACCAGCGCCGTGATCACTATGGCAGTTGCTTCGAAAACCGTATCCGCCTGACCCTGGAGGTGGTCGAGGCCGTGCGCAAGGCCTGGCCTGCCGAATTGCCGCTGTTCGTGCGGGTATCGGCTACCGATTGGGTGGAGGATGGCTGGAATCCGGATGAAACCGTCGAACTGGCACGCCGCCTGCGGGGTTTGGGCGTGGATTTGATCGATGTCTCTTCTGGCGGCACCTCGGTCAACGCCGAGATCCCCACCGGCCCCGGCTACCAGACCCGCTTTGCCGAGCGCGTGCGCAAGGAATCGGAAATCGCCACCGGCACCGTGGGCATGATCACCGAACCGGCCCAGGCCGAGCACATTCTGCGAACCGGCCAGGCCGATATCATCTTCCTCGCCCGCGAACTGTTGCGCGACCCGTACTGGCCACTGCATGCCGACGACGACTTGGGCGGCAACAAGGCCACCTGGCCTGCGCAATACCAGCGAGCGACCAGCCGCGCCAACCCGATTCACGAGTCGGATTTGCGCGACTGACCCATGCATTGCGCGGCCCTTGCAGGAGCGGCCGTGTTTCGCGAAAGGGCCGCAAAGCGGCCCTGGGTTCAGCTATAGGCAGCCTTGCTGAGAATATCGCTTACCCATTGGTTGATGCTTTTTTCGGCCAGCTCCGCCTTGGCCGCCACACTGGCGTGAAGGGTAGGCTCAAGGCGTAGGCTGAGCTTGCCGGAATACGTTTTCTGCGGTTCCCGCCCAAGGCGTTCGCAAGTCTCAAGATAATCGTCAACGGCTTCTTCAAACGCCTGGCGCAACTCACTGATTGATTCGCCATGAAAACCTATCACGTCGCGAATACCGGCGACATGGCCGATCAACAACTGGTCTTCGTCGCTGTATTCGATACGAGCGGCGTATCCGCGGTAAGTCATTACATTCATGGTAATACTCCTGCCTGCTCAATGAACTGGCGGGCGTCTTTTAGTTGATAGGGCTTGGCGTGCCTGTCCGGATGAGGGTGGTGGAAGGTTGCCACTGCTCCATTGAGTTCAAAGCGAACCCGTGATCCTCTTCCTTCTACGACCCTGGCACCCAGCGATACCAGCAGAGACTCCACCCGCGCCCACTCCAGTGTTCTGGGAACCGGCCTTTTAAGTAGTGCTTCAAGTGTGGCTTGCTGATGATTATTCATGGTATCAGATTATGATACCAGTCAAGAGAGCTCAATGAACGTGCAGTAGGAGGGCGTAGATCACAGTTGAAGGAAAATTCTGAGACGTTGACCGAGGGGCATTCAAGCCCCTCGGTCAACGCGAGCACTTAGTGCTTGATCATCACATGCCGCACACAGGTGTAGTCCTCCAGCCCATACATCGACATGTCCTTGCCATACCCCGAATGCTTCTGCCCGCCATGGGGCATTTCGCTGACCAGCATGAAGTGGGTATTCACCCAGGTGCAGCCGTACTGCAAGCGCGCCGCCAGGCGGTGGGCGCGGCCGGTGTCGCGGGTCCATACCGATGAGGCCAGGCCGTAGTTGGAGTCGTTGGCCCATTCCAGTGCCTGCGCTTCATCGGTGAAGCGGGTGACCGAAACCACCGGGCCAAACACTTCGTTGCGCACGATCTCGTCGTCCTGCAGGGCGTCGGCCAGCACGGTAGGCTCGAAGAAAAAGCCATCGCCCGCTATCGGCTTGCCACCGGTTACCAGACGAATGTGCGGCTGGGCGATGGCCCGCTGCACCAACCCGGCGACCTTGTCGCGGTGCTGGGCACTGATCAGCGGACCCAGTTCGGTTTCTTCGGATTCCTGCAAGCCCGGCTTGAGGCTGGCTACGGCTTTACCCAGGCGCTCGACGAAGCGCTCGTAGATCCCGTCCTGGACGTACAGGCGGCAGGCTGCGGTGCAGTCCTGGCCAGCGTTGTAGAAGCCGAAGGTGCGGATGCCGTCGATGGCGGCATCGATGTCTGCGTCATCGAACACCAGCACCGGCGCTTTGCCGCCCAATTCCATGTGCATGCGTTTCACGCTGTCGGCGGTGGCACTGATGATGTGCGCGCCGGTGGGGATCGAGCCGGTCAGCGACACCATGCGCACCTTGGGATGGGTTATCAACGGGTTGCCGACCGTCTGGCCGCGGCCGAAGAGAATGTTCAGCACCCCCGGCGGTAGCAAGTCCTGGGCCAGCTCGCCCAGGCGCAGGGCCGTCAGTGGCGTCAGTTCGGATGGCTTTATCACCACGGTGTTGCCGGCAGCCAGGGCCGGGGCGATCTTCCAGGCCAGCATCATCAGCGGGTAGTTCCACGGCGCGATGGACGCCACCACGCCCAACGGGTCGCGGCGGATCATCGAGGTGTGGCCCGGCAGGTACTCGCCTGCCGCCGAGCCGCCCAGGCAGCGCGCAGCACCGGCAAAGTAACGGAACACGTCGGCAATCGCCGGGATCTCGTCATTCAGTGCAGCGCTCAGGGGCTTGCCGCAGTTCTGCGATTCCAGCCGGGCCAGTTCATCGCCATGGGCTTCGATGGCGTCGGCCAGCGCCAGCAAGGCCTGCGAACGTTCTTTAGGGCTGGTTTGCGACCAGCTGTCGAAGGCTTGGTCGGCAGCGCGCACGGCGCTGTCTACCTGTGCCTCGGTGGCTTCGTTGATTTGCGCCAGGGCAGTGCCCAGCGCCGGGTTGAGCACGGTCCAGGCCGGGCCTTGGCCAGCGATCAGCTGGCCATTGATCAGCATCTGCGTTTGCATCGGGGGCTCCTCCAGGGTCATTTTCCACCGCCCGCGACGCTGTCTCCGCCACGGGTCAGGTAATAGGCGCCAAGAATCGGCAGCATGGTCACCAGCATCACCAGCATGGCGACAACGTTGGTCACGGGCACGTCGCGTGGGCGGCTGAGCTGGTTGAGCAGCCAGATCGGCAGGGTGCGCTCATGGCCGGCGGTGAACGTGGTGACGATGATTTCATCGAACGACAAGGCAAAGGCCAGCATGCCGCCCGCCAGCAGCGCCGAGCCGAGGTTGGGCAGGACGATGTAGCGGAAGGTCTGCCATCCGTCGGCACCAAGGTCCATCGAGGCTTCGATCAGGCTTTGCGAGGTACGCCGCAGGCGGGCGATCACGTTGTTGTAGACGATCACCACGCAGAACGTGGCGTGGCCGACTACGATGGTGAGCACCCCGGGCTCTATCCCCAGCGTCTTGAACGCCGAGAGCAGGGCGATGCCGGTGATGATGCCTGGCAGGGCAATGGGCAGGATCAGCAGCAGCGAAATGCTCTCCTTGCCGAAGAAGCTGCGCCGATAGAGCGCCGCCGAGGCCAGCGTACCCAGCACCAGTGCGATTAAAGTGGCCAGGCAAGCCACCTGCAGCGACAGCTTGATTGCCTCGAGCACATCGGGCCGGGCAAAGGCCACGTCGATCCACTTCAGGGTAAAGCCCTTGGGCGGAAAGCTGAACGCCGCGTCTTCGGTGTTGAAGGCGTACAGGAAGATGATCAGGATCGGGAAGTGCAGGAACAACAACCCGCCCCAGGCCGCCAGGCGCAGCCCTGCAGACGCTTTTTCAGAGTGCATCGAAGGCCCCCAGACGCTTGACGATGGCCAGGTATACCGCGATCAGCACGATGGGCACCAAGGTGAACGCGGCGGCCATCGGCATGTTGCCGATCGCCCCTTGCTGGGCATAGACCATGCTGCCGATGAAGTAGCCGGGCGGCCCGACCAGCTGCGGCACGATGAAGTCGCCCAGGGTGAGCGAGAAGGTGAAGATCGAGCCGGCGGCGATGCCGGGGATCGACAGCGGCAGGATCACCTGCACGAAGGTTTGCCCCGGCCGGGCGCCCAGGTCGGCCGAAGCCTGCAGCAACGACGGTGGCAAGCGCTCCAGCGAGGCCTGGATCGGCAGGATCATGAATGGCAGCCAGATGTACACGAACACCAGGAAGCGCCCCAGGTGCGAAGTCGACAGCGTGCTGCCGCCCACGCCCGGCAAGGCCAGCACCGCCTGCAGCAGGCCGTCCAGGTGCAACTGCTGGACGAACCATTGGGCCACACCGCCCTTGGCCAGAAGCAGGGTCCAGGCATAGGTCTTGACGATGTAGCTGGCCCACATCGGCATCATCACCGCGATGTAGAAAAACGCCTTGGTCTTGCCGCTGGTGTAACGCGCCATGTAATAGGCGATGGGGAAGGCCAGTACCGCGCTGGCCAGCGACACCGCCACCGCCATGCCCAGGGTGCGCAGGATGATGTCGAAGTTCGACGGGTTGAACAGTGCGGCGAAGTTGCCCAGGGTCAGGTCCGGGGTCACCGCCATGGTGAAGTCGTCGAAGGTATAGAAGCCCTGCCACAGCAGGTTCAGCAGCGAGCCCAGGTAAATCGCGCCGAACCAGGTCAGCGGCGGGATCAACAGCAGTGCCAGGTACAGGTTGGGGCGCCGGTACAGCAGGTTGGACAGGGCGCGCAGTGTGCTCATCTCAGCGGCCCTCGGTTTCCTGCAGCACCGTCATGGCTTCGCGGGGCCAGTGCGCTTGTAGGCGTTGCCCGGGCTGCCAGGCCTGCACCTGCTTTTGCCAGCGGTCATTGGCCTGGCTTACTGCCAGCAGTTGACCGTTTTCCAGCTGCAGTTCGTAGCGTGTGGCGCTGCCTTGGTACTGGACATCACGCAGCACGCCGCTGACCTGTACCTCATGGCTGGTCACTACCGGGTCGCCCAGGCGAATGTGTTCGGGACGGATGGAGAAGGGCGCAGGGCTGCCGTTGAGCTGCATGGCCAGCTCGCCACGCACCACGTTGGACGTGCCAACGAATTCAGCGACGAAGGTTGTGCTGGGCTTCATGTACAGGTTGCGCGGGGTGTCGACCTGTTCCATACGACCGCGGTTGAACACCGCGACCCGGTCGGACATCGACAGTGCTTCGGTCTGGTCGTGGGTGACGAAGATGAAGGTGATGCCCAGTTGGCGTTGCAGCTTTTTCAGCTCACCTTGCATCTGCTCGCGCAATTTCAGGTCCAGCGCGCCCAGTGGCTCATCGAGCAGCAGCACCCGCGGGCGGTTGACCAACGCCCGGGCCAGGGCTACGCGCTGACGCTGGCCGCCAGACAGCTGTGCCGGCTTACGCGCGCCATAGCCGGCCAAGGCCACCATGGCCAGGGCTTCTTCGGCGCGGCTGTGGCGTTCGGCCTTGCCCACGCCTTTTACCTTCAGGCCATAGGCGATGTTGTCCAGCACGTTCATGTGCGGGAACAGCGCATAGTCCTGGAACACTGTGTTGACGTCACGTTGGTAGGGCGGCAGGCCAGCGGCCTCGACCCCTTGGATGCGGATCGAACCGCTGGAGGGTTGCTCGAAGCCTGCGATCAGGCGCAGGCAGGTGGTCTTGCCCGAGCCGGAAGGGCCGAGCATGGAAAAGAACTCGCCATCGATGATGTCGATGCTGACCTGGTCGACGGCCTTGACCTCGCCGAAGGTGCGGGAAACCTGGGTGAACTGGACGGCTAGGGGCATGCGTGGACTCCAGGTATGAATATGTCTCCTGTGCCGGCCTCTTCGCGGGCAAGCCCGCTCCTACAGGAGGAGCGCCACCCTTGCAGGCGGTGAAGAACCTGTGGGCGCGGGCTTGCCCGCGAAAAGGCCGGTACAGGCATTCAGACAACCTCAGCGACCACCCATGATCGCAATGTAGTCCTGGGTCCAGCGGCTGTAAGGCACGAACTTGCCGCCTTGGGCCTGCGGTGTTTTCCAGAAGGCAATCTTGTCGAAGTTGTCAAAGCCGTTGGTCTTGCAGCCCTCGGCCCCCAGCAGCTCGCTGCCGGTGCACGCCGCCGGCACAGCCGGCAACGAGCCGAACCAGGCCGCCACATCGCCTTGCACCTTAGGTTGCAACGACCAGTCCATCCATTTGTAGGCGCAATTGGGGTGCTTGGCCTCGGCGTGCAGCATGGTGGTGTCGGCCCAGCCGGTCGCGCCCTCCTTGGGAATGGTCGAGGCCACTGGCTGGTTCTCGGCCTTGAGGCCATTGACCATGTAGCCCCAGGAGCTGGAGGCAACCACGCCTTCGTTTTTCACATCGCTCATCTGCACCGTGGCGTCATGCCAATAGCGGTGGATCAGCGGTTGTTGCTGGCGCAGCAGTTCCAGCACGGCCTTGTATTGTGCCTCGTTCAGTTCGTACGGGTCCTTGATGCCCAGTTCGGGCTTGGCCGACTTCAGGTACAGCGCTGCATCGGCGATGTAGATCGGCCCGTCATAGGCTTGCACGCGGCCCTTGTTCGGCTTGCCGTCGGGCAGGTTCTGCGGCTCGAACACCACGCTCCAGCTGGTGGGTGCCTGCTTGAAGGTGTTGGTGTTGTACAGCAGCACGTTTGGCCCCCACTGGTACGGCGTGCCGTACACCTGCTTGTCGACCACATACCAGCCACCGTTCTGCAGGCGCGGGTCGATGGTTTTCCAGTTGGGGATCAAGGCGGTGTTGATCGGCTGTACGCGCTTGCCTGCAATCAGCCGCAGCGATGCATCGCCCGAGGCGGTGACCAGGTCATAGCCGCCCTTGGTCATCAGGCTGACCATCTCGTCCGAGGTGGCGGCCGTTTTCACGCTGACCTTGCAGCCGGTTTCCTTTTCGAATCCGGTCACCCAGTCGTAGGCCTTGTCGCTTTCACCGCGTTCGATGTAGCCGGGCCAGGCGACGATGTCCAGGCGCCCCTCGCCGGCCCCCAGGGCCTTGGGCGCTTCGGCGGCCTGCAGGCTGGCGCTGGCCAGCATGGCGCAGGTGGTGGCGCCGAGCAATGCGGTCTTGTGCACTGACATGGTGTTCCCTCTTCTTGGCGATCTTGTTCGGGCAGTCATGAGGCAAGCAGTGAAGCAATTGTTATAAACGTAGTGCGTGAGTGCGAGGTATTGGCGATATCGAGTCTAGTTGGCTTTTTGCCAGCTAACGCAACATCCTGAAGCAAATCCCTGCATGGCGTGTGCTCGGCCAAGCCTTACTCTGGCGTTTGAATCTTCTTACGTGGAGACACGCGAATGAATACCCGGGGCTTGCTTGATCAACTCCTCAAATCCGGCCAGCAACTGCTCGAGAAGCAGGGGGGCACCACCAAGCCTGGCAACCCTTCAGGCGGGTTGGGCGGGTTGTTGTCCGGAGCAGGGGGCGGCCTGCTGGGTGGGGGCGCTCTGGGCCTGTTGCTGGGTAGCAAGAAGGCCCGTAAGTACGGTGGCAAGGCCCTGACTTACGGTGGCCTCGCCGCGCTGGGGGTGCTGGCCTATAAAGCTTACGGCAACTGGCAGGCAAACCAGCGGGGGGCCGCAGCCGAGCCTCAAACCATCGACCGCCTGCCGCCGGCCCAGGCCGAGCAGCACAGCCAGGCGGTACTGCGCGCCCTGGTGGCGGCGGCCAAGTCCGATGGGCATATCGACGAGCGCGAGCGGGCGTTGATCGAGGGCGAATTCACGCGCCTGGACAGCGACCGCGAATTGCAGCACTGGCTGCATGCCGAGCTGAACAAGCCGCTGGACCCGGCCGAAGTGGCCCGCGCTGCGCAAACGCCGGAGATGGCTGCCGAGATGTACCTGGCCAGCGTGATGATGGTCGATCAGGAAAACTTCATGGAGCGTGCCTACCTGGATGAGCTGGCACGCCAACTGCGGCTGGACCCGGGATTGCGCCAGGAGCTGGAGGCTCAGGTGAGGGATGCGGTTGCGCAGTAGCAGCGCTTATCAGGACATTTTCTGCGCTTGTCGAGCCGAGCGCGGAAAATGTCACGGCAAGCCTTGCCAGCTTTTACCCACTCCGCGCATTTCCCCCGATAAACCGTAAGACCTCTGGGCTATACTTCGGCGATTTTCCCGCTCGTTGTGAATTCCTGAGGGCTGAATGTGAAGAATTGGACCTTGCGCCAACGGATCCTGGCAAGTTTCGCCGTGATCATCGCCATCATGCTGCTGATGATTGTGGCCGCCTACTCGCGGTTGGTGGCTATCGAAACCGCCGAAGAGGCAGTGGGGACCGACAGCATTCCTGGCGTCTACTACAGCTCGATGATCCGCAGCGCCTGGGTCGACAGCTACGTCACCAGCCAGCAACTGGTGGGCCTGTCCAACCATCGTGAAATCACTTCGGCCGACCTGGAACTGTTCAGAAGCTTCGATAACCGGCTGAAGCAATACATGGCCAGCTACCAGGCCACCATCCAGGACAAAGACGACCAGGTCCGCTTCGACAGCTTCGTGCAACTGGAAGAAAGCTACCTCAAAATCGTCAACCAGGTGCTGGATGCGTACGGTCAGCGCAACTACGACGAGGCCCAGCGGCTGATCACCGAGGTCCTCACTCCGGCCTGGAAGGATGGGCGCGAGCACCTGAATGAAGTGATCGAGAATAATCGGGCCTCTGCCGATGCCGCCACCAACGATATCGTCAACGCAGTCAACACGGCCAAGGGCAGCATGGTGGTCTCACTGCTGCTGGCAATCGTCGCTGCCGGCATCTGCGGCCTGTTGCTGCTGCGCGCTATCACAGCGCCCATGCAGCGTATCGTGCATGCCCTCGACAAGCTGCGTTCCGGTGACCTGAGCATGCGCCTGAGCCTGGATCGCAAGGACGAATTCGGTGCCATCGAAAGCGGCTTCAACGAAATGGCCGAGGCACTGGCCAACCTGGTGGCCCAGGCTCAACGCTCGTCGGTGCAGGTGACCACTTCGGTCACCGAGATTGCCGCCACGTCCAAGCAACAGCAGGCCACCGCCACCGAGACGGCCGCCACCACCACCGAAATTGGCGCCACCTCGCGGGAAATCGCCGCGACTTCGCGGGACCTGGTGCGCACCATGACCGAAGTGACGACGGCTGCTGACCAGGCATCCAGTCTGGCAGGCTCCGGGCAGCAGGGCCTGGCACGCATGGAAGAGACCATGCACCAAGTGATGGGCGCAGCCGACCTGGTCAATGCCAAGCTCGGTATCCTCAACGAGAAAGCCAGCAACATCACCCAGATGGTGGTAACCATCGTCAAGGTTGCCGACCAGACCAATCTGCTGTCGCTCAACGCCGCCATCGAAGCGGAAAAGGCCGGTGAATATGGCCGCGGCTTTGCCGTGGTCGCGACCGAAGTGCGCCGCCTGGCCGACCAGACCGCCGTGGCCACCTACGACATCGAGCAAATGGTGCGCGAGATCCAGTCAGCAGTGTCGGCCGGTGTCATGGGGATGGACAAGTTCTCCGAAGAAGTGCGCCGCGGCATGTTCGAGGTGCAACAGGTGGGCGAGCAACTCAGCCAGATCATTCACCAGGTGCAGGCTTTGGCGCCGCGCGTATTGATGGTCAACGAAGGCATGCAGGCCCAGGCCACCGGTGCCGAGCAGATCAACCAGGCACTGGCCCAGCTCAGCGATGCCAGCACCCAGACTGTCGAGTCGCTGCGCCAGGCCAGCTATGCCATCGATGAGCTGAGCCAGGTGGCCGCGGGCCTGCGTGGCGGCGTGTCGCGCTTCAAAGTCTGACCGCGATGAACGACTTGCAACTGCGCACCGCGCGGGCGGCGAACACCGAGGGGGCGTTGTACCTGCAGTTTCGCATCAGAACGCAGCGTTTTGCCCTGAGCGTGCACGAGGTGATCGAAGTGTTGCCGCGTCAGCCGCTCAAGCCGATCGCCCAGGCACCTGCCTGGGTCGCGGGCATCCTCGCCCATCGTGGCCAGTTGGTTCCGGTCATCGACCTTGCCGCCTTGAGCTTTGGCCAGCCGGCGGTGCAACGCACCAGCACCCGCCTGGTACTGGTGCACTACCGAGGCGGCCTGCAGCTTGGCCTGATCCTGGAGCAGGCCACCGAAACCCTGCGTTGCCAACCGGACGAGTTCCAGCCCTATGGGGTGGACACCGGTGAAGCGCCTTATCTGGGCCCGGTGCGCCAGGATGCCCAGGGGCTGCTGCAGCGCATCGAAGTCAATGACCTGCTGCCCGACACCGTGCATGCATTGCTGTACACGCAAGACCCGACAGGGATGCCAACATGAACGAACAGCGTTTCTTCCGCTTCTTGCGCGAGCGTATTGGCCTGGACGTGGAGTCGGTGGGCGCGCCCATGGTCGAACGCGCGCTGCGCCAACGTTGCGTGGCTGCGGGTGCGATGGACCTGGACGATTACTGGCTGCGCCTGCAGCAGTCGGCAGATGAGCAACAGGCGCTGATCGAAGCGGTGATTGTCCCGGAAACCTGGTTTTTCCGTTACCCCGAATCCTTCACTGCGCTGGCCAGCCTGGCCCATAAACGCCTGGCTAAACTGGCTGGCGCGCGCCCGCTGCGATTACTCAGCCTGCCGTGTTCTACTGGCGAGGAACCCTATTCGCTGGCCATGGCCTTGTTTGACGCCGGTATGGCGCCTGGGGCATTCCTTGTCGATGGAATGGACATCAGCCCAAGTTCAGTAGCCAAGGCCGTGCAGGCGGTGTATGGGCGCAATGCGTTCCGGGGTAGCGAACTGGGTTTTCGCGAGCGCTACTTCGATGCTCTGGACGAAGGCCACCGCCTGCATGAGCGGGTACGCCAGCAAGTCAGCCTGCGGGTGGGCAATGTACTTGACCCGGCGCTGGCCAGCCGCGACGGCCTGTATGACTTCGTGTTCTGTCGCAATCTGTTGATCTATTTCGACGTACCGACCCAACAGCGTGTGTTCGAAGTGCTCAAGCGCTTGCTGCATCCGCAGGGTGTGCTGTTCATCGGCCCGGCCGAAGGCAGCTTGTTGGCACGCATGGGCATGCGTCCATTGGGGATCGCCCAGTCGTTTGCGTATGTGCGTCATGACGGCGACAGCGCCCCCTTGGCAGCGGCACCCGCCCAACCCGCCAAGCGTGCGTTCACGACGTTGCCCGCACCGGTTTATCCGCAGCCCAGTGTGCCGTTGCCGCGTCCGCTGCGTGTGCTGCCCGTGGTGGCCAGGCCAGCGCCAGCCCGCGAGCACAGGCACGAGGGGGCCAGCGAATTGCTGGCCGACATTGCCCGGCTGGCCAATGCCGGTGCCAGCGAGCAGGCCCGTAGCGAATGCCAACGCTACCTGAGCCAGTACCCGCCGTCGGCACAGGTGTACTACTGGCTGGGTTTGCTCAGTGATACCGAAGGCGATGCGCAGCAGGCGCTGAGCCACTATCGCAAGGCCCTGTACCTGGAACCACAGCACCCCGAGGCGCTGGTGCACCTGGCCGCCTTGCTGGCGGCCCAGGGTGACCTGGCCGGCGCTCGGCGCCTTCAGGCGCGCGCGGCGCGGGCTGGCCGGGAGTCTGAACGATGAACAGTGAATCCGCGATGCAGTTGCTCGCCGAGGATGACGCGCACATCGACGACTGCTGGAACCGTATTGGCGTGCGCGGCGACAAGCAGTGCCCACTGCTGGAGCGGCATGTTCATTGCCGCAATTGCGAGGTGTATGCCGCTGCGGCCACGCGTTTGCTCGACCGCTATGCGCTGGTGCAGGAGCATCAGGCTGCAGCGGTGCAGCCGGACGCGGAAAACACCGGTCGCTCCATGCTGCTGTTCCGTCTGGGCGAAGAGTGGCTGGCGCTGGCTACCGCCTGCCTGGCCGAAATCGCCCCGTTGCAGGCGGTGCATTCATTGCCGCACCAGCGCTCGCGGCTGCTGCACGGGGTTGCCAATGTACGCGGAGCGTTGGTGCCGTGCCTGTCACTGGCTGATTTGCTGGGCGTGCAGGCCGGCTCCACCGAGCAACGCAGCGCACGGGCGATGCCCCGTATGCTGATTCTGGCCGCCGAAGGTGGGCCGGTGGTGATGGCTGTCGAGGAAATCGACGGTATTCACCGGCTCGACCCGCAGTTGCTGGGCAGTGGCCGGGACGCCACACGCTTCACCGCCGCAGTCTTGCAGTGGCGCGGCCGCAGCGTGCGGGTTCTGGACGATCAACATTTACTGTCTGCCGTGCAGCGGAGCCTGTCATGACCCCAGAGCAAATGCGCGACGCATCGTTGCTCGAACTGTTCAGCCTGGAGGCCGAGGCGCAGACCCAAGTGCTCAGTGCCGGCCTGATGGCACTGGAGCGCAACCCCACCCAGGCCGACCAGCTCGAGGCTTGCATGCGCGCTGCCCACTCGCTCAAGGGGGCAGCGCGCATTGTCGGGGTGGATGCTGGTGTCAGTGTCGCCCACGTGATGGAAGACTGCCTGGTGGCGGCCCAGGAAGGCCGACTACGGCTGACCGCCGAGCATATTGACGCGCTGTTGCAAGGTACCGACCTGTTGATGCGTATTGCCACCCCCGGCGATGCCGGTGCGCAGGCGACCTTGCCGGTGTTTCTTGCGCAAATGGCCAGCCTGCTCGACCCGGGCGCCTCTGCCATGCCTGTCGTGCCGCTGGCTGCATCCGTGCCGCCGGAGCCGCCGCTGGCAACCCTGCCGCCTGCACCTAGGGTAATGCCAGCCGAACCGCCGGAACCAGAGCCCGAACCCGCCCTGCGGCGCAAGGCTGGCAAGCGCGCTGGAGAAGGTGCCGAGCGGGTACTGCGTGTTACCGCCGACCGCCTTAATAGCCTGCTTGACCTGTCCAGCAAGTCGCTGGTGGAAACCCAGCGGCTCAAGCCATACCTGGCTACCCTGCAGCGCCTCAAGCGCATGCACGGGCAAGGTATGCAGGCGCTTGACGGCTTGCGCATGCAGCTGGAAGACACGGGGCAGGGCAACGAGGTGCTCGAAGCCTTGGCACAGACCCAGCGCCTGCTGGCAGAAACCCAGCAGATTCTGCAGCAGCAGGCGGCCGACCTGGATGAGTTCGGCTGGCAGGCCAGTCAGCGTGCGCAGTTGTTGTATGACACCGCCCTGGCCTGCCGGATGCGGCCGTTTGCCGACGTGCTGACCGGGCAAAGCCGCATGGTCCGCGACCTGGGCCGTTCGCTGGGCAAGCCGGTGCGGCTGGTGGTGGAAGGGGAGAAGACCCAGGTTGACCGCGATGTGCTGGAAAAGCTCGAAGCACCGCTGACCCACCTGTTGCGCAATGCCGTCGACCACGGCATCGAGTTGCCCGAGCGGCGCTTGCTGGCGGGCAAGCCGGACGAGGGGGTGATCCGCCTGCGGGCTTCGCACCAGGCGGGCATGCTCAGCCTGGAACTGATCGACGATGGCGCCGGTATCGACCTGGAGCGCCTGCGCAGCAGCATCGTCGAGCGCGCCCTGTCGCCCGCTGACACGGTGACGCGGATGAGTGAGGCGGAGCTGCTGACGTTCCTGTTCCTGCCCGGTTTCAGCCTGCGTGACAAGGTTACCGAAGTGTCCGGGCGCGGTGTGGGGCTGGATGCGGTGCAGCACTTGATCCGCGAGCTGCGCGGCTCGATCGAATTGACCCAGGTGGCAGGGCAGGGCTGTCGCTTCCATCTTCAGGTGCCGCTGACCCTGTCGGTCGTTCGCAGCCTGGTGGTCGAGGTGGGCGGGGAGGCTTACGCTTTCCCGCTGGCGCATATCGAACGCACGCTGGAAGTGACCGCCGAGCAGATCGTGCAGATCGAAGGGCGCCAGCACTTCTGGCACGAAGGCCGGCATATTGGCCTGGTGGCGGCCAGCCAGTTGCTCAATCGCCCGGCGGGGCAAAGCGACGAAGCCAGCTTGCGGGTAGTGGTGATTCGTGAGCGCGAGCAGCTGTACGGGGTGGCCGTGGAGCGGTTGGTGGGGGAACGGGTGCTGGTCGTGATGCCGCTCGACCCACGCCTGGGGAAGGTGCAGGACATTTCCTCCGGCGCCTTGCTCGATGATGGCTCGGTGGTCCTGATTGTCGATGTCGAAGACTTGCTACGCTCGGTGGAAAAACTGCTCAGCACCGGCAGCCTGGAACGCATCGAACGCGGCAGCAGCGGAGCCCGTGGCGCTGTCCGCAAACGCATCCTGGTGGTCGATGACTCGCTGACCGTGCGCGAACTGCAGCGCAAACTGCTGGGCAACCGTGGCTACGACGTGGCAGTGGCGGTTGATGGCATGGACGGCTGGAACGCCCTGCGCAGTGAGGACTTCGACCTGCTGATCACCGACATCGACATGCCGCGCATGGACGGTATCGAGCTGGTTACCCTGGTGCGTCGCGACCAGCGTCTGCAGTCATTGCCGGTGATGGTGGTGTCCTATAAAGACCGTGAGGAAGACCGACGGCGTGGCCTGGACGCCGGCGCCGACTACTATTTGGCAAAGGCCAGTTTCCACGACGATGCGTTGCTGGATGCTGTTGTGGAACTGATCGGAGGTGCTCAGGGATGAAGATCGCCATCGTCAATGACATGCCCCTGGCCGTCGAAGCGTTGCGCCGGGCGGTTGCCCTGGAGCCCGCACACCAGGTCGTGTGGGTGGCCAGCAACGGTGCCGAGGCGGTGCAGCGCTGCACCGAGCAGTTACCGGACCTGATCCTCATGGACCTGATCATGCCGGTGATGGACGGTGTCGAGGCGACCCGGCGGATCATGGCCGAAACCCCGTGCGCCATTGTCATCGTCACGGTCGACCGCAAGCAGAACGTACACCGGGTATTCGAGGCCATGGGCCATGGCGCGCTCGATGTGGTCGACACGCCTGCGCTGGGCGCTGGCGATGCCCGCGAAGCAGCGGCGCCATTGTTGCGCAAGATCCTCAATATTGGCTGGCTGGTCGGCCAGCAGCGGGCACCTGCCGCAAGGTCGGTGGCTGCGCCGCTGCGCGAGGCTTCCCAGCGCCGCGGGTTGGTGGCAATCGGGTCTTCGGCGGGGGGGCCGGCAGCACTCGAAGTGCTGCTCAAGGGTTTGCCGGCCGCGTTTCCGGCGGCCATCGTGCTGGTCCAGCACGTGGACCAGGTGTTTGCCGCAGGCATGGCCGAATGGCTCAGCAGCGCAGCAGGCCTGCCGGTGCGTCTGGCCCGTGAAGGCGAACCGCCGCAGCCAGGGCAGGTACTCCTGGCCGGTACCAACCACCACATTCGCCTGCTACAGAATGGCCAACTGGCCTACACTGCCGAACCTGTGAATGAAATCTACCGGCCCTCGATCGATGTGTTCTTCGAGAGCGTGGCACGTTACTGGAATGGTGATGCAGTGGGCGTGCTGCTCACCGGCATGGGCCGCGACGGTGCCCAGGGCCTGAAGCTGATGCGTCAGCAGGGCTTTCTGACCATTGCCCAGGACCAGGCCAGCAGCGCGGTGTACGGCATGCCCAAGGCTGCTGCGGCTATTGATGCCGCCGTGGAAATTCGCCCGCTGGAACGCATTGCCGGGCGCTTGACTGAATTTTTCGCAAAATGACGAAATGTATTGAATCACGCCGCCAGGCCGGTAGTGATCGGGTGAACAATGATGAATGATTTACCGATCGAAGGTTTCGCGACCACCAACGAGAACTCGGCGATGGTGCTGCTGGTCGATGACCAGGCCATGATCGGCGAAGCGGTGCGGCGTGGCTTGGCCGATGAAGACAACATCGACTTCCACTTCTGTGCCGACCCGCACCAGGCGGTGGCCCAGGCCATGCGCATCAAGCCCACGGTCATTCTTCAAGACCTGATCATGCCTGGCCTGGACGGCTTGACCCTGGTGCGCGAATACCGCAACAACCCAGTGACCCAGGACATCCCGATCATCGTCCTGTCGACCAAGGAAGACCCGCTGGTCAAGAGTGCAGCATTTGCCGCCGGGGCCAACGATTACCTGGTCAAGCTGCCTGATACCATCGAACTGGTGGCCCGCATCCGCTACCACTCGCGTTCCTACCTGACCCTGCTGCAGCGCGATGAGGCCTACCGTGCCCTGCGCGTCAGCCAGCAGCAGTTGCTTGATTCCAACCTGATGCTGCAGCGGCTGATGAACTCCGATGGCCTGACCGGGCTGTCCAACCGTCGCCACTTCGACGAGTACCTGGAGCTGGAGTGGCGCCGGGCCATGCGTGAACAGCAGCAGTTGTCGTTGCTGATGATCGATGTCGATTATTTCAAGGCCTACAACGACAGCTTTGGCCACTTGGCCGGCGACGAGGCCCTGCGCCAGGTGGCCGAAGCCATTCGTAGCTCGTGCTCGCGGCCGACCGACCTGCCGGCGCGCTATGGCGGCGAAGAGTTTGCCCTGGTGCTGCCCAACACCTCGCCAGGTGGGGCGCGGCTGGTGGCCGAAAAACTGCGCCAGACCGTGCTGGGCCTTGGCATCCCGCATACTGCGTCGACGGCTGATACGTGCTTGACCGTGAGCATCGGCCTGGCCACCCAGACTCCGGCTATCGGCAGCCATTGCCGGCAGCTGATTTCGGCGGCCGATAAAGGTCTTTACCTGGCCAAGAACGGTGGGCGTAACCAAGTCGGCATCGCCTGAGCTCTTGGAGACGGCGCGGCCTGTGTGAGAGCGCAGGTTGCCCTATCTACATACGACCGCCCGGCGGGTCTGCCGCCATGCTGCGGACTCGGTTATACTCGCGGGCTTTTCACCGAATTCGCGCGAGTAGCCAGCCCATGGAAATCCAACCGATCCTGAACACCATCAAGGACCTCACCGAGCGTTCCCAGTCAATTCGGGGGTATCTTTGACTACGATCACAAGCATGACCGCCTGATCGAAGTCAACCGCGAGCTGGAAGACCCCAACGTCTGGAACAAGCCCGAGTACGCCCAGGCACTGGGCCGCGAGCGTGCCATGCTGGCCCAGGTCGTCGAGACCCTGGACAAGCTGTCCGGCGGCCTGGCCGACTGCAAGGACCTGCTCGACATGGCCGTCGAGGAAAATGACGAGAACGCCGTTAGCGACGTCGTGACCGAGCTGGAAGGCCTGGAAGAGAACCTGGCGCAGCTTGAGTTCCGTCGCATGTTCAGCGGCGAGATGGACATGAACAACGCCTACCTGGACATCCAGGCCGGCTCCGGCGGTACCGAAGCGCAGGACTGGGCCAACATCCTGCTGCGTATGTACCTGCGCTGGGCCGACAAGCGCGGTTTCGACGCCACCATCATCGAGCTTTCCGAAGGCGAGGTCGCCGGTATCAAGGGCGCCACCGTGCATATCAAGGGCGAGTACGCCTTCGGCTGGCTGCGCACCGAGATCGGCGTGCACCGCCTTGTGCGCAAAAGCCCGTTCGACTCCGGCGCCCGTCGTCATACGTCGTTCTCGGCGGTGTTCGTGTCGCCTGAGATCGACGACAAGGTCGAGATCGACATCAACCCGTCCGACCTGCGTATCGACACCTACCGCTCCTCGGGTGCCGGTGGTCAGCACGTGAACACCACCGACTCTGCGGTGCGTATCACCCACGTGCCTACCAACACCGTGGTGGCCTGCCAGAACGAACGCTCCCAGCACGCCAACAAAGACACCGCCATGAAAATGCTGCGGGCCAAGTTGTACGAGCTGGAAATGCAGAAGCGCAACGCCGCCTCGCAGGCGCTGGAAGACAGCAAGTCGGACATCGGCTGGGGCCACCAGATCCGCTCCTACGTGCTGGATGACTCGCGCATCAAGGACCTGCGTACCGGCGTCGAACGCAGCGACTGCCAGAAGGTCCTCGATGGCGACCTTGACCAGTACCTGGAAGCGAGCCTCAAGCAGGGCCTGTAAGCCGCACACCCATGCCGCGCTACCTGGCCAGCCGCCGGTAGCGCGTGCCCTGCCCGGAACGGGCAACGAATACCTGATGGAAAGAATGACGACATGAGCGACCTGAAGACCGAATCGCAAGACCTGCAACAGGAAGAAAACGCCCTGATCGCCCTGCGCAAGGAAAAACTTGCCGCCGAGCGTGCCAAGGGCAATGCCTTCCCCAACGACTTCCGTCGCGACAGCTACTGCAACGACCTGCAGAAGCAATACGCGGACAAGACCAAGGAAGAGCTGGAAGCAGCCGCGATCCCGGTCAAGGTAGCCGGCCGCATCATGCTCAACCGTGGCTCGTTCATGGTTATCCAGGACATGACTGGCCGTATTCAGGTCTACGTCAACCGCAAGACCCTGCCGGAAGAAACCCTGGCCGCGGTCAAGACCTGGGACCTGGGCGACATCATCAGCGCCGAAGGCACCCTGGCCCGTTCCGGCAAGGGCGACCTGTACGTCGAAATGACCAACGTGCGCCTGCTGACCAAGTCGCTGCGCCCGCTGCCCGATAAGCACCACGGCCTGACCGACACCGAGCAGCGCTACCGCCAGCGCTACGTCGACCTGATGGTCAACGAAGAAACCCGCCACACCTTCCGTGTGCGTTCGCAGGTGATCTCGCACATCCGCAAGTTCCTCATCGAGCGTGACTTCCTTGAAGTCGAAACGCCGATGCTGCAGACCATCCCGGGCGGTGCGGCAGCCAAGCCGTTCGAAACCCACCACAACGCCCTGGACATGGCCATGTTCCTGCGTATCGCGCCGGAGCTGTACCTCAAGCGCCTGGTCGTGGGTGGCTTCGAAAAAGTGTTCGAGATCAACCGTAACTTCCGCAACGAAGGCGTTTCGACTCGTCACAACCCTGAATTCACCATGCTCGAGTTCTACCAGGCCTACGCCGACTACCGCGACAACATGGACCTCACCGAGGAACTGTTCCGCGAGCTGGCGCAACTGGTACTGGGCTCTACCGACGTACCGTACGGCGACAAGGTCTTCCACTTCGGCGAGCCGTTCGTACGCCTGTCGGTGTTCGACTCGATCCTCAAGTACAACCCGGAGCTGACCGCTGCCGACCTGCAGGACGTCGACCGCGCCCGTGAGATTGCCAAGAAGGCCGGCGCCAAGGTGCTGGGCCATGAAGGCCTGGGCAAGCTGCAGGTGATGATTTTCGAAGAGCTGGTCGAGCACAAGCTGGAACAGCCGCACTTCATTACCGAGTACCCGTTCGAAGTGTCGCCGCTGGCCCGTCGCAACGACGACAACCCGGCCGTTACCGACCGTTTCGAGCTGTTCATCGGTGGCCGCGAGATCGCCAACGCCTACTCCGAGCTCAACGATGCCGAAGATCAGGCCGAGCGCTTCCTGGCCCAGGTGGCCGAGAAGGACGCGGGTGACGATGAAGCCATGCACTATGACGCCGACTTCGTTCGTGCGCTGGAGTACGGCATGCCGCCGACCGCCGGTGAAGGTATCGGCATCGACCGCCTGGTGATGCTGCTGACCAACTCGCCGTCGATCCGCGACGTCATCCTGTTCCCGCACATGCGTCCGCAGGCCTGAGTGAGCTGAACGAGCCGCCTTTCGAGGCGGCTTTTTCTTGCCTGAAGCTTTATGTTGTCAGTACCGGCCTCTTCGCGGGGAAAACCCCGCCAACAAAGGCCGTGGTGGAGCGGGGTTACCCGCGAAGGGGCCAGCACAGACCAAAAACAGCCCAAGAGGGATACCCCCGGACACC
>NZ_JAECZP010000016.1:0-139322 GCF_019691255.1 Pseudomonas sp. USTB-Z
CGGCCACGCTTGAGGAAAGCCTGGATGGCTGACTGCTTGAATTGTGTTGAGTACTTGCTCATGAAAACCCCCAGATGATGGACAGATGTCCAACATCTGGGGCGCAGCTCAGTCCAATGTAGGAGCGGGTTTACCCGCGAATACGGTAGCGGCGGCAGCGGCGAACGGCCGGAGGAAATTGGCCAGCAGGCCCGGCCCATTCGCGGGTGAACCCGCTCCTACAACAGCCTGTGCGCGTCCAATGTAGGAGCGGGTTTACCCGCGAATACGGTAGCGGCGGCAGCGGCGAACGGCGGGTGGAAACTGGCCAGCAGGGCCGGCCCTTTCGCGGGTGAACCCGCTCCTGCGGGGATCGCGCCAGCCCTTGAGGAACGACAGAACTGTTGCTTCTCAAGGGCTTAATAGCGGCGGTCTTCGATCACAAATGGCTTGGCTGCCGGCCTGTTGCGCACCGCCGCCGGTGTACCATCCAGCACCAGTACATAATCGTTCTGCTTTTCCATCCCCTCCGGATCGATCCATTGGTCGTCTCTGGCCGCAACCTGGGCAACCACATGGCCGTTCTTGATAATGGTCAGATAACCCTTGGCGTTACTGTTCCAGCGTAGTCGTCCTTTGTTTTCATCGGCCCGCGCCTTGCGCACGCCGGTATCACCCAGTAAAGGCGTGCCGTCCAATAGCCATTGCGGCTGCAGCTTGAGGCCCATGTGGCGCAGCACCGTGGGCGCTACCGAGGTCTGCGCAGGAAGCCCGTACAGGCCGCCGGGCCCAGGCATCTCCACAGGAATGCTCAGCTCGGTCAGTTCCTGATTCAACGGCTTGTTGCTGGCGATGAAGATACTCTTTTCCTGCTCCGAAGCGCCGCCATGGCCTTTCCCCCAATAGTCCCGGCCATGGTTGGTACTGACGAGTACCAGCCAGTCTTCCTGTGGGAACATGCGATGCCGCTGGTCTACCTTGTCCAATAGCCGCCCGATCTCGCTGTCGGCCTTGCGCAACGCCTGCGCATAGTGCTCACCATAACCCCTTTGATGGCCGATCTGGTCAGGTTCGTCCAGTTGAATGAACGTGAAGTCGGCGGGTGTGTCACCCAGGATCTGCAACGTACGCTCAATCACCTGTTCATCTGGCAAACCACTTTCGCGTACATCGGCGTCATGGGCGTCCTCCAGCAGAAATGCCGTGTTGATGGGTGACCAGTTAACGATGCTGGAGAGGTAGGCATTGGGGTAGGCCAGGCGTAGCCGCTTGAACAGGCTGGGAAACGCCGGGTTTACCCGTTGCGAGTCGTCGTCCGATTCAACGCCATGCTTGTTGCTCCACACGCCGGTCAGCAAAGTGATCCAGCCAGGGCCGCTCAACGTGAGCTGCTCGCTGGCTTTACCATTGATACCCCCGGCGTAAGCCTTGCCGTAGTAAAGCCGCTGCTTCAGGTTGGTTGCATCGCCCAGTTGCAAATACTGCTGCAGTTGCACGCCATCAAGGCCGATGAGCAAGGTCTTGGGGCGGCTCGGGTGCCGGGCCGGGTCACAGCCTGGCTGCAGGGCCAGGAACAGCAGTAACAGCAAACTCGCCATTCGCATGTGGGCGCATCCTTGAAAGCACGCAACGAGCGTTGCAACAAAGTGGCATGCCCACAACTGGCAGAAATACCAGGTGGTTTACGTCTTTGCCTGCAATCCAGTAAGCTGCAGCAATTCATCGGATGATTGGTTGAGTGGCATGAATACAGAGCTGACCAAGCGTTCCCTGGTGGAATTGGCGGTAGAGCGCATGCGCGAATGCATCGTGCTGGGCGATTGGCAGGTCGGTCAGCGCCTGCCTACCGAGCCCGAGCTTGCCTTGCAACTGGGCATTAGCCGTAACACGGTGCGTGAGGCCATGCGCGTGCTGGCGTTCAGTGGCCTGGTGGAAATTCGCCAGGGAGACGGCAGCTACCTGCGCACTGCCCAGGACCCGCTGCAGGCGGTGCACGCGATGTCCCGATGTACGCTCGAGCAGGCTCGCGAGACCCGCCATATCCTCGAGGCGGAAGCCATCGGCCTGGCGGCTTTGCGTCGTAACGATGCCGACCTGCAAGCGCTGAAGGATGCCCTGGAAGGCAGTGCCGGGCACTTTCATGGCGATGTTGATGCCTATGTCGCCTGCGATCTGGTCTTCCACCAGCGGCTGGTCGATGCCGCCCACAACCCGGCATTGAGCGAGCTGTACCGTTACTTCTCCGGGGTTGTGGCTGCCGCTCTGCAACACAATATGGCCACCGTTCCGCGCTGCCAGGCCACGTTCGACTTGCATGGGCAGATCCTCGACGCCATCGAGCAACGTGACGCTGAACGGGCCAAGCGCCTGAGCCGTACCCTAATTGAATCCTGATACCGAGAAGGCCATGGCTGAATCCATCACCCGTAATACCCCATCGAACGAGCGGGATCTCGATGAGCTGCTGATCGACGCTGAAGCTGACGACGAACAGGTCCAGCAGCAGGCTGTGGTGTTGCGGCGGCCATGGCTGTTGCTGCTGGGCCTGGTTCTGGTGGCCCTGAACCTGCGCCCGGCATTGTCGAGCATGGCGCCGGTGCTCGGCCAAGTATCTGAAGGCTTGGGGCTGAATGCTTCGCAGGCGGGCTTGCTGACCACCTTGCCGGTGCTCTGCCTGGGCCTGTTTGCTCCCTTGGCGCCAGTGCTGGCGCGGCGCTTTGGCAGCGAGCGGGTGATTCTTGGCATCCTCGTCACCCTGGCGCTTGGCCTCGTGGTACGAAGTACCGTTGGGGCTGTCGGGGTGTTCCTCGGCAGCCTGATGGCAGGGGCCAGCATCGGCATTATCGGCGTATTGTTGCCAGGTATCGTCAAGCGCGACTTTCCGCAGCACGCTGGCACGCTGACCGGTGTATACACCATGGCATTATGCCTGGGCGCGGCCATGGCCGCCGGCGCCACCGTGCCTTTGGCCCAGCATTTCGACGGCAGCTGGGCACTAGGGTTGGGCTTCTGGGTGCTGCCGGCTTTGCTGGCCATGCTGGTGTGGCTGCCACAGGCCCGTCAGGGGCATGGGCTGCACAAGGTGGCCTATCGCGTGCGAGGCTTGTGGCGTGACCCACTGGCCTGGCAGGTGACCCTGTATATGGGCCTGCAGTCATCACTGGCTTACATCGTGTTCGGTTGGTTGCCATCGATCCTGATCGGTCGCGGCCTTAGCCCTACCGAGGCAGGGCTGGTGCTGTCGGGGTCGGTAATCGTGCAGTTGATCAGCTCGCTCAGTGCCCCCTGGCTGGCCACCCGCGGCAAGGACCAGCGGCTGGCAATCGTGGTGGTCATGTCGGGTACGCTGGCGGGGCTGTTCGGTTGCCTGTATGCGCCACTTTCCGGGTTGTGGGGGTGGGCCATTGTGCTGGGCCTGGGGCAGGGCGGTACCTTTGCCCTGGCGCTGACCTTGATCGTGCTGCGCTCGAAAGATGCCCATGTGGCGGCGAACTTGTCGAGCATGGCCCAAGGGGTGGGTTATACCCTGGCCTCGATGGGGCCTTTCGCGGTGGGCCTGGTGCATGACCTGACCGGCGGCTGGGCGGCATTGGGTTGGATTTTTGCGGTACTGGGCGTTGGCGCCGTCGTGTTCGGGCTGGGTGCCGGGCGGGCACTGCAGGTGCAGGTGACCTGCGAAAAAGTCTGAAGCATGTTTTTGCAGTACCGTCCTCTTGCCTGCCAAGAGGAGGGTACTGGCATAAGCCATCGGGGCAGATTATCGTGCAGTTTTCGAACCTAGGACGGACAAGCCCACAATGAGCGATGCCAACCGCGCCCTGATTACCCGTTTCTACCAGGCTTTCCAGCGCCTGGATGCCGACGCCATGCTGGCCTGCTACAGCAACGATATCGTTTTCAGCGACCCGGTGTTCGGCACCCTGCGCGGCAAGGACGCAGGCGATATGTGGCGGATGCTCACCACCCGCGCCAAGAACTTCACCCTGACATTCGACAGCATACGTGCAGATGAGCACAGTGGCAGCGCGCACTGGGTGGCTACCTACCTGTTCAGCCAGACCGGCCGTGTTGTGGTCAACGATATCCGGGCACGCTTTGTCATGCGTGATGGGCTGATTTGCCAGCATGACGATACCTTTGACCTGTGGCGCTGGTCGCGGCAAGCGTTGGGTGTTCCTGGAATGCTGCTGGGGTGGTCGCCGCTGATGCAGAACAAGGTCCGCCTGCAGGCATTCAAGGGGTTGCGCGCATTCCAGCAGGCCCAGGGTGAGTGAAGTCGTCGAACCTGCCGTTGGTAAGCCCTGGTTTGTCTATCTGGTAAGGGCAGCCAATGGCTCGTTGTATTGCGGCATCAGCGATGACCCTCAGCGTCGGTTCGCCGCGCATCAGAAAGGGCAGGGCGCCCGCTATTTCAAGACCAGCCCGGCCCAGGCGCTGGTGTACGTGGAGCAGTGGCCGGACAAGGGCGCGGCGCTGCGCCAGGAGCGGTTGGTGAAGCGGCTGCGCAAGTCAGCGAAGGAGGCACTGGTGGCCTCCTTTGGCGGCTTGGGGGAAATCAGTCCTTGCGGCGCTTCAGCTGATCCACCAAGGTTGTCGGCAGCCCCTTGATGATCAAGGTCCCCGCCGCTTCGTCATACTCCACCTTGTCCCCCAGCAGATGCGCCTCGAAGCTGATCGACAGCCCCTCGGCACGCCCGGTGAAACGGCGGAACTGGTTGAGGGTGCGTTTGTCCGCCGGGATTTCCGGCGACAGGCCGTAGTCCTTGTTGCGGATGTGGTCGTAGAACGCTTTGGGGCGGTCCTCGTCGATCAGGCTGGACAGCTCTTCGAGCGTCACTGGCTCGCCCAGCTTGGTCTGGGTGGTGGCGTACTCGACCAGGGTCTGGGTCTTTTCGCGGGCGGATTCTTCCGGCAGGTCTTCGCTTTCGACGAAATCGCTGAAGGCCTTGAGCAGGGTGCGCGTTTCGCCCGGGCCGTCGACGCCTTCCTGGCAGCCGATGAAGTCGCGGAAGTAATCCGACACCTTCTTGCCGTTCTTGCCCTTGATGAACGAAATATACTGCTTGGAGTTCTGGTTGTTCTTCCACTCCGACAGGTTGATGCGTGCTGCCAGGTGCAGCTGGCCAAGGTCGAGATGACGGGAAGGGGTCACGTCGAGCTCGGCATTCACCGCCACGCCTTCGCTATGGTGCAGCAGGGCGATCGCCAGGTACTCGGTCATGCCTTGCTGATAGTGGGCAAACAGGATGTGGCCGCCGGTGGACAGGTTGGACTCTTCCATCAGCTTCTGCAGATGCTCGACAGCCACGCGGCTGAAGGCGGTGAAGTCCTTTTCCCCCTCCAGGTACTGCTTCAGCCAGCCGCTCAGCGGGTAGGCGCCCGATTCGCCGTGGAAAAAGCCCCAGGCCTTGCCTTGCTTGGCGTTGTAGCTGTCATTGAGGTCGGCCAGGAGGTTTTCGATGGCATCGGAGGCAGCCAGTTCGGAGTCGCGAGCATGCAGCACGGCGGGGCTGCCATCGGGCTTTTTGTCGATCAGGTGAACGATGCAATGACGGATTGGCATGGAATTCTCGGCGAGCTGCAAAAGTTGCCAAGTTTAACCTAGACCTGAGGTGATGCAGTGGCCGTATGTTGGCAGATATGTCGGTTGTTCGTTTTTTGTTCAATTTTGTGTGTTTTCAGCTGAAACCCCCGAAAAACCTGCATTTAATCAAAGTGCGAAGCGGATATTTATCCATTCATGTGGTAGTTTTGCGCGGTCTTGCGCCCCTCGTGTGCGCATTGCTGGCAGCATGCTGTCGTCGTGTCGAACCAAACGCCGATTTTCGTATCTACATACGCAATTGGCGCGGCCCTCCATTTCAAGGGGCTGGCCCGATAACGTCGTAGTCCGCTGCATAACCATCGAATTTGATAGGGAAGGAACACCACCATGGCATTGACCAAAGACCAACTGATTGCCGACATCGCCGAATCGATCGCCGCGCCAAAAGCCACCGCCAAGAACGCTCTGGAACAACTGGGCCAGATCGTTGCCGACCAACTGGAAAACGGCGCTGAAATCACTCTGCCAGGCATCGGCAAGCTGAAAGTCTCCGAGCGTCCTGCCCGTACCGGCCGCAACCCTTCGACTGGCGCTGCCATCGAAATCGCTGCCAAGAAAGTCGTCAAGTTCGTTCCAGCCAAAGTGCTGACCGACGCTATCAACAAGTAATTGTTGTTTTGACGAAACCGCGCCCGGCTTGCCCGGGCGCGGTTTTTTCATGCCTGTGATTTACGCTGGGCGTGCCAGGCCTGGCGTGCAGCGTCGTCATGGAAGCTCCAGGCGACCATGCGGCTCTGTTTCTGACCCTGGCCCATCTCGATGATGCGCACGGCCTTGGCGCCGGACTTCTTCAACGCGGCCTCGATGCCAGGCAGGTTGCTGGCCTTGGACACCAGGCTGGTGAACCACAGCACCCGTTCGGCGTACTGCACGCTTTCGCCAATCAACTGGGTGACAAAGCGGATTTCTCCGCCTTCGCACCACAGTTCATTGTTCTGGCCACCGAAGTTCAGCACCGGCAGCTTGCGTTTGGGGTCCTGCTTGCCGAGGTTCTTCCATTTGCGCTGGCTGCCGCGGGTGGCTTCGTCGCGTGAGGCATGGAAGGGCGGGTTGCACAGGGTCAGGTCAAAGCGTTCGCCCTCCTGCAGCAGGCCGCTGAGGATGTGCGCTCGGTTGGCCTGCTGGCGCAGGGTAATGGCTTTGCCCAGGCCATTGGCCTGGACGATAGCCTTGGCCGAGGCCAGAGCCACGGGGTCGATGTCTGAACCGAGGAAGCGCCAGCGGTAGTCGCTGTGGCCCAGCAGTGGATAGATGCAGTTGGCCCCTACGCCGACGTCCAGCGCGCGCACTTGGGTGCCCCTTGGGACGTCACCAGCATTGTCATCGGCCAGCAGATCGGCGGCTACGTGGATGTAGTCGGCACGGCCAGGAATGGGCGGGCACAGGTAATCGGCTGGGATGTCCCAGTGCTGGATGCCGTACTGGGCCTTGAGCAGTGCACGGTTGAACACGCGGACGGCTTCGGGGTTGGCAAAATCGATGCTGGGCTTGCCGTGGGGGTTGGTGATGGTGAAACGGGCCAGGTCAGGGTGGGCCTTGATCAGGCTGGGGAAGTCGTAGCGACCCTGGTGGCGGTTGCGCGGGTGCAGGGTGGGTTTGTTCGGGGTCATGGCAGTGTCCAGCCCTATACGAGCGGTGGCTTGAAGAACCTGGGGCTGCTACGCAGCCCTTTCGCGACACAAGGCCGCTCCCACAGGGTGGTGGCGCCTTGAAGGTTGGCGCCGTCCTGTGGGAGCGGCCTTGTGTCGCGAAAGGGCCGTGCAGCGGCCCCAACGGTCTCTCTAGTGATTACAGCGCTGCAATCCGCGCATGCTGCTCGGTGAAGTTGGCCAGGGCCTGTTCGGACTCGGCCAGCTTGGCGCGTTCCTTCTCGATCACCGCAGGCGGGGCCTTGTCGACGAAGGCTGCGTTGGACAGCTTGCCGCCAACACGTTGCACTTCACCTTGCAGACGCTGGATTTCCTTGTTCAGGCGCGCCAGCTCGGCATCCTTGTCGATCAGCCCGGCCATTGGCACCAGCACTTGCAGGTCACCGACCAGGGCGGTAGCGGACAGCGGCGCTTCGTCGGCATCACCCAGTACGGTGAACGACTCGACCTTGGCCAGCTTCTTCAGCAGCGCTTCGTTTTCCTGCAGGCGGCGCTGGTCGTCGGCGTTGGCGTTCTTCAGGAACAGCGGCAGCGGCTTGCCGGGGCCGATGTTCATTTCGGCGCGAATATTACGCAGGCCGACCATCAACTCTTTCAGCCACTCGATGTCGCCTTCGGCGGCGGCGTCAATGCGCGCTTCGTTGGCCACTGGCCATGGCTGCAGCATGATGGTCTTGCCGTCGATGCCGGCCAGCGGCGCAAT
The DNA here is from genome assembly GCF_019691255.1 of Pseudomonas sp. USTB-Z. Taxonomy (NCBI): domain Bacteria; kingdom Pseudomonadati; phylum Pseudomonadota; class Gammaproteobacteria; order Pseudomonadales; family Pseudomonadaceae; genus Pseudomonas; species Pseudomonas sp. USTB-Z. The sequence continues at coordinate 7,937 of NZ_JAECZP010000016.1, forward strand.
GCGCTGCCAGATTTCTTCGGTGATGAACGGCATGAACGGATGCGCAAGACGCAGTGCCACTTCCAGCACGCGCACCAAGGTGCGGCGGGTGCCACGGGCGCGCTCTACCGGGGCGTTTTCGTCCCACAGTACCGGTTTGGACAGCTCCAGGTACCAGTCGCAGTACTGGTTCCAGATGAACTCGTACAGCGCCTGGCTGGCCAGGTCGAAGCGGAACTGCTCCAGCTGGCGGGTTACTTCGGCTTCGGTACGCTGAAGTTGCGAGATGATCCAGCGGTCTGCCAGCGACAGCTCGTAGGCTTCGCCGTTCTGGCCGCAGTCTTCACCCTTGTCCAGCACGTAGCGGGCAGCGTTCCAGATCTTGTTGCAGAAGTTGCGGTAGCCTTCGACGCGGCCCATGTCGAACTTGATGTCGCGGCCTGTCGAGGCCAGCGAGCAGAAGGTGAAGCGCAGGGCGTCGGTGCCGTAGCTGGCAATACCTTCGGGGAACTCGGCCTTGGTCTGCTTGGCGATCTTCTCGGCAAGCTTGGGCTGCATCATGCCGCTGGTGCGTTTTTCCAGCAGGGCGTCGAGGGTGATGCCGTCGACGATGTCCAGCGGGTCCAGCACGTTGCCCTTGGACTTGGACATCTTCTGGCCCTGGCCGTCACGTACCAGGCCGTGCACGTACACGGTCTTGAACGGTACCTGCGGGGTGCCGTCTTCGTTCTTGATCAGGTGCATGGTCAGCATGATCATGCGCGCAACCCAGAAGAAGATGATGTCGAAGCCAGTCACCAGCACGTCGGTGGAGTGGAACTTCTTGAGGAATTCGGTCTGTTCCGGCCAGCCCAGGGTGGAGAATGTCCACAGGCCCGAGCTGAACCAGGTGTCGAGTACGTCGTCATCCTGACGCAGGACCACGTCGGCGCCCAGCTTGTGCTTGGCGCGCACTTCTTCCTCGTTGCGGCCAACGTAGACCTGGCCGGCCTCGTCGTACCACGCAGGAATGCGGTGGCCCCACCACAGTTGGCGGCTGATGCACCAGTCCTGGATATCGCGCATCCAGGAGAAGTACATGTTCTCGTATTGCTTGGGCACGAACTGGATGCGGCCATCTTCCACGGCGGCGATGGCAGGCTCTGCCAGCGGCTTGGTGGAAACGTACCACTGGTCGGTCAGCCACGGCTCGATGACCGTGCCGGAACGGTCGCCTTTCGGCACTTTCAGGGCGTGGTCGTCGATGCTGACCAGCAGGCCCTGGGCGTCCAGGTCGGCGACGATCTGCTTGCGCGCGACAAAGCGGTCAAGGTTGGCGTACTGGGCCGGCAGTTGGGTGTCGACCTGCTCGTTAACGCTGCCGTCGAGGTTGAAGGCCTGGGCGCTGGCCAGCACGAAGGCGTTCTTGTCGAAGATGTTCAGCAGCGGCAGGTTGTGGCGCTTGCCGACTTCGTAGTCGTTGAAGTCGTGGGCCGGGGTGATCTTCACGCAACCGGTACCGAACTCGGGGTCGCAGTAGTCATCGGCGATGATCGGGATGCGGCGGCCGACCAATGGCAGTTCGACGAATTTGCCGATCAGTGCCTGGTAGCGTTCGTCGTTCGGGTTGACTGCTACGGCAGCGTCACCCAGCAGGGTTTCCGGACGCGTGGTGGCAACTACCAGGTAGTCCTGGCCTTCGGCAGTCTTGGCGCCGTCGGCCAGTGGGTAGCGCAGGTTCCACAGGTGGCCTTTCTCGTCGTGGTTTTCCACTTCGAGGTCGGAGATGGCCGTGTGCAGCTTGGTGTCCCAGTTGACCAGGCGCTTGCCGCGGTAGATAAGGCCGTCTTCATGCAGGCGCACGAACGCTTCTTTAACCGCTTCGGAGAGGCCGTCGTCCATGGTGAAGCGCTCGCGGCTCCAGTCTACCGATGAGCCCAGGCGGCGAATCTGGCGGCTGATGTTGCCGCCGGACTGATCCTTCCATTCCCAGACTTTTTCCAGGAACTTTTCGCGGCCCAGGTCATGACGGTTCTGGCCTTTGGCTTCAAGTTGGCGCTCGACCAGCATCTGCGTGGCGATACCCGCGTGATCGGTACCCGGCTGCCACAGGGTGTCGCGGCCTTGCATGCGGCGGAAACGGATCAGGGCGTCCATGATCGCGTTGTTGAACCCGTGGCCCATGTGCAGGCTGCCGGTTACGTTCGGCGGCGGGATCATGATGGTGTAGGACTCGCCTGCACCTTGTGGAGCGAAATAGTTCTCGGACTCCCAGGTGTTGTACCAGGAAGTTTCGATTGCGTGCGGCTGGTAGGTCTTATCCATGCGCGGCGGGACCCTGTGCATTTATTCGGGAAAGCCGGGAAGTATAACCAAGCTGGGGGCCGCAGGCGACAAGCTGCTGACAACTGTCGGAACAGAGTCGCCTGCTTCGCGGGCAAGTCCGCTCTTACGGGCAAAGCGCAGGCTCAGAACCTGTGGGAGTGGGCGCGCCCGCGAAGCAGTCGACACCGTTGCCCGGGTCTACTCGGAACGCTTGATCAGCCGCTCGATCCGCGCATCCAGCCGGCGCTTGATTTCGTTCTCGATATGCGGGGTAAAGTCGTTGATCACGTCCTGCATGATCATCTGCGCTGCGGCGCGCAGCTCGCTTTCCAGGTGCAGCAGGGTGTCCTGGCGGCGGGTCTGCGGGTCGTCCTCGGGTTCGGCAGCTACAGGTTCGGCGGGCGCCGCGGGGTCGCTGGCGGCTTCGTCCAGCAGCAACGGAATCTGCTCTACCGTCTCGGTGAGCAGCGGCGGTTGCAGGTCGGCGTCGCCAAGCAGCTGACGGATCGACTCGAGGTCATCGAGCAGATGGGCGGAATCGGGCAAAGGGGAGGGCTTGTCCATCGTCGTCAAAGTCGCTGTAAGCGGTGGTCTTGCAGAGCATAGCCCTGTTCACGGTAGAAACGGAATCGCTCACGGGCTGATTGGCGGATAGCCGGCTCTTCAACAACGATTTCGGCGACCCGCTCGAACTGCCCGACAAAGCCCGGCACGCTGGCGCCGAGGTTGATCAGCAGGCCGTGGTGCTCGCCGGCGTTGTCAGCCAGGCCCAGAACCACGCCAGCATCGGCATGCACCTCGGCGAGGTCGTGGGGCACGAAGGCCTCGCCCTTGAAGCGCCACAAGCGTTGGTCCAGTTCACTGCGCTGTTCTGCATCCTGGCAGTGCAGATAGACCCGGTGGCCAAGGCGCCAGGCCTTCTCGCACAGCTTGCAGGCGAAATCGAGCCGCGCCGACAGCGAGTCGGTTGGCAGAATGTAGAAGTCGACTTTGCTCATGGTGGGAATCGCCGGCCGGTGGCGCGCAAGGCACCACCGGCTTCACGGCTTCAGGCGCCAGCGCGGTCCAGCAGGTACTGGGTCAGCAGAGGTACCGGGCGGCCAGTGGCGCCTTTGTCCTTGCCGCCACTGACCCAGGCGGTACCGGCAATGTCCATGTGCGCCCAGTTGTAGGCTTTGGCGAAGCGCGACAGGAAGCAACCCGCGGTGATCGTACCGGCCTTCGGCCCACCGATGTTGCCCATGTCGGCGAACGGGCTGTCCAGCTGCTCTTGGTATTCATCGAACAGCGGCAGCTGCCAGGCACGGTCGTCGGCGCGCTTGCCGGCATCGAGCAACTGCCCGACCAGGTCGTCGTTATTGCCCATCAGGCCGGAGGTGTGGCTGCCCAGGGCGACGATGCAGGCGCCGGTCAGGGTGGCGATGTCGATCACTGCCTGCGGCTTGAAGCGCTCGGCGTAGGTCAGGGTGTCGCACAGCACCAGGCGGCCTTCAGCGTCGGTGTTGAGGATTTCCACGGTCTGACCGCTCATGGTGGTGACGATGTCACCTGGGCGGGTGGCGCCGCCGCTTGGCATGTTCTCGGCGCAGGCCAGCAGGCACACCAGGTTGATCGGCAGTTGCAGCTCGAGCACTGCACGCAGGGTGCCGAACACGCTGGCGGCGCCGCACATGTCGTACTTCATTTCATCCATGCCGGCGCCTGGCTTGAGGCTGATGCCACCGGTGTCGAAGGTAATGCCTTTACCCACCAGCACGAATGGCTTGTCGGCCTTTTTGCCGCCCTGGTAATTGAGCACGATCAGGCGTGGCGGCTGGTCGCTGCCCTGGCCCACGGCGTAGAACGCGCCCATGCCCAGGTCCTTGATCTTTTTCTCGTCCAGCACTTCAACCTTGAGGGCCTTGTGCGCCTTGCCCAGTTCCTTGGCCTGTTCGGCCAGGAAGCTTGGGTGGCAAAGGTTGGGTGGCAGGTTGCCGAGGTCACGGGTGAAGGCCATGCCGCTGGCGATGGCGCTGGCATGCTTGACCGCACGCTCGACTTCGGCCTGTCCGGCTTTGTCGGCCAGCAGGGTGACCTTTTTCAGCGCACGCGGCTCGGCTTTCTGGCTTTTGAATCGGTCGAACACATATTCGCCGTCCAGCAGGGTTTCGGCCAGCAGGCGGTATTTGCCGTAATGGGCGTCGCGGTTGCTGACTGCGATATCGTCCAGGGCCAGTACTGCGTCAGTGCCGTTCAGGCCCTTGAGCACGCCAGCGACACTGGCCACCAGTTTGCGCCAGGCACGGTCGCCCAAGGCTTCTTCCTTGCCGCTGCCCACCAGCAGCACGCGCTCGGCCTTCAGGCCCGGGAGGTTCTGTAGCAGCAGGGTCTGGCCCGGCTTGCCGGCCAGGTCGCCGCGCTTGAGCACGGCGCTGATGGCGCCTTCGCTGGCCTGGTCGACAGCCTTGGCAACAGCGCCGAGCTTGCGGTTTTCACCTACCGGAAGGACCAGTGTGGCGGTTTTTACGGATGCAGCAGCTACGCTTTTTACAACCAGTTCCATGTCAGGATCCCCGAATGATCGATACGAATGGCGCTGTGTGTTCCAGCGCTCTGGACGGGCCTGGCCGCGTCGTCGCGCACCAGCGGAAAAGCTGCCAGTTTGAGCCTGTGGCAAGCGTGCTGACAACCCCGTTGTGCACCTTCGTACGCGGCCAAGTGACAGGGGCGGTCAATCACAGGATAATGCGCGCACTTTACATGGAGGTTCGCCTTTGGCGAACCGGCATTGGTCTTGGATGTACTAAGTCATTGTTTGGCGCCATTGCATGGCAGTCCGCCCTGACAACCCAGGAGTGTCTGGTTTGATCGTCTTTCGTTATCTGTCCCGCGAGGTCCTGGTCACCTTGAGCGCCGTCAGCGCTGTGCTGTTGGTGATCATCATGAGCGGGCGCTTCATCAAGTACCTGGCCCAGGCTGCCCAGGGCGTGCTCGACCCTGGCGTGTTGTTCCTGATCATGGGCTTCCGCTTGCCAGGCTTCCTGCAACTGATCCTGCCTCTGGGGCTGTTCCTCGGCATCCTCCTGGCTTACGGGCGCCTGTACCTGGAAAGTGAGATGACCGTGCTGTCGGCCACTGGCATGAGCCAGCAGCGCCTGCTGGGCATGACCATGGCGCCGGCTGCCCTGGTTGCCCTGCTGGTGGCCTGGCTGAGCCTGAGCCTGGCCCCGCTGGGCGTGGCCCAGGTGCAGCAGATCATCAGCCAGCAGGATGCCCTGACCGAGTTCGACACCTTGGTCCCGGGCCGCTTCCAGACCTTGCGTGATGGCTCGCGGGTAACCTATACCGAGCAACTGTCGGATGACCGCATCAACCTGGGCGGGGTGTTCATCTCCGAGAAGCGCTTCAACCAAGACAAGACCAAGGATCGCGCCCCGTCGGTGCTGGTCGCCGAGAAAGGCCACCAGGAAATCCAGGCCGACGGCAACCGCTATCTGGTGCTGGAAAACGGTTACCGCTACGACGGCAACCCGGGCCAGGCCGACTACCGCGCCATCAAGTACGACACCTACGGTGTGCTGCTGCCCAAGCCGGAAGTCGCCGAGGAAGTGACCGAGCGCGAAGCGCTTCCCACCTCCGAACTGATCGGCAAGGAGGGCCTGCGTGAGCGCGCCGAGCTGCAATGGCGGCTGTCGCTGCCGATCCTGGTGTTCGTCGTCACCCTGCTGGCGGTGCCACTGTCGCGGGTCAACCCGCGCCAGGGCCGTTTCCTCAAGCTGCTGCCGGCAATTCTTCTGTACATGGCCTACCTGACAATGCTGATTTCCGTACGCGGCGCCCTCGAGAAGGGCAAACTGCCGATCGCCCTGGGCATGTGGTGGGTCCACGGCCTGTTCCTGCTGATCGGCCTTGGCCTGATGTACTGGGAGCCGCTGCGCCTCAAACGTGCCGCCCGCCGTGCGGAGGTGGCCCATGGCTAAGCTCGATCGCTACATCGGCCAGAGCGTGCTGCTGGCCATCCTGGCCGTGCTGGGGATCATCCTCGGCCTGGCTTCGCTTTTCGCCTTCATCGATGAGATGGGCGACCTGAGTGACACCTACACGGTGATGGAAGCAGGCAACTTTGTCCTGCTTACCGCACCTCGGCGGCTGTATGAAATGCTGCCAATGGCCGCCCTGATCGGTTGCCTGATCGGCCTGGGCAGTCTGGCCAGCAGCAGCGAGCTGACCATCATGCGTGCGGCCGGCGTGTCCATCGGCCGTATCGTCTGGGCGGTGATGAAACCCATGCTGGTGCTGATGCTGGTGGGGCTGCTGATTGGCGAATATGTGGCACCGGTGACCGAGAACAAGGCCCAGGCCGACCGTTCCCTGGCCCAGGGTGGTGGTGAAGCACAAAGCTCAAAACGTGGCATGTGGCACCGCCAGGGCGAGGAGTACGTGCACATCAACGCCGTACAGCCCGATGGCCTGCTGCTGGGCGTGACCCGCTACCGCTTCGACAGCGAGCGCAAGATTGTCACCTCGAGCTTTGCCCGCCGTGCGCAGTACCAGAACGATCACTGGCTGCTCGCTGATGTGCGTACCACCTATTTCCGTGGCGACCACACCGAGGTGGTCAACGCGCCGGAGGAGCGCTGGGATGTTTCGCTCACCCCAGAGCTGCTCAATACCGTGATCCTCGCGCCGGAGTCGCTTTCGATTACCGGCTTGTGGGACTACATCCACTACCTGTCTGACCAGGGCCTGAACAACTCCCGATACTGGCTGGCATTCTGGACCAAGGTGCTGCAGCCCATGGTAACGGCGGCCCTGGTGCTGATGGCGATCTCGTTCATCTTTGGCCCGCTGCGTTCGGTTACCCTTGGTCAGCGCGTGTTCACGGGTGTGCTGGTGGGCTTCGTGTTTCGCATTGGCCAGGACCTGCTCGGGCCTTCGAGCCAGGTATTCGGCTTCCCGCCGCTGCTGGCGGTGGTGATACCGGCGGGCATCTGTGCCTTGGCCGGTGTGTGGTTGTTGCGCCGGGCAGGGTAATAGCCAGAGCTGCACAAGAAAGCCGACCTCAGGGTCGGCTTTTTCATGGGTGTTTATCTGGCCCGGCCCGTTCGCGGGTAAACCCGCGCCTACAGGTATCGCGCAGGCATCAGGAAAGGGCCCGAACCGGCAACGCCAATCCTCTGGCTCATTTCTTCTGTTTAGGTACCCGCACCAGCTGGCTTTCCGAATAGATGTCATGCCAACCACGCTTGCGCTTGTCGATCAGCACCCAGAAAAAACCCAGCCCCAGGCACAGCCACGAGGCAATCGACACGACGAACCGCAAGAGCGCCTGCCACAGGCTGATGGCCGAGCCATCGGCATTCTGCACCCGAACGCCCCATACCTGCATACCCAGCGTCTGCCCACCGTGGGTCCAGAACTTGGCAAAGAAGCCGAACAGGGCAAACAGCAGTACCGTAGACAGCAATGGGTCGCCATCCAGTGCACCGGCCTCGGTCAGCTCGCGCATACGTGCTTCGCCGATGATCGACATCTGAATTATCTTGTAGGCGCCGGCGGTCACGATCAGCAGCGCGGTGCACAGTAGAAAGTCATAGAACATCGCTGCCAGGCGCCGGCCCAGGCCGACCGGCGGAAAATCACCCTGGGGTGTGAGCAGAGGCTTGGACATGCAGGACAGCTCCAGAAGACGAGCCTGCTATTCTACGGGCAAAAAAAAACCCCTGCACTTGGCAGGGGCTTTTCAAAGTCTGGCGCTGGATCAGACAGGTTGAACCTTGTCAGCCTGCATGCCTTTCTGGCCCTGAACTGCTTCAAAGGTAACCTTCTGGCCTTCTTTCAGGCTTTTGAAGCCGCTACCTTCGATAGCGCGGAAGTGCACGAACAGATCCGGACCGCTTTCTGGGGTGATGAAGCCGTAACCTTTTTCGTCATTGAACCACTTGACGGTACCGTTCTGACGCTCAGCCATTGTCTTATTTCCTATGAAGCTTAAATTTTGATGACAGTTTCTTTCGCACTTTTTTGTAAGCGAAAGATTACTGGGCTGGGTTGCAGGAAGTAAGAGACGTCGAACGGGTTGTAGCAAATCTCGGCTACTGGCCCAGGTCACGAACTGTTGCGACCCATGCAAACACAGTGCAGTGACTCTACGCCAACTCCCGAGCGAAAAACAAGCCCTTGGTCGTATGGAAAACTGGCCGCTTGCCGATAACCGACCGATTTGTCGGAAACGGCATGGCGCCTGGCCTGGCGCCATGTTCAAAAGTTATTGGGCAGGTTCGAAAACGAATATGTCGACGCTGCCCAAAACCTTCACAAAGCTGTTTCAGCCACGGTAGTAACGTGGTGTCACGAAAGGCATTTTGCTGACTTTCAAGGCCACCTTCTTTCCACGCACCACGGCAAACAGCTCGGTGTCGAGTGCAGCATGTTCACTATCGATATAACCCATTGCGACAGGTGCGGCGAGTGTCGGGCCAAAGCCCCCGCTGCACACTTTACCTACGGGTTTATCGTTTGCGTCGACAATGTCCGCACCTTCACGAACAGGCGTACGCTCCTGCGGCAACAGGCCGACACGTTTGCGCGCAACACCATCGCGCACGTGGGCGAAGATCGCCTCGGCACCGGGGAAGCCGGCAGCGCGTGCACCCTCGGCACGGCGCACCTTGGAAATTGCCCACAGCAGGCTGGCTTCGATCGGCGTAGTCTCGCTGTTCATGTCGTGGCCATACAGGCACAGGCCAGCTTCCAGGCGCAGCGAGTCGCGTGCGCCCAAGCCGATCGGCTGTACTTCCGGCTCGGCCAGCAGGCGGCGGGCCAGGGCGTCGGCAGCGTTGACCGGTACCGAGATCTCGTAGCCGTCTTCGCCGGTGTAGCCCGAGCGGCTGACGAAGCAGTCCACCTCCAGCAGTGTTACTCGGCGGAACTGCATGAAGGTCATGCCGGCCACTTCTGGGGCCAGGCGTTCCAGCACCTTGACTGCAGCCGGGCCTTGCAGGGCGAGCAGGGCGCGCTCCTCGAACAGCGGCTGCACCTCGCAACGGTTGCCAATGTGGGATTGCAGGTGAGCCAGGTCCTGTTCCTTGCAGGCGGCGTTGACTACCAGGAACAGGGTGTCCTCGCCCAGGTTGGCAACCATCAGGTCGTCGAGAATGCCGCCTTGCTCATTGGTGAACATGGCATAGCGCTGCATGCCCATCGGCAGGTCGATGATGTCCACCGGTACCAGGCTTTCCAGCGCCTTGGCGGCGTCAGCGCCACGCAGAATGATCTGGCCCATGTGCGAGACGTCGAACAGGCCGGCCTGCTCGCGGGTGTGCAGGTGTTCCTTGAGCACGCCCAGCGGGTACTGCACCGGCATGTCGTAGCCGGCGAACGGCACCATGCGTGCACCCAGTTCCAGGTGCAAGGCATGCAGTGGGGTCTTGAGCAGTGTTTCGGACATCGATGACTCCTTGCTGTCATTGTTGGGTCAACATTCGATGATGTTGACGGCCAGGCCGCCACGGGCGGTCTCTTTGTATTTGCTTTTCATATCGGCGCCGGTCTGGCGCATGGTGCGGATGACCTTGTCCAGCGACACGTAGTGCTGCCCGTCGCCGCGCAGGGCCATGCGTACCGCGTTGATGGCCTTCACCGAGCCCATGGCATTGCGCTCGATACAGGGCACCTGTACGAGGCCGCCGATCGGGTCGCAGGTCAGGCCGAGGTTGTGTTCCATGCCTATTTCGGCTGCGTTCTCCACCTGCTGCACGCTACCGCCCATCACTTCGCACAGCGCCCCGGCGGCCATCGAGCAGGCAACGCCGACCTCGCCCTGGCAGCCCACTTCGGCCCCGGAGATGGAGGCGTTTTCCTTGTACAGGATGCCGATGGCTGCGGCGGTGAGCAGAAAGCGCACCACCCCGTCCTCGCTGGCACCGGGGACGAAGCGCATGTAGTAGTGAAGGACTGCCGGGACGATGCCCGCTGCACCGTTGGTAGGGGCGGTGACCACACGACCGCCGTAGGCGTTTTCCTCGTTCACCGCCAAGGCGTAGAGGTTGACCCAGTCGAGCACTGACAGGGCATCACGCAGGCTGGCTTCCGGGTGGCCGCTCAGTTGGCGGTACAGGGCCGGCGCGCGGCGTTTGACCTTGAGCCCTCCCGGTAATATGCCCTCATGCTGGCAACCTGCCGCGACGCAATCTTGCATCACCTGCCAGATGCGCAGCAGCCCGGCTCGGGTTTCTGCTTCAGGGCGCCAGGCGGTCTCGTTGGCCAGCATGACCTGGCTCACCGACAGGTCATGCGCGGTGCAGTGGCCGAGGAGCGCCTTGGCGGTCTTGAACGGATAGGCCAGCACCGTGGTGTCTTCGACGATGCGGTCATGGCCGGCAGCGTCCTCGTCGACCACGAAACCACCGCCTACCGAGTAATACTCGCGGCTTCGGATTTGCAGGCCTGCGTCGTCGAAGGCGCGGAATATCATGCCGTTGGGGTGGTAGTCCAACGGCTTGCGGATCATCGCCAGGTGCTGCTTTTCGATGAACGCAATGCTGTGTTCGCCCAGCAGGTTGATGCGTCCGCTGTCGCGGATGACCTGCAGGCGGGCGGGAATGCTGTCGGTGTCGATAATGTCCGGGTGTTCGCCTTCAAGGCCCAGCAGCACGGCTTTGTCACTGCCGTGGCCTTTGCCTGTGGCGCCCAGTGAGCCATACAGCTCGGCTTTGACGCTGGCGGTGCGGGCCAGCAGGCCGTCACGGCGCAGCCCTTCGGCAAACCGCGCAGCGGCGCGCATCGGGCCGACCGTGTGGGAGCTGGAGGGGCCGATGCCGATCTTGAACAGGTCGAAGACGCTCAGTGACATGTTGACCTCCTGCCAGTTTGTTGGGCGGACGTTGAGCCCTGTAGGCGCGGGTTTACCCGCGAATGCGGCGGTATAGCCACCCTCGCATTCGCGGGTGAACCCGCGCCTACACAGCGCCCGCCACCCAAGCCAGGTGGCGGGGAGGGGCTATCAGGCGTCCTGATAGCTCTCGATCGACGGGCAGGCGCACACCAGGTTGCGGTCGCCGAACACGTTGTCGACCCGGCCGACCGGCGGCCAGTACTTGCCTTCCACCAGGCTCGCCAGGGGGTATACCGCCTGCTCGCGGCTGTAGCCATGGGTCCATTCGCCAACCAGCTCAGCCGCAGTGTGCGGTGCGTTTTTCAGCGGGTTGTCGTCCTTGTCCAGGCTACCGTCCTCCACCGCGCGGATTTCTTCGCGGATCTGGATCATCGCGTTGCAGAAGCGGTCCAGTTCTTCTTTGGACTCGCTTTCGGTCGGTTCGATCATCAGCGTGCCAGCCACTGGGAAGGACATGGTCGGGGCGTGGAAGCCAAAGTCGATCAACCGCTTGGCCACGTCGTCGACACTGATGCCGCTGGTGTCCTTCAGTGGGCGCAGGTCGAGAATGCACTCGTGAGCCACCAGGCCGTTACCGCCGGTATACAGAACAGGATAGTGCTCTTCCAGGCGGCGGGCGATGTAGTTGGCGTTGAGGATTGCCATCTGCGAGGCACGTTTGAGGCCGGCACCGCCCATCATGCGGATATACATCCATGTGATCGGCAGGATGCTGGCGCTACCGAACGGCGCAGCGCATACCGCGCCTTGGGTGTTTTCCAGCTGTGCATGGCCTGGCAGGAACGGCGCCAGGTGCGACTTGACGCCAATCGGGCCTACGCCCGGGCCACCACCACCGTGCGGGATGCAGAAGGTCTTGTGCAGGTTCAGGTGGGAAACGTCGCCGCCGAACTTGCCGGGTGCGCACAGTCCGACCATGGCGTTCATGTTGGCGCCGTCGATGTACACCTGGCCACCGTTGTCGTGGATGATCGCGCAGATTTCGCCGATCGCTTCCTCGAACACGCCGTGGGTCGACGGGTAGGTGATCATGATTGCGGCCAGGCGCTCGCGGTGCTCGATGGCTTTGGCGCGCAGGTCCTCGACATCGACGTTGCCACGGGCGTCACAGGCGGTAACCACGACACGCATGCCAGCCATGTGTGCGGTGGCCGGGTTGGTGCCATGGGCCGACGACGGGATCAGGCAGATATCGCGGTGGCCTTCACCCCGGCTGCGGTGGTAGGCGCGGATCGCCAACAGCCCGGCGTATTCGCCCTGCGAGCCGGCGTTGGGCTGCAGCGATACGGCATCATAGCCAGTGGCCGCGCACAGCATGGCCTCCAGTTCGGTGGTCATCTGCAGGTAGCCCTGGCTCTGCTCGGCCGGGGCGAATGGGTGCAGGTTGCCGAACTCGGCCCAGGTGACCGGGATCATCTCGCTGGCGGCGTTCAGCTTCATGGTGCACGAGCCCAGCGGAATCATGCTGCGGTCCAGCGCCAGGTCCTTGTCGGCCAGGCGGCGCAAGTAGCGCATCAGCTCGGTTTCGCTGTGGTAGCGGTTGAACACCGGGTGTTCGAGGATGGCCGACTGGCGCAGCAGGGCGGCAGGCAGCAGGGAACCGGTGCTGGCTACCAGTGCGGTGAAATCAGGCTGTGCCTGCTCGCCACCCAACAGCTGCCACAGCGATTCGACGTCAGCCTGAGTGCTGGTTTCGTCCAGAGACAGGCCCACATGGGCGGCATCGATCTGGCGCAGGTTGATGCCCTGGGCGCGTGCCTTGTCATGCAGGCTGGCGGTGGCAGTGCCGGTGGCCAGGGTCAGGGTATCGAAGGCGCTGGCGCCCACCACTTGTACGCCCAGCGCCTTCAGGCCGGCGGCGAGGATCGCGGTCAGGGCATGGGTGCGCTCGGCAATGCGCTTGAGGCCGGCAGGGCCGTGGTACACGGCGAACATGCTGGCGATGTTGGCCAGCAGCACCTGGGCGGTGCAGATGTTGCTGGTGGCCTTTTCGCGGCGGATGTGCTGCTCGCGGGTCTGCATGGCCAGACGCAGGGCGGTTTTGCCGAAGCGGTCGATCGACACGCCGACCAAGCGGCCAGGCATGTCGCGCTTGAACGCGTCACGGGTGGCGAAGTAAGCCGCGTGCGGGCCACCGAAGCCCAGCGGCACGCCGAAGCGCTGGGCGCTGCCGATGGCCACGTCGGCGTCGAACTCGCCCGGTGGGGTCAGCAGGGTCAGGGCCAGCAGGTCTGCCGCTACGGCGACCAGGGCGTTGGCCGCGTGGAAGCGCTGCACGACCTCACGGTAGTCGAACACTTCACCGTTGCTGGCCGGGTATTGCAGCAGGGCGCCGAAGAAGGCGCTGACGTCGCCCAACTCGCGTTCGTCGCCAACCACAACCTCGATACCCAACGGCTCGGCACGGGTGCGCAGCACGTCGAGGGTTTGCGGGTGACAATGCACGGAGGCGAAGAAGGCATGGCTGGATTTGTTCTTCGACAGGCGCTTGCAGAAGGTCATGGCCTCGGCCGCAGCAGTGGCTTCGTCGAGCAAGGAGGCGTTGGCGATCGGCAGGCCGGTGAGGTCGCTGATCAGGGTCTGGAAGTTCAGCAGCGCTTCCAGGCGGCCTTGGGAAATTTCTGGCTGATACGGGGTGTAGGCGGTGTACCAGGCCGGGTTTTCCAGCAGGTTGCGCAGGATCGGTGCCGGGGTGTGGGTGTTGTAGTAGCCCTGGCCGATGTAGCTTTTGAACAGCTGGTTCTTGCCGGCGATGGCCTTGAGTGCGGCGAGTGCGTCGGCCTCGCTCTTGCCGTCGTGCGAGCCAAGCACGCTGGTGCCTTTGATGCTGTCGGGGATGACCGCAGCGGTCATGGCGTCCAGCGAGTCGAAGCCCAGTGCAGTGAGCATGGCCTGTTCGTCAGCGGCGCGCGGGCCTATGTGACGGGCGATGAATTCGTTGGCGGTGCCGAGGTTGATGGTCATGGCGGGATTCCTCAGGCGTCGTCGTTGGCTTTGAGCAGGCGGTCGTAGGCGTCCTGGTCGAGCAGAGCGGTTACGGCTTCTGCATCGGCAGGGATGAAGCGGAAGAACCAGCCTTCGCCCATCGGGTCTTCGTTGACCAGTTCCGGGCTGTCTTCAAGCTGGCCGTTGACCTCGACCACTTCACCCCTCAGTGGCATGTACACGCCGCTGGCGGCCTTGACCGATTCGACGGTGGACGCTTCGCTGCCTTTCTCATACTGCTGCAACTCTGGCAGTTGCACGAAAACCACGTCGCCAAGGGCATTCTGGGCGTAGGCGGTGATGCCCACGGTGACGCTGCCATCGGCTTCGACGCGCAGCCATTCGTGATCTTCAGTGAAACGCAACTCGCTCATGGGGAATCCTCGGGAAGCAGGGCGTTGGGGGCGCGGTGGCGCCGCGCTCTTAGGGTAAGGTTCCCTTAGCAATAATGCGGCCAACCTATAAAAATGCTTATTTATCAATAAGTTACGTAAATTGACGGAGAAGCCGTATTTTTCGTATGGAATGATATCGTTACAGGTGCCTCTGGGCGGAAAAGGGTTTGAGCATCAAACCCTTGTGCACCGACGGCGAGGAGGGAGTGTATCGTTTTCGATACGACGTAGCGAAAACGATACACGTGTTGCCTGGACAAGCGAGGTGCCAATGGCCTTCGGTCATCTCACTTTCAGCAGATGATCCAGCGAAAACGCGCCGGCGCCTCGAGCAACCAGGAGCAGCAGGAGCCCTGCCCAAGTCAGGTGGGTGGGCCACGCATCGGGGTAGACGAATACTTCGATCACCAACGTCATGCCCAGCAGTGCCAGCGCCGATAGCCGGGTCATCAGCCCGAGCACCAGCAATAGCGGGAACAAGTGCTCAGCGTAGGCGGCCAGGTGCGCTGCAAGCCAGGGCGAGAGTAGCGGCAGCGCGTACTCGGTGCGGAACAGCTCATAGGTGCCGGGTGTGAGGGTAAGTAAACCTTCCACTTTGGTGCGCCCGGAAAGAAAGAATACCGAGGCGATCCCGAACCGGGCGACCATGCACAATAAGTCATCGCTCAAACGGTGCTCGAGGCTCTGTGCAATGTGGTTCCAGGCGCGCCGCAGGCTGCTGGCCGGGGGCGTGAAGTCGGCACTAGCCATGATGGTGTTCTCCTGTGAAGGCAAGTGGGCGAAAAGCCTGGGCTGTCATCAGGCGCCCGAGCATCTCGGTGAAATCCAGGTCGGTTTCAGCGTGTCGCGCCAGTTCCGAGGCCTGCATCAGCGACTGTCCGGCCGCACAGGCCTTGAGAAACGCATGGCCACCTTTCCCCAGCGGCTGATGGCATACGCCATCAGCGGTGCCGACAAACAGCACCCCTTCGCCCACCCATGGCTGGTCATGGGGCCAGGCAACCTGCTCGCGGGCGCAGCGCCACAGGGTGTACACAGGATGCGCTTCGCACCAGTACCAGCGAGCACTGGCACGGGGGGGCAAGCAACCGTGATCAAGATCGCTGGGGGTCATGCCTGCCAGTTCGACAAGGTTCAGGCACGTTTCGTACGGCGCGCTGAAGGCTTCTGTCCAATGCAGGTCCAGGCGGGCGACATCCGCCAGATACGGCACAGCGTGCTGTGACTGAATGTCTTCGAGGAAATCCGGGAAGGTTGCGCCATAGCAGATCAGCCGGGGATCACTGGGGGGGGATTGCCGCGCATAAATTGCCGCGGTCTCATCCATCCAGGCGCGCCCGACGAGTGTGCACACGCTCGGAAAGTTAGCGCGCAGCGCATCCACGCAGCCGGCCAACACCGTGTTGCGATAAACCGCGAACGCCGCTTGTTCGGTCACTCCTGAAAGCTCGGGAGCAGGACGGGAATAGAGCGCCTCGATGAACGCTTGCTGGAACTGACCAAGGGAAAGGTTCATGGCAATACACCTGGGCAAGACATGATCGACTGTGCGATGGACCGTTCAGCAAGCAGCTCGGTGAACGGGGGAAGCTTGTCGTCACGTTCAATGAGTGTCGGGCGCGGGCCGACACGGGAAACCAGTTGGCGGTACAGCGCCCACACAGACTCGGCCACCAGCGCATCATGAGAGTCGATCAACAGGCTGCCTTGGTCATCATCGCTGTGCCCGGCCAGATGAACTTCTGTGATGGCTTGCGCTGGAAAGCGGTCCAGGTAGGCAGTTGCCGAAAACCCCAGATTGTGAGCACTCACATAGACGTTGTTGATGTCCAGCAGCAGGCCACAACCGGTGCGACGTGTCAGTTCGTCAAGAAAGTCGATCTCGTCCCAGTCATGGCCCTGCAGCTGCAAGTAATGACTGGGGTTTTCGATGGATATACGCCGGCCCAATACCTCCTGGCATCGCTGGATGTTTTCAGCGATGCGCTGCAGGGCTTCGTTGCTGCGCGGAAATGGCAGCAGGTCTGGATGGTAGTGCCCCTGCCAGGTGGACCAGGCCAGGTGCTCTGATACAAGTACTGGTTCGATCTGATCGCACAGTGCGCGCAGACGCTGCAAATGGTCCTGATCGGGGGCCGCGTCAGCCGCAAGCGAAAGGGCTACACCATGCAATGAGACCGGATGAAGTGTTGCGATTCGGTTCAGCCAGGCAAGGCGAGGGCCACCGACCATGTAGTTCTCCGGGTGAACCTCAAACCAGAGCCCTTCGAGATTGCACGCCAGCGCCTGGTCGTAGTGCTCGGCCTTCAGGCTGATTCCGGCGCCCATTCGTGCGTCTGCGTTCATGGTCGGTTTCCCCTGATCAAGACTTTTGAGGTGTCAGCGAGCCCATGCCGGCAGGTGTCTTGATCGATGTGCAGGTGCCGGCGGGGACGTTTTTCCAGTGCATGCCGTCGTAGTCCTTCTTCGCACTGCCGGCGCAACTGGTGCCGGCGCCGGCCTTGCAATCGTTCTTTCCTGCCATGGCGACGCCGTAGCATTTTTCCATGGCAGCGCCACTGCCTGCGGGTTGCGTGCTGTCGGCCGCCATGGCAACGCCTGCAAGCGAGGCGAGCGCGAGTGCAGCAGTGGTGAGGGCGAGGGTTTTCATGGGTCAATCTCCTGAGCGTGTGGCCGTGGTCTTTACCGGCGGCTCATGGAGTAATTCGTGCCTTGCGTAAAACGGGTTACAACCTTGGAAGAAATTTTTTCAGGGCGTGTCTTCACGACCTGATGTTGAAGCCAAGGGCGTGGCATATTTGCAGCACCTGCGTGCCACACGCCGGGAGCGGATGAATCAAGTCAATTGTATTCAGGGTGTAACCCAGGCGACCCATGCAGCGAACTAACTCACAGGATGAGCTCGAGGCTCGCGAGGCCCGGTTGAAAGCACTGTTGCTTCGTGGGCTGACAGGCGACCAGCTGGCCTATCAGGATTTTCTTGGCACGCTTGCGCTGCATGTACGTGCGTTTCTGCGCAGCCGTCTGAGCAGGCGCCCGGCCGAGATAGAGGACATGGTGCAGGATGTGCTGCTGGCGGTGCATAACGCGCGCCACACTTACCAGTCGCAGCAGCCTTTGACCGCCTGGGTGCAGGCGATCGCCCGTTACAAGCTGGCGGATCATCTGCGAAGTGTTTCACGTCGCGACGCCCGGCATGATGTGCTGGACGATGATGCGCAACTGTTTGCCGTCTCGGAGGTTGAATCAGTCGAGGCCAGCCGAGACCTGACCAAGCTGCTCAAGCAACTGCCAGAGCGGCAACGACTGCCGATTGTTCATGTCAAGCTGGAGGGGTTGTCTGTCGAAGAGACGGCACAACTTACCGGGCTTTCCAGTTCAGCGGTAAAGGTGGGGATACATCGAGGTCTGAAAGCGCTATCCAGGCTGATTGGAGGAGCCAACAACCATGAAGACTGACGATTTGATCGCCTTGCTGGCCGCAGGCGAAGGGCCAGTACCGCGCCACGCCGTTTGCAGGCGGATGGCAGTGGCTGTGCTGGGCGGGCTGACCGCCGCACTGCTGCTGACAATTACCCTTTACGGTGTACGCAGTGATATCACAGAGGTCGCACAAACCCCGTTGTTCTGGGGCAAAGTCGCCTTTCCAACCAGCTTGGCGTTGATCGGGCTGTGGTTGACGAGCCGCTTGGCCAGGCCAGGAGGGAAGGGCGCTGCAGGCTGGAAGGTGCTTGGCTTGCCACTGCTGCTGGTCTGGTGCGGGGCGGCGGTCAGCATCGCCGGGGCGCCTGTGGAGGCGCGCGCCGACCTGTTGTTCGGGCGCACATGGCGTACTTGCGCACTGAATATCACGTTGCTGTCGGTGCCGGCCTTTGTCACCGTGTTCTGGGCGCTGAAAGGTCTGGCGCCCACCCGGTTACGGCAAGCGGGCGCTGCCGGTGGCCTGCTGGCGGGCTCGACCGCAACGGTTGCCTACTGCCTGCATTGTCCGGAAATGGGCGTACCGTTCTGGGGTGTGTGGTATGTCCTGGGCATGCTCCTGCCGACGGTATTCGGTGCCTGGTGGGGCCCCCGCATGCTGCGTTGGTAGGCTGTACCGGCAGGCCCCACGCCACTCAGAACGATGTCATTCAAGGGGAGCGTGAGATCGCTTAACCCGCAACAAACCAGGGCAATGCCAGGTACAGCTTGATCACGATGACATTGATGATGTCGATGAAGAACGCCCCCACCATCGGCACCACCAGGAAGGCGAGGTGCGAGGCACCATAGCGTTGTGTCACCGCTTGCATGTTGGCGATGGCTGTCGGTGTTGCACCCAGGCCGAAGCCACAGTGGCCGGCAGCCAGAACTGCTGCATCGTAGTTGCGCCCCATTACCTTGAACGTCACGAAGATTGCGAACAGCGCCATGACCAGTGTCTGTGCGGCCAACAAGGTAAAGAAGGGTAACGCCAGGGCTGCCAGGTCCCACAACTTGAGCGACATCAAGGCAATGGCCAGGAACAGGGACAAACTCACATTGCCCAGTACCGACACTTCCCGTTCGAATACTTTGTAAACGCCTAAAGCCCGAAGCCCATTGCGCAACACTACACCGACGAAGAGTACGCAAACGAATGTCGGCAGTTCGAATGCTGTGCCTTTCAACAAGCCATTAAGTAATGTGCCCGTCAGTAAGCTGACCGCAATAAGTGCCAAGGTTTCTATAAATGAAAACGATGTGATCAGGCGCTCTCTGTCGGGTTGTTCAAAGCCCTTGGGTAACTGCGGTGCCTCTTCTTGCACGCCAGGTGTTTCGACCCGTTTGATCAGCAACCGGGCGACTGGCCCACCGATCAAACCGCCCAACACCAGGCCGAAAGTGGCAGAGGCCATTGCCAGTTCCGAAGCCGAAGCCAGGCCGAACCGCTCAGTGAAGGTCGCGCCCCAGGCTGCGCCTGTACCGTGGCCACCCGACAAGCTGATCGAACCGGCCAGCAGGCCCATCAGCGGGTCGAGCCCCAGTGCTGTTGCCAGGCCGATGCCCATGGCGTTCTGAACCATTAGCAAACCCGTCACCACCAGAAGGAATACGGCGACCACGCGTCCACCCTTCTTCAGGCTTGCGAAGTCTGCACTCAAGCCGATGGTAGCGAAGAATGCCAGCATCAACGGTGTTTGCAACGAGGTATCGAATTGGACGTGTACATCGAAATTGCGCAATGCCAGGAGTAACAGGGCAACGACCAGGCCGCCTGCAACAGGCTCCGGGATATTGTATGCGCGCAGGAAACCAATGCGTGCAACCAGGCCGCGTCCCAGTAGCAGTACCAACGAGGCAGCTACCAGTGTCCCGTAAAAATCGAGTTCGAACATCAGGGTACTCTTCGTTCAGGGTGACAAGCAAAATTGCAATGTCGCCATTCTACGGGGAGCACTCCAGTTACATGTGGCTGAGCGGCTAGGAAAAGTCCGATTCAATTATGGGTTTTGACCACAGCCGTCATGGTTTCCCGGGTATTCCATATTTACGCAGCCTCTGCGCGATAGCCGTGTGCGAAGTTTGCAAGCGCCCGGCCAGTTGCCGTGTTGACGGGTAGCTGGCATACAAGCGCTGTAACAGCTCGCGCTCGAAATCACCTACAGCCTGTTCCAGGCTGGCCACTTCGCCATCTTGCCCGCGTGCCACCGAGGTGCCGGCGATGTCCAGGTCACCGATATCCACCAGGTTGCCCTCGCAGATAGCCGCGGCGCGGAAGATCACGTTCTGCAATTGGCGCACATTGCCCGGCCAAGGGTTGGCCAGCAGTGCCGAATGGGTGGAGGGGGTCAGCCGACAGGCTGGGCGCTGGATCTGTGTGCACGCCTGCTGCATGAAGAAGTGCGCCAGCATCAGGATGTCCTGGCCACGGTCGCGAAGCGGCGGTACCTCCAGGTTAAGCACGTTCAGGCGGTAGAACAGGTCTTCGCGAAAGCTGCCTTCGGCGACCATGCGCTCCAGATCGCGGTGGGTGGCGCTGATGATGCGCACATCCACCTTCACTTCACGGTCGCCACCCACCCGGCGGAAGCTGCCATCGCTGAGAAAACGCAGCAGCTTGGCCTGCAGGTAGGGCGACATTTCACCAATTTCATCGAGAAACACGGTGCCCTGGTTGGCCAGTTCCATCAGCCCAGGCTTGCCACCTCGTTGCGCGCCGGTAAAGGCCCCGGGCGCGTAGCCGAACAGCTCGCTTTCGGCCAGGCTCTCGGGCAGCGCGGCGCAGTTCAGCGCCAGGAACGGGGCCGCATGGCGGCTGCTGACGGCATGGCAGGCGCGGGCGACCAGTTCTTTGCCGGTGCCGGTCTCGCCATGCACCAGCAGCGGTGCATCGAGCGCAGCCACGCGTAAGGCGCGGGCCTTGAGGGTGCGGATGGCCGGCGACTCGCCCAGCAAGGCATCGAAGCCTTCGGCGTGGTCGTGGTGCAAGGCCGACAGGCGTTCGCCCATGCGCGAGGGGGGGTACAGCGTCAGCAGGCCACCGGCGTTGGTAATCGGCATGGCGTCCAGCAGCAGGCTATGGCCGTTCAGCTGCATTTCGCGCATGGGCAGGTGGAAGTTGTTGTCCAGCAGCGCTTGCAGCAGCGCGGGGTCGCCAAACAGCTCACCCACCGAGCGCCCGGCAGATTCGCGGCCGCACAGTTCGATCAGCGCCGGGTTGGCCAACAGCACCAGGCCTGCGCTGTCTACCGCCAGCACCGGGTCGCTCATGGCGGCCAGCAGGGCATCGAGCTGCAGGTGGCGGCGCTGGCCGGGGAGGATGTCGACCACGTCCACCGATTGCACACCCTGTACTTCGAACAGCGCGTCGTGCAGTTCTTCGAGTACGGCGGGGCTGAGGGTGGGGGCGTCGATGTAGACGTTCGGCGGGACCATCTCCACGGCGTCCAGGTTGAGGTTGCGGGCACCGAGCAGGGCGAGGACTTCCTGGGTGATGCCGACGCGGTCGATGAAGCTGACGTGGATGCGCATGGGGTTCGAACAGTTGGCGACGGAGGCCGCCAGTATGCCCTGAGACGGGGTTCAGGCCCAAGGTCGGCGGTGGCGCATTCGCGGGCGCGCCCGCTCCCACTCCCACAAGGTTGCTGCTGTCCATGCGGGGGCGGGCTTGCTCGCGAAAAGGGTCACTCCAGATGTTCAGGTTTGATCGGGTCGCCCGATTTCACCTCGAGCTTTTCGCGGATGTCCGCAAACATATGGTCATAGAGCTTGTGCGGCGAACTCAGGGTCTCGAATTTCTTCGGCGGCGCCAGATACGACTGCGCCTTGCGGGTCAGTAACATGAGGAAGCTGGGCAAGGCCTGGTCCTTGGCCAGGAAGAACTTTTCTTCCACCGTCTTGCCTTCGATGCTGCCATGCATGTGGAACTGAATGCCTCTGCCTTCCTTGGGGTCCGACACGGCCTCGTACTCGATGTTCAGGTCATAGCTGTGGTCGGCGTTGTTCAGCGCAGAGCGCTCGATGTGTACATGACCGGGCTGATACTGGGCCATGGCTATCTCCTTTGGAAGGTCGAAAATGGCGGGCCGCGTAAGCCCGCCGACTGCATTCAACGGTAGCTGATCCCCGGCTTCTCGGTGGAAACCCGAGTGCCGGCCGTGCCTTTGACGATGTCTTCGATGTTCTCCAGCGAACTGATCACCGCCACCTTGCCGGTGTTGCGGGCAAAGTCGCAGGCAGCCTGCACTTTCGGCCCCATGGAGCCGGCGGCAAACCCCAGCGTTTCCAACGCGTCCGGGTGGGCCTGGGCGATGGCCTTCTGCGTCGGCTTGCCCCAGTCAATGTAGGCTGCATCGACGTCGGTGGCGATAATCAGAAGGTCGGCTTCCAATTGCTCGGCCAGCAGCGCCGAGCACAGGTCTTTGTCGATCACCGCCTCGATGCCTTTGAGCTTGCGGTTTTCATCGTACAGGGTGGGGATGCCGCCACCGCCTGCGCAAATTACGATGCTGCTTTTTTCCAGCAGCCACTTGATCGGGCGAATTTCGAAGATGCGCTTGGGTTTCGGGCTGGCCACCACGCGGCGGTATTTATCGCCATCCGCCTTGACCACCCAGCCTTTCTCTTTGGCCAGGCGCTCGGCCTCATCCTTGCTGTAAACCGGGCCGATGAACTTGGTCGGGTCCTTGAAGGCAGGGTCGTTGGCGTCCACTTCCACCTGGGTCAGCAGGGTGGCGAACGGCACTTCAAAGTCCAGCAGGTTGCCCAGTTCCTGTTCGATCATGTAGCCGATCATGCCTTCGGTTTCGGCACCCAGCACGTCCAGCGGGTAGGCCTCATCTGGCTTGTACGACAGGGCCTGAAGCGACAGCAGACCCACTTGCGGGCCGTTGCCGTGGGCGATGACCAGCTCGTTGCCAGGGTGAATCTTGGCGATCTGTTCGGTGGCGGTGCGGATATTGGCGCGCTGGTTGTCAGCGGTCATGGGCTCGCCGCGACGAAGCAGGGCGTTGCCGCCCAATGCAACAACGATACGCATGGTAATGTCCTTTAGCGAAAGAATGAATGGACTGTCGCTGCACGGAGGCTGCGGAGTTCGCTGTGGGAGCGGGCATGCCTGCGAAGAGGCCAGACCTGACATCATCGATGATGCGGCTGACGCCTTCGCGGGCACGCCCGCTCCCACAGGGACTGCGGGCTACTTATAGATCAGCCAGGGTCGATACCAGGATCGCCTTGATCGTGTGCATGCGGTTTTCCGCCTGCTCGAAGGCGATGCACGCTGGCGATTCGAACACGTCATCGGTCACTTCGATGCCGTTGGCCAGGTCTGGGTATTGTTCGGCGATCTGCTTGCCTACCTTGGTTTCGGAGTTGTGGAATGCCGGCAGGCAGTGCATGAACTTGGTCCGCGGGTTGCCGGTGGACTTCATCAGTTCAGCATTCACCTGATAAGGCTTGAGCTGCTTGATGCGCTCACCCCAGGCTTCGATCGGCTCGCCCATCGATACCCACACGTCGGTATGGACAAAGTCGACACCCTTGACCGCGGCTTTCGGGTCTTCGGTGAGGGTAATGCGTGCGCCGCTTTCTTCAGCGTACTGCTTGCAGCGCTCGACCAGGTCGTCATGTGGCCACAGTGCCTTGGGCGCGGCGATGCGCACATCCATGCCAAGCTTGGCGCCGATCAGCAGCAGCGAGTTGCCCATGTTGTTGCGGGCATCGCCCAGGTAGGCGTAGCTGATGTCGTGCAGCGGCTTGTCGCTGTGCTCACGCATGGTCAGCACGTCGGCGATCATCTGGGTGGGGTGATATTCGTCGGTCAGGCCGTTGAACACCGGTACGCCGGCGAACTTGGCCAGCTCTTCGACGATTTCCTGCTTGAAGCCACGGTACTCGATGGCGTCATACATGCGCCCGAGCACACGGGCGGTGTCCTTCATGCTTTCCTTGTGGCCGATCTGCGAGGAGTTGGGGTCGATGTAGGTGACGTTGGCGCCTTGGTCATAGGCTGCGACTTCGAAGGCACAACGGGTACGGGTGGAGGTTTTTTCGAAGATCAGGGCGATGTTGTTGCCCTTCAGGTGCTGCTGCTCGGTGCCTGTGTACTTGGCGCGCTTGAGGTCGCGGGACAGGTCCAGCAGATAGCGCAACTCACGGGTGGTGTGGTGTTCCAGGCTGAGCAAGTTGCGGTTGTGAATGTTGAACGCCATGACAGTTTCTCCTTGAGTTCGGTGATGTCCCGGCCGCCACTTCATGGGTGCGGCCGGGCGTAATGGACGTTAGTAGTCGATCGGGTCGCGCACGATAGGGCAGGTCATGCAGTGGCCGCCGCCACGGCCCCGGCCCAGTTCGCCGGCGCTGATGGTGATGACCTCGATGCCGGCCTTGCGCAGTAGGGTGTTGGTGTAGGTGTTGCGGTCGTAGCCAATGACCACGCCCGGCTCGATGGCCACCACGTTGTTACCGTCATCCCACTGTTCGCGTTCGGCGGCGAAGCTGTTGCCGCCGGTCTCGACCACGCGCAGCTTGACACCCAGTTGCTCGCCCACCACTTCGATGAACGACTTGTTGATGCGGCGTACATCCATTCCGTAAGGCTTGCTTTCGTCCGGGCGGATGATGAATGGCACAATCTCTTTCACCACTTCCGGGAAGACCGTGACCAGGTCGCGGTCGCAGAAGCTGAAGACAGTGTCCAGGTGCATGGCGGCGCGGGACTTTGGCAGGCCGGCGACGATCACTTCCTTGACGGCGCCCTTGGCGAACAGGTTTTGCGCGAGCTGGCCGATGGCCTGGCGCGAGGTGCGCTCACCCATGCCGATGAGCACGATGCCATTGCCGATCGGCATCACATCACCGCCTTCGAGGGTGGCATTGCCATGGTCCTTGTCCGGGTCGCCATACCACACCTGGAAGTCGGCCTCGGTGAACACTTTGTGGAACTTGTAGATGGCGGTGGTCAACAGGGTTTCCTGGCGACGCGCCGGCCAGTACATCGGGTTCAGCGTCACGCCGCCGTAGATCCAGCAGGTGGTGTCGCGGGTGAACTGGGTGTTGGGCAGGGGTGGCAGGATGAAGCTGGAGTGGCCCAGATAGTCGTTGTACATCTTCACGACTTCGGCGCCTTCGCTCTGCGGCAGGTCCTGGCCCGCCACACCGCCGATCAGGAATTCGGCCAGATGGCGTGGCTCCAGCCCTTCGAGCCAGCTGCGCACTTCGTTGGTCAGGCCTACGCCGACGGTATCAGGGGTGATCTTGCGGTCGAGGATCCACTTGAGCGCCTCTTTGTTCTGCACGATATCGGTCAGCAGGTTGTGCATCTCCAGCACATCCACACCTCGCTCGCGCATCTTGGTGACGAAGTCGAAATGGTCACGCTTGGCCTGGTCGACCCAGATCACATCGTCGAACAGCAGTTCGTCACAGTTGCTCGGCGTCAGGCGCTTGTGCGCCAGGCCCGGTGCGCAAACCATCACTTTGCGCAGTTTGCCGGCTTCGGAGTGGACACCGTACTTCTGTTTTTCAGCGGACATGGTTTCATTCCTCCAATTGAGCGAAGACGTGGGTCAAAGGGTCAGGAAGCCGTCATACAGGCCAAAGGCTGCCACCAGGGCGCCAATGACCACGGCTGCGAAGATCAGTTTTTCCACGTTGGTGAAGACCGGTTTGCCCACCTCACGCTTGGCCTTGGCGAACAGGATGGCGCCAGGTGCGTAGAGCAGGGCAGAGAGCAGCAGGTATTTCACGCCGCCGGCGTACAGCAGCCAGATGGCGTACAGCAGGGCGATACCACCGATGATCAGGTCCTTTTTGCGTTCGGCCAGGGCCTGCTCGTAGGTTTCGCTGCGCAGTGCCAGCAGGAACGCATAGGCTGCCGACCACAGGTAGGGCACCAGGATCATCGAGGTGGCGAGGTAGATCAGAGACAGGTAGGTGCTGCTTGAGAACAGCGTGATGACCAGAAAGATCTGCACCATGGCGTTGGTCAGCCACAGGGCGTTGGCCGGTACCTGTTTGGCGTTCTCGCGGCGCAGGAACTCCGGCATGGTGTGGTCCTTGGCTGCGGCGAACATGATCTCGGCGCACAACAGCACCCACGACAGCAGCGCCCCGAGCAGCGAGATGACCAGGCCGACGCTGATCAGCACCGCGCCCCAGTGGCCGACCACATGCTCCAGCACGGCAGCCATCGATGGGTTCTGCAGCTTGGCCAGTTCCGGTTGAGTCATGATGCCCAGCGACAGCACGTTGACCAACACCAGGAACAGCAGCACGGTCACGAAGCCGATCACCGTTGCCTTGCCCACGTCGGTGCGTTTTTCCGCCCGCGCCGAAAAGATGCTCGCGCCCTCGATGCCGATGAATACCCACACGGTCACCAGCATCATGTTGCGCACTTGGTTCATGACGCTGCCAAGCTCTGGCGTGCCTACGGCCCAGATATCGGCGGTGAAGATGTCGAGCCTGAAGGCGAACAGGCAGATCAGGGCGAACAGCACCAGCGGCACCACTTTGGCCACAGTGGTGACCAGGTTGATGAAGGCTGCCTCCTTGATGCCGCGCAGTACCAGAAAGTGCACTGCCCACAACAGGATCGATGCGCCAATGATGGCGGCTGGGGTGTTGCCTTCACCGAAGATCGGGAAGAAGTAACCCAGGGTGCTGAACAGCAGTACGAAGTAGCCGACGTTGCCCAGCCAGGCACTGATCCAGTAGCCCCAGGCCGAGGAAAAGCCCATGTAGTCGCCGAAGCCGGCCTTGGCATAGGCATACACCCCGCCATCCAGGTCAGGCTTGCGGTTGGCCAGGGTCTGGAACACGAAAGCCAGGGTCAGCATGCCGACCGCGGTGATCCCCCAACCGATCAGCACGGCCCCGACCCCTGCGCTGGCGGCCATGTTTTGCGGCAGCGAGAAGATCCCGCCGCCAATCATCGAGCCGACGACAAGTGCAACTAACGCGCCGAGCTTTAGTTTTCCGGATGAATCAGACATTTAACAACTCCTGCCAGGAGAAAGTTGACGACAGAATAGATCCGACGCCGTTGCCTGGACCTGACTTGCGTCAGTTTAAGGCGACGTGAAGGTAGGAAATTTCCTTCACGGGTGCTCCTGGAGAGTGCCGACAGCTTGAGCTGCAGGCCTTGTGTGCTGGCACCTCCATGTCCTTCTAGAGCAAACGCTCTGTTCAGCCTGCGAAGCTTGAAACTAGCCGCTTTTGCCGCTTTAGCAAATTTTTCACAAGAATTTCGAGTTTTATCAGTTTCTTTTCCAGTTGCCGGACTGCTGCTAGTTTTGAGGGAGCAGGTACATAGACAAAGCAGTTATTAGTGATATAGGTTGGGCGCACGGCTTCAGTATAAGTAACGATATTTATATAGCCCGCAAGGCTGTTTCAAACGCATGACAGGGCTGGAAGAAAGGGAGGCTCATGAGCGAACCGGGACAGAAGCTGCGCCTGGGCGCGCTGATCGCGCTGGTGGTCGGGTCGATGATTGGCGGCGGGATCTTCTCGCTACCGCAGAACATGGCCGCGCGTGCTGATGTGGGAGCAGTGCTGATCGGCTGGGGGATCACCGCAGTCGGCATGTTGGCCCTGGCCTTCGTGTTCCAGACCCTGGCGAACCGCAAGCCGGAACTGGACTCAGGGGTATATGCCTACGCCAAGGCCGGCTTTGGCGAGTACATGGGCTTTTCCTCGGCCTGGGGCTACTGGATCAGCGCCTGGCTGGGCAATGTCGGCTACTTCGTACTGCTGTTCAGCACCCTGGGTTTCTACTTCCCGGTGTTCGGCGAAGGCAACACACCCATCGCCATCGGTTGTGCCTCGCTGCTGCTGTGGTCGGTGCACTTTCTGGTACTGCGCGGCATCAAGGAGGCGGCCTTCATCAACCAGGTCACCACCGTCGCCAAAGTGGTGCCTTTGCTGATTTTCGTGGTAATCGCTGCATTTGCCTTCCGCGCCGATATCTTCACCCGGGATATCTGGGGCTTGAGCAACCCACAATTCGGCAGCGTGCTGGAGCAGGTGCGCAATATGATGCTGGTGACCGTATTCGTGTTCATCGGCATAGAGGGCGCCAGCGTGTATTCCGGGCGCGCCCAGCGTCGGTCAGACGTGGGCAAGGCCACTGTCATCGGTTTTCTAGGTGTGCTGGCGCTGCTGGTGCTGGTCAACGTGTTGTCGCTGGGCATCATGACCCAACCGGAACTGGCCGGGCTGCAGAACCCCTCACTGGCTTCGGTGCTGGAGCATATCGTCGGCCCTTGGGGCGCCTTGCTGATCAGCCTCGGCCTGGCGGTTTCGCTGCTTGGCGCCTTGCTTTCATGGGCGTTGTTGTGTGCCGAAATCCTCTACGCCACGGCGCGGGACAAGACCATGCCGCGCTTTCTGGCCAAGGAAAACGCCAACCATGTGCCGGCTAACGCCCTGTGGCTGACCAACTGCATGATTCAGGGTTTCCTGCTGATTACGCTGTTCTCCGCCGGTACGTACACCAGTCTGATCTACCTGGCCTCGTCGATGATCCTGGTGCCCTACCTGTGGTCTGCGGCGTATGCCGTGCTGCTGGCGATGCGCGCAGAAACCTATGCCGGGCAGCCGAGGTTGCGGCGCAAGGACTTGCTGGTGGCGCTGGTTGCCCTGCTGTATGCCGTGTGGCTGCTGTATGCCGGCGGGCTCAAGTACCTGCTGCTTTCGGCGCTGCTGTACGCCCCTGGGGTCATCTTGTTCGCGAGGGCCAAGCATGAGCAGGGGCAGACGTTGTTCACGGCCTGGGAAAAACTGATTTTCGCCGCCGTGCTGGTGGGTGCCGCGCTGGCGGCCTACGCCTTGTATTCAGGGCTGCTGAGCTTGTGACGGGGCAGGGCAGGCGTGTTCCGGGCGTGACCAGATCCACAGGTTGCCCAGGGTCATGCCGGCGATTGCCAGGAATACCGGCCAGTGGTGTTCCAGAAAGGTCAGCATCAGGCCCGCGCACAGCAGCATGCTGATGGTTGCGCTGACCTTGGCCCGGCGCTGGATCACCTTGCCGTTGCGCCAGTTATGCAGAATTGGCCCGAACAGCCGGTGGTTCTCCAGCCATGCCGACAGGCGCGGTGAGCTGCGCGTGGCGGCCCAGGCGGCCAGCAGGATGAACTCGGTGGTCGGCAAGCCAGGAATCACAATGGCGACCAGGCCCACCCCGAGGCTCACGTAGGCCAGGATTCCATACAACAGGCGGGCGAGTTTCGAGCGGGCTGGTCGGGTCATGTTCTCACTGCATAAAACGGTTCGGCCACCGGAGGGGTGGCCGGCTTCGGCGTATCAGACCAGCGCGGCATCCGCAGCGTAGGCGTGCTTGAGCAGCTCGGTGAAGCGCTCGAAAGCGGCCACTGCACCGCGCTCGGCAGCCGCTTCCTCTTCCGGCGAGAGCGCCAGGCCATCGAGGATGCGGGTGAACTGCTTCCAGCCTTCGGCACGGCCACCGGCGGGCTCCCCCAGGTGACGGGCACCGAAGCTGTCGGACAGTTCCAGGGCCACGGCACGCTTGATCAGAAACGCAGCGCCCAGTTTGGAGCCTTCGGAGACGAAGATCCAGCCCATTGCCTCGCCCAGGCTCGGCTTGCCCACGGCACCCGGTACGGCGGCTGGTACTTCGGTGTCGAGGTCGGCGAGGTCCAGGCGGGCCTGGTCGGCACGGCAGCGCTCAGCCAGATCAGGGACGATGGCGATCAGCTGAGGGTCGTTGTACAGGGCCTGCAGCTCGGACTGAAACAGGTACTGCGCGACGACGAAGCGGGCGAAACTTTCGCGGCTGTCGAAAGGCGCGTGGGATTTGACCAGGGCATCCAGTTCGGCGTGCGGGGCGTGGGTGATCTGGTTCAGGCGCTGGGAGCGCAGGGCTGGGCGTTCGGTCATGGGGCAGTCCTTGGAAAGAGGGCGTCTAGATACAAGACGAAACAGCGGGAGCGGGACAGTAAAAAAAGCCGGTATTTGTGTTGCCAGTACCGGCCTCTTCGCGGGTAAACCCGCGCCTACAGGCGCATCACTGGCTCAAGGCATGCGCAGTTCCTGTAGGAGCGGGTTTACCCGCGAAGGGGCCGGCACTGACGGAACACATCGACTAGTGGCAGCTCAGGTCAGATATCCCAAACCACATTGATACCGAAATTGCGCCCCGGCATGGTCAGGCGGTCGATGTTGGCTGGCTGGGTCACAGCCGCCTCACCCTGGCCGTCGTAGCTGCGCACCGAATCCCACTGCCAGTACTTCTTGTCAGTAAGGTTGTACAGCCCGGCGTTGATGGTGACGTCGTCGGTGACCTTGTAGTAGCCGGTCAGGTCCAGCACACCGTAGCCCGGGGTGCGGAACTTCGAGGTAGAACCGTCAGGCGAATAAAAGGTGCTGTCGTCGACACGGGTCTTGCGCTTGACCAGCGTCCAGCTCAGCAAGCCACCGTAGTTCTGCTGCTCGTAGCCCAGGCCGAATACGCCTTTGAGCGGGTTGACACTGTTCAGCGGTTGACCGGTGTCATCGTTACGACCATAGGTGTAGGCAATCGAGGTTTGGGTATAGAGCCCCTGCGGTGCGCCGAAGTGGTCGAGGTTCAGGCGGCCCTTGAATTCGGCACCCTTGATGGTGGCGTGCTTGATGTTGTTGGCCTGGAAGGTCTGTTCCAGGTTGGCGCTTTGCACGGCATCTTCGTCGATGAAATCACGGTACTTGTTGTAGAACACTGCCACGTCGAAGTTGCCGGCGTCGAAGTTGCCACGCAGGCCGGTTTCGTAGCTTTTGCTCTTTTCAGGCTCAAGGTTCGGGTTGCCCTCCACGCGGTAGCCTTGGTCCAGGTTCTGGAAGCGGCCATACATGGCTTTGGCGGTCGGCGTGCGGAAGCCCTCTGCATATTGGCCGTACCAGGTGTAATTGTCGTTGAAGGCGTAGGTCAGGCCGAACTTGGGCGAGACGCGGTGCCACTTCTTGTCCGAATCGTCCTGGGAGGTAGGCGCCGCACCGCTGGACTCCAGGCCACGCAGGAATGCCTCGGTGAATTTGGGCTCCATACGGGTGTAGTCGTAGCGCGCGCCGGGCATGAAGGTCCAGTTGTTCCAGCGGATTTCATCCTGCGCGAACAGGCTGTAGGTATTCACGGTCGGGTCCGGGAAGTCGCTGACCAGAACCTGGCCGTCTGCCGGGCGTTCGGCGCCGGCGGCGGAACAACCGGATCCTACGGTCAAGCAGGTACCGGTACCGCTGCGCGAACCGGTGACCTTTTCGTGCTTGAGCGTTGTGCCGTAGGTCAGCAGGTGGTCGGTGGCGCCGATGCTGAAGGCTTTGTCCAGCTGGGCGTCGAACACCCACTGGCGGTCCTTGTAGGTGGTATCGCGGGTGCGCAGCACTTGGCGGCCAGGCGGCACGTAAACTTCCTCGGTGTGCTGGTCGGTCTTGGCAATCTGGTAGTTCAGGCTCCACTTGACGTGGTCGGCGACCAGCGAGTCCAGGCCGAACTCATGGTTAATGCCGAAGCGCTCGCGGGTGATGGTGTCGTTGCCATTACGCGCCTTGTAGTAGCCCATGCCACCAAAGCCGGGGATGAACGGCCCACCCACCGCGCTGAGGATGTTCTGGTCGCGGTCATCTTTGTAGCGCTCGTAGGTGAACCCCAGGCGCGCGTCGTCGGCGTAGTTCCAGCCCAGCTTGGCCAGCACGTTGGTGGTGCGCACGTCCATCGGGTTGGCTTCGGTACGCGACAGGCCGTCGCCACTGTGGCTGCCGTGGGTTTCGGTCTCGTGGCCGTTGCGCTGGCTCAGGTGCAGCAGGCCGTCGAAATCACCCTGGCGGCCGGCGACGGTGGCGGAGGTCAGCCAGCTTTCGTCAGCCGAGCTGTAGCCGGTTTTCAGGCGTGCACCCACGTCTTTACCGGGCTTGATGATGTCGTCCGGGTCGAGGGTAAAGTAGCTCACCGCACCGCCGATGGCGTTGCTGCCATACAACACCGAGGCCGGGCCGCGGAGGATTTCCACACGCTTGACGATTTCCGGGTCGACGTAGTTGCGCTGGGTCTGGGCGTAAGGGCCGTAGAAGAAGCTGTCGGGGATCGACACGCCGTCGACTTGGGTGAGGATCCGCTCGCCGTCGATACCACGGATGTTGTAGCCGTTAAGCCCGCTGCGTTGGCCGGTTCCGGATACCGACACCCCCGGCTCGTAGCGCACCAGATCCTGGATATTGTTCACGTTCTGCCGGTCCAGTTGCTCACGGGTCTGCACACTGACAGTGCTGGGTACCTGGCTGACGTCCTGTGCGCTGCGGGTGGCGCTGACGGTCACCTGCTGCAGGGCGATCACGTTGCTTGCGGTTTGGCGCTCCAGTACCACATTGCCGTTGCTGATCTTGCGAAAGCTCAGCCCGGTGCCCCGCAACAGGCGCTTGAGGGCAGCATCTGGCGGCAGCGAACCTTGTACGCCTGGCGAAGCCACGCCGTCGGCCAGCTCGGCGCTGAAGCCGACCTGCCAGCCGGTGACCTGGCTGAAGGCGTTGATCGCCGACACCAGCGGCTGCTGGCCGATGCTGAAGCGGTAGTCGCCCATGCGCGGGCTGCTGGCCTGGGCCGGCTCGGCGGCCAGCGCCGGCAGGCTGCAGGCGCCGCTGGCGAGCAGAGCAAGGGTCAACAGGGACAGTTGTCCTGTACGGCGGGGAAGGTTGGACGAGCGGGTAGGACCAGTGGACATCGGAAGCGCTCCCAGACGCGCGGGCTGTTATAGGTGATGGCTGTTCTTGCTTTAAACAAGAATCAGTTGCATTGGCTATAACGAGACGGGCGGGCGAGTGCGATCGCGTAAAAATAATTCAGGGGTCAGTTCAGGATGACCAGCGCCGGGTACTCATGCAGTTGTGCCGAGGTGATGTGGGCCAGTGCGCGCAGGGTTTCCAGCGGCTGGTCGAGGCGATAGTTACCGGTGACGGCAACGTTCTCCAGCTGTGCATTGCGGTTGATGATCCAGCCCGGGTAGTAGCGCTGCACTTCGGCCAATACCTGGCTCAACGGGCAGTTCTCGAACACCAGACGGCCGTCGATCCAGGCCAGGTCCTTGTGCATGTCGGGGCGCTGGCGCTGGCCAAAGCCCTGGGGGCCGACGCTGATGCTGTCGCCGGCAGTCAAGCGGATGCGCTGGTCACGATCTCCCTGCAGGTCGACATCACCGCGTTGCACCCGTACCTCGGCCTCGCCGTCAAGGTAGCGCACGGCAAAGTCGGTGTCGCGCACCTGTGCGCGCAACGGCCCGGCTTCCACCTCCAGCGGCAACTGAGCGCCCTCGGGGACCTGGAAGTAAGCCTCGCCCTGTAGCAGGCGGGCGACCTGGCGGCCGTCCTGGCGTTCGCTGGCAAACGCTGAATTGGTGTTGAGCAGCACTTTTGCGCCGTCTTCCAGTTGCAAGCGCTGGCGCTCGCCGACCACCGTAAGGTGGTCGGCCTGCAGGCGTATGGGCAGGTTACCGACGGTGAACAGCCCGACCAGCAGCATCGCCGCGGTGGCCAGGGGTTTCCAGTGACTGCGCAGGCGCCCGCGTAATGAGCGGCGTTGCCGCTGGTGCATGTGCGTGGCCACCTGATGCAACGGCGCACCGTTCCACAGTGCCTCAGCCTCGACATAGGCCTCGGCGTTTTCTGGCGCGGCGCTCAGCCAGGCTTCAAAGGCCTGGGTGTCCTCGGCATCTGCGCATTGCAGGCGCACCAGCCAGTCCAGCGCCTCGTCCATGGCACGAGCACGGGCAATAGGCCTGGCAGGTGACGGGCGAGGGGCGGGGCTGTCGGTCACGGTGAATCCTTGAATGGTTTTTTGCGAATGATCAAGACTAAGGCGGGGTGTGGCAAGGGCTTTGCGTTGCCGTTCGCCTGCGGTCAGCTTACTTGAGTCGTTCGGCAACACCCATGCAGATTGCCATGATCAGTTTCAGTTCCTTTTGTACCGTGCTGGGCGAAACACTCAGTTGTTCGGCGATTTCCAGATAGGTGGCGCCATGCAGGCGGCTTAGGATGAAAATGCGTTGTTGGCGCTCGCTCAGTTGATTGAGGCTGACGCTGAGGTGCTTGAGCAACTGCTCGGCGTGCGCGGCATCCTCGCTGCTGGTGGCGGGCGCGGCGACACTGTGCAGCACTTCGTCGGGCACGTCGTCGACCAGCATGCGTGCCTGCACCCGGCGTGCACGCAGGTGGTCCAACGCCAGGTTGCGCGCGGTCTGAAACACAAACGGCTCGATGTGCTCGATGGGCCGCTCGCCCAGCGCGCGGGACACCCGCAGGTAGGTTTCCTGCAGCAGGTCTTCGGCCGTGCTGGGGTTACCGACCATGCGCTGCAGGGTACGCAGCAGGGTGAGGCGCTGAACGAGGAAGACGGAATTGAACCGGGACTGACTCACGGGGGGACCTGGCCGACGAAAGGTTAATGATAATGCTTATCATCCGTGCTGCAGGTCAAGTGTGGAATTATCAGGAAAAGGTAAAGATTGTAGTCGCGGGATGTGGTGTGCTTTTTTGCGGGAGCGGCCTGCAACCTTGAGCCTGCCCCAACCATTCATCGGTCACGGTGCGTTATACCTTGGTCGACGACCACGTTTGCCACGAGGCCTGAGCAACCCCTGTGGGAGCGGCCTTGTGTCGCGATAGGGCCGCAAAGCGGCCCCAGCAATCTATGCATGATGCGGAGATCCTGGGGCCGCTGCACGGCCCTTTCGCGACGCAAGGCCGCTCCCACAGGGATCGCGCCAGCTTTTAGAAATTGAGCAAGACAGTTGCCCCCACACGGGTCGCGTCAGCCAGCCCGGTGCAGCGCCAGGCAGTTATCCAGCATCCGGTTGCTGAACCCCCACTCGTTGTCATACCAGGCCAGCACCTTGAGCATCCGCCCGTTGGCCCGGGTATGGTTGGCATCGAAGATCGACGACAGCGGGTTGTGGTTGAAATCGCAGGAAACCAATGGCAGGGCGTTGTAGCCCAATACCTTGGAATGCTTGCTGGCCTCGAGGAACAGCTGGTTGACCTGCTCGGCCGTGGCCTCGCGCTTGAGGTTGACGGTGAGGTCCACCAACGACACGTTGATGACGGGCACCCGCACCGCCATGCCGGTCAGCTTGCCGGCCAGCTCCGGCAGCACCAGGCCCACGGCCTCGGCGGCACCGGTCTTGCTCGGGATCATCGACTGGGTGGCTGAACGCGCGCGGTACGGGTCGCTGTGGTAAACGTCAGTCAGCACCTGGTCGTTGGTGTAGGCGTGGATGGTGGTCATCAGGCCTTGCTCGATGCCGAACTCTCGGTGCAGCACCTGGGCGATCGGCGCCAGGCAGTTGGTGGTGCAGGACGCATTGGAAATGACCTGGTGCGAGGCCCGCAGGATGTCGTGGTTGACCCCGTACACCACAGTGGCATCGGCACCCTTGGCCGGAGCCGAGACAATCACCTTGCCCGCCCCGGCGGCCAGGTGCGCAGCGGCTTTGGCGCGGTCGGTGAACAGCCCGGTGCACTCGAACACCACGTCGATCGCCTCGGCCTTCCAGGGCAGTTCGGCCGGATTGCGAATGGCACTGACCGCGATACGGTCACCGTTGACCGTCAGGCTTTCGTGGTCGGCCTCGACGGTCGCGTCGAAGGTGCCGTGGACACTGTCGTACTTGAGCAGGTGGGCATTCATGGCGCTGTCGCCCAGGTCGTTGATGGCGACGACCTGCAGGTCCTGGCGGTAGCCTTGGGTATACAGTGCGCGCAGGACGTTGCGCCCGATTCGGCCGAATCCATTGATGGCGATGCGAAGGGTCATGGCAGTACCTCTGGCAGTTCGAGTGAAACCTGTGGCACAAAGGAGCTTCACTGAAACGGTTTTGTTGTTGGAATTACAAGATTATTCACTGGCTGATAGAAAACAAGCCTTTTTAGTGGCAGTATTTTGTTTAAATATACAACGAGTGGTTGGGCGACGTGCCTCCACCGATGCAGCGGGCTCCTAACCATGAGCCTAGGCCGCAATCGTTTGGAGGGGAAATGCCCGGTAAACCGCCCTTACAATTAGCCTGGAGTCCAGTACATGCATCCGCGCATCCTTGAGGTCACCCAGCGGCTGGTCGAACGCAGCCGCGCCACCCGCGAACGCTACCTGCAACTGATTCGCGGTGCGGCCAGTGAAGGCCCCATGCGTGCCAGCCTGCAGTGCGCCAACTTCGCCCACGGCGTGGCCGGTTGCGGCAGCGAAGACAAGCAGACTCTGCGCCTGATGAACGCGGCTAACGTGGCCATCGTCTCTGCCTACAACGACATGTTGTCTGCCCACCAGCCTTACTTGCACTTCCCCGAGCAGATCAAGCAGGCCCTGCGCGAGGTCGGCTCGGTCGGCCAGTTCGCCGGTGGCGTGCCGGCCATGTGCGACGGGGTGACCCAGGGCGAGCCGGGCATGGAGCTGGCGATCGCCAGCCGTGAAGTGATCGCGATGTCCACGGCGGTAGCGCTGTCGCACAACATGTTCGACGCAGCACTCATGCTGGGCATCTGCGACAAGATCGTCCCCGGGCTGATGATGGGGGCGCTGCGCTTTGGCCACCTGCCGACCATCTTCGTCCCGGGTGGGCCAATGGTTTCCGGCATCTCCAACAAGCAGAAGGCCGATGTGCGCCAGCGCTATGCCGAAGGCAAGGCCAGCCGCGAAGAGCTGTTGGAGTCCGAGATGAATTCCTACCACAGCCCCGGCACCTGCACCTTCTACGGCACCGCCAACACCAACCAGTTGGTGATGGAAGTGATGGGGCTGCACCTGCCGGGCGCCTCGTTCGTCAACCCGTACACGCCGCTGCGTGACGCACTCACCGCCGAGGCTGCGCAGCAGGTGACGCGCATGACCAAGGCCAGCGGCAGCTTCATGCCGCTGGGCGAAATCGTCGACGAGAAGGCACTGGTCAATTCCATCGTCGCGCTGCACGCTACTGGCGGCTCGACCAACCACACCCTGCACATCCCGGCGATTGCCCAGGCTGCCGGTATCCAGCTGACCTGGCAGGACATGGCCGACCTCTCCGAAGTGGTGCCGACCCTGTCGCACGTGTACCCCAACGGCAAGGCCGACATCAACCACTTCCAGGCTGCCGGCGGCATGGCCTTCCTGATTCGTGAACTGCTCGACGCCGGCCTGCTGCACGAAGATGTCAACACCGTGGCCGGCCATGGCCTGCGCCGCTACACCCAGGAACCCTTCCTCGACAATGGCAAGCTGGTGTGGCGCGAAGGGCCGCAACACAGCCTGGACGAAAGTATCCTGCGCCCGGTGTCGCGACCATTCTCGGCCGAAGGCGGCCTGCGGGTGATGGAGGGCAACCTGGGCCGTGGCGTGATGAAAGTGTCTGCCGTTGCCCCCGAGCACCAGGTGGTCGAGGCCCCGGCGCGGGTGTTCCAGGACCAGCAGTCGCTGGCCGACGCGTTCAAGGCCGGTGAGCTGGAGCGTGACTTTGTCGCGGTGGTGCGCTTCCAGGGCCCGCGTTGCAATGGCATGCCGGAACTGCACAAACTCACCCCGTTCCTCGGTGTATTGCAGGACCGTGGCTACAAGGTGGCGCTGGTTACCGACGGGCGTATGTCCGGTGCCTCGGGCAAGATCCCCGCGGCCATCCACGTTTGCCCGGAGGCTTACGACGGCGGCCCGCTGGCGCGGGTGCGCGATGGTGATATCGTGCGGGTCGACGGAGTCGAAGGCACGTTGCGGATCATGGTGTCGGCCGAAGAACTGGCCAGCCGTGAGCTGCCGCCGGCCCCCCAGGGCAACGACCTGGGGTGTGGGCGCGAGCTGTTCGGCTTCATGCGCATGGCGTTCAGCCCGGCAGAGCAGGGCGCCAGTGCCTTTACCTCGGCCCTGGAGCACCTCAAATGAAGCACCTGCTGGTTGGTGATATTGGCGGCACCAATGCCCGTTTTGCGTTGTGGCGTGACAACCAGCTGCATGAGGTAAACGTTTTCGCCACCGCGGACTACACCAACCCCGAGCAGGCCATCGAGGCCTACCTGGAAAGCCAAGGTATCGCCCGTGGTGGCCTGGCGGCGGTGTGCCTGGCGGTGGCCGGCCCGGTCGATGGCGATGAATTTCGCTTCACCAACAACCACTGGCGCCTGAGCCGCACGGCATTTTGCAAGACCTTGCAGGTCGAGCGACTGTTGCTGATCAATGATTTCACCGCGATGGCGCTGGGCATGACGCGTCTGCGCGAAGGCGAGTTCCGCGAGGTGTGCCCCGGCCAGGCCGACCCCTCGAGGCCGGCACTGGTGATCGGGCCAGGTACTGGCCTGGGTGTGGGCTCGCTGCTGCGTCTGGGCGAACAGCACTGGAAGGCCCTGCCGGGTGAAGGCGGGCATGTTGACCTGCCGGTAGGCAATGCTCGCGAAGCGGCAATCCACCAGCAGATCCACAGTCAGATCGGCCATGTCAGCGCCGAGGCCGTTCTCAGTGGGGGGGGGCTGGTGCGGTTGTACCAGGCGATCTGTGCGCTGGACGGCGACACGCCCAGGCACAAGACCCCGGCGCATATCACCGACGCCGCACTGGGCGGTGAGCCACGGGCGCTGGCGGTGGTCGAGCAGTTCTGTCGTTTCCTTGGGCGCGTGGCGGGTAACAATGTGCTGACGCTGGGCGCGCGAGGCGGGGTCTATATTGTGGGCGGTGTGATTCCGCGC
This sequence comes from Pseudomonas sp. USTB-Z, assembly GCF_019691255.1. Classification (NCBI taxonomy): domain Bacteria; kingdom Pseudomonadati; phylum Pseudomonadota; class Gammaproteobacteria; order Pseudomonadales; family Pseudomonadaceae; genus Pseudomonas; species Pseudomonas sp. USTB-Z. The sequence goes on from NZ_JAECZP010000016.1 coordinate 46,619, forward strand.
TTTGCCGAGCTGTTCCTGCGTAGCGGGTTTGCCGCGAGTTTTGCCGACAAGGGGTGTATGAGTGGCTATTTTACCGGGGTGCCGGTGTGGCTGGTGACGGCGGAATTTTCCGGATTGGAGGGGGCAGGGGTAGCGTTGCAGCAGGCGTTGGATCACTGATGGAGCCGCTTTGCGGCGCCAATGGCACTACCCGACAGCAGGCAAGAAGACCTGCAATCAACAAGAGGAAGGACCACCTTGAGCACTGCCGGCAAATCGATCCTGATGGTCGACGACGACCAGGAAATCCGTGAACTGCTGCAAACCTACCTGAGCCGCTCCGGCTTCCAGGTGCATGCCGAAGCTGACGGCAAGGGCTTTCGCCACGCGCTGGAAACCACGCCCTGCGACCTGGTCATTCTTGACGTCATGTTGCCCGACGAGGACGGCTTCAGCTTGTGCCGCTGGGTACGCCAGCACCCACGCCAGGCGCGCGTACCTATCATCATGCTCACCGCCAGCTCCGACGAGGCCGACCGGGTCATCGGCCTGGAGCTGGGCGCTGACGACTATCTGGGCAAGCCGTTCAGCCCCCGCGAACTGCAAGCGCGAATCAAGGCTTTGTTGCGCCGCTCCGAGTTCGGCCAGGCGGCGCCGGGCACTGCTGTGCTGGCCTTCGACGACTGGCGCCTGGACACGGTCAGCCACCGCCTGTTCCACCGTGATGGAGAGGAGGTGATCCTCTCCGGCGCCGACTTTGCCCTGCTCAAACTGTTCCTCGATCACCCGCAGCAAATCCTCGACCGTGACACCATCGGCAACGCCACCCGTGGCCGCGAACCGATGCCGCTGGACCGCATCGTCGACATGGCGGTCAGCCGTCTGCGCCAGCGCCTGCGCGATACCGACAAACCTCCCCGGCTGATCCGCACCGTGCGTGGCAGTGGCTACTTGTTGGCGGCGCATGTCTGCTGTGCGCCCTGAGCGGCGCTGGCGCCTGCTGCCGCGCTCCTTGCTGGGGCGCATGCTGCTGCTGACCTTGCTGGTTGTCCTGCTGGCCCAGGGGTTGTCCAGCATCATCTGGGTGTCCCAGCTGCGCGCCAGCCAGCTTCAGGGGCTGCGTGCCAGCGCCAGCAGCCTGGCCCATTCCATGAGTGCCAGCGTCAGTTACTTCCGCTCGCTGCCGGTGGCCTATCGGCCGCTGGTGCTCGACCAATTGCGCAGCATGGGCGGCACGCGTTTCTTCGTGTCGCTCAACGCCACACCGCTGGACATGCAGGCACTGCCCGTCACCCCTCGCAAGCAAGCGGTGATCGATGTATTCCAGCAGGTGCTGCACGAGCGCCTGGGTTCGCAGATGGAAATTTCCGTGGAGTTTGTCGGGCCTGACGACCTGCGCATCTTCAACAGCGGCCTCAAACTCGACGAACTGCCGCGCTCATGGGCCCATTATTCGCTGACCCTGGAGCCGCTGAAACCCCCGGTACTGGTCACGCAGATCCGCTTGGGCGAGGGCGAATGGTTGTACATCGCCTCACTGTTGCCCGAACCGTACACGGGGCTGGAAGCCGAACGCCTGCCGCGCCAGCAGATCGGCTTCATCGTGCTGACCACGGCCTTGCTGTTGCTGTTCATCGGCTTGCTGGTGCATTGGCAAAGCTGGCCATTGAAGCGCCTGGCGCGGGCCGCCCGAGAGATGTCGCTGGGTGCCGATGTGGCGCCAGTGGCTGAAGCGGGCGGCAGCGAAGTGGTCGAGGTGAGCCGGGCATTCAACAGCATGCGCGAGCGTATCAGCCGTTACCTGACCGAACGCAGCCAGCTGTTCAGCGCCATTTCCCACGACCTGCGCACGCCGATCACGCGCCTGCGCCTGCGCGTCGAACTGCTGGAAGACGAGCGATTGCAGGCCAAGTTCAGCCAGGACCTGGACGAGCTGGAGTTGCTGGTCAAAGGCGCCTTGCAGTGCGTGAAGGACACCGACATCCACGAAAACATCGAGCCGGTCGACCTTAACCAGGTGCTGGAGATTCTGGCCGAGCCTTACCTGGGCGATGGTCGCATCACCGTCGAGGGCCAGGCGTTGGCGCCTTACCCGGGCAAGCCGCTGGCGTTGCGTCGTTGCATCGGCAACCTGATCGATAACGCCATCAAATACGGCGAGCGGGCGCGGCTGCGCATCATCGACGGTACAGAGGGCTTTGTGTTGCAAGTGGACGATCAGGGGCCGGGGGTGCCGCAGCAACAGTTGGAGCAGGTGTTCGAGCCGCATTTCCGTCTGGCCGGGCAGCAGCAGGGCTATGGGCTGGGGTTGGGCATTGCGCGCAACATCGCCCATAGCCATGGGGGCGAGGTGAGCTTGCTGAACCTGCGTGAGGGCGGGCTGCGAGTGACCCTGTATCTGCCGCGGGGTATGGATTGAATTTTTGGGGTGCCTGTGCGGGCCTCTTCGCGGGTGAACCCGCTCCTGCGACGCAAACCTGACTCGGCCGTTGTAGGAGCGGGTTCACCCGCGAAGAGGCCCGCACAGGCACCCCAAATGTCACTGACCGGTGACAATCCCGTCGTCCTTCGTGACATCCGCCATGACCCCGCTGGCTAGAATTCGCAAACGACTGGCAAGGATCAAGCTGGCCCATGAACACCCTCAACCTGCCGCCCACCAGCTGGCTCAACGCCCCGGCCCATACCGCCTGGCGCCTGGCCGAAGCACAGCGCCTGCTGGCATTCGCCAAAGCTGCGAAACTGCCTGACGGCTTTGGCAACCTGGATGCCAAAGGCCAGCTCGCTCCTGGCGCCTGCGCCGAAACCATGAACACCGCGCGAATGACCCACTGCTTCGCCCTGGCCCATCTGCAGGGCATTCCCGGCAGCCTGGCCTATGCCGAACACGGTGTGGCTGCCCTGCGTGGGGCCATGCAGGACGCCAGCTACGGTGGCTGGTTCGCCCACCCCGGCGGCCAGGAAGACAGCGGCAAGGCCGCCTACCTGCATGCCTTCGTCGCCCTTGCCGCCAGCTCTGCAGTGGTGGCCGGTGCAGCCGATGCCCAGCTGTTGCTGGCCGATGCAACCGAGGTGATCGAAACGCACTTCTGGAGCGAAGCCAAGGGTGCCCTTCGAGAGACCTTCTCTCGCGCATGGCAACTGCCTGAGCCATACCGTGGCGCCAACAGCAACATGCACGCGACCGAGGCATTCCTGGCCCTGGCCGATGCCACCGGCAACAGCCTTTGGCTGCAACGCGCCTTGCGCATTGCTGAGCGCATTATCCATACCCATGCCGCCGCCAACGGTTATCGGGTCATCGAACATTTCGACGCCCATTGGCAGCCGCTGCCGGATTACAACCGCGAGCACCCCGCCGACCACTTCCGGCCCTATGGCACTACGCCCGGGCATGCCATGGAGTGGGCACGGCTCCTGTTGCACCTGGAGGCCAGCCTGCAACGGGCCGGGTTGTTCGCCCCGCAGTGGCTTCCAGACAGTGCCTGCAGATTGTTCGATGCCGCCTGCCAGCATGCCTGGAACGTCGATGGCGCTGCAGGTTTCGTCTACACCCTGGACTGGGCCAATCGCCCGGTGGTGCATGCACGCCTGCACTGGGTGCACGCCGAAGCTTGTGCCGCAGCAGCAGCCTTGTTGCAGCGCACCGGCGAAGCTCAGTACGAGCAGTGGTACCGCAACTGCTGGGGCTTTATCGCCAACCATTTCATCGACCCTGTCGCTGGCAGCTGGCACCACGAACTCGATGCCCGCAACCGGCCAGCGGGGACCATCTGGCCGGGCAAGCCCGACCTCTACCACGCCTACCAGGCGCTGCTGCTGCCAGGCTTGCCGCTGGCACCCAGCCTGGCCAGCAACCTGGCCAGCTCCAGCTATGTAACCAGATGATGACATTCACGCATCGCTTCGTTACCTGACGAGGCGGGCACGCTGTTTAGACTTCATGCTACGCAAGCGATCGACTTGCACGGCATAACAACAAGAAAGGTGCTCCGATGAATTCCACGCTCCGTCTCGCTGCCGCAATCTCTCTGGCTTCTTTACTTCCTTTGGGGGCTTCGGCTGCCGAATCCAAAGGCAGTGTCGAGGTCGTGCACTGGTGGACCTCTGGCGGTGAAAAGGCGGCGGTCGATGTGCTCAAGGCGCAGGTCGAGAAAGACGGCTTCACCTGGAAGGACGGCGCTGTTGCCGGTGGTGGTGGTGCCACGGCCATGACCGTGCTGAAAAGCCGCGCCGTCGCAGGCAACCCCCCCGGTGTCGCGCAGATCAAAGGCCCCGACATCCAGGACTGGGCGGCCACCGGCTTGCTTGATGCCGATGTGCTCAAGGATGTGGCCAAGGCCGAAAAGTGGGACTCGCTGCTCGACAAGAAAGTGGCCGACACCGTGAAGTACGACGGTGATTACGTTGCTGTACCGGTGAACATCCACCGCATCAACTGGTTGTGGATCAATCCCGAGGTGTTCAAAAAAGCCGGCATCGACAAGGCGCCTACCACCCTCGACGAATTCTACGCCGCCGCCGACAAGCTCAAGGCGGCCGGCTTCATCCCGCTGGCTCATGGTGGCCAACCCTGGCAGGACAGCACCGTATTCGAAAGCGTGGTGCTGTCGGTGATGGGCGTCGATGGCTACAAGAAGGCCTTGGTCGACCTTGACAGTGCAACGCTGACCGGGCCGCAGATGGTCAAGGCGCTGACCGAGCTGAAAAAGGTCGCCACCTACATGGACCCGGACGGCAAGGGCCAGGACTGGAACCTGGAAGCCGCCAAGGTCATCAACGGCAAGGCCGGCATGCAGATCATGGGCGACTGGGCCAAGAGCGAATGGACCCTGGCGAAGAAAACCGCCGGCAAGGATTACCAGTGCGTGCCGTTCCCCGGTACCGACAAGGCCTTCCTGTACAACATCGACTCGCTGGTGGTGTTCAAACAGAACAACGCCGGCACCTCTGCCGGGCAGCAGGACATCGCGCGCAAAGTGCTGGGGGAGGACTTCCAGAAGGTCTTCAGCATCAACAAAGGGTCGATCCCGGTGCGTAACGACATGCTCGCCGACATGGGCAAGCACGGTTTCGATGCCTGCGCGCAAACCTCCGCCAAGGACTTCCTTGCCGATGCCAAGACCGGCGGCCTGCAGCCGAGCATGGCGCACAACATGGCCACCACGCTGGCTGTGCAGGGTGCGTTCTTCGATGTGGTAACCAACTACATCAACGACCCCAAGGCCGACCCGGCCGATGCGGCGAAGAAGCTGGCGGCGGCGATCAAGGCTGCCCAGTAACGGCTGTTCGCGGGCACGCCCGCTCCCAGATGGGCCCTGCTCACCACTGTTCCTGGTCATGACGCCGGACCTGTGGGAGCGGGCTTGCCCGCGAAGCGGTGCGTAGCACCGCCACTACCTCGGGATCCAAGACATGACTACGACCACCGCCCAACTGCGGGCCTCACCCCTGGACGCGCTTCAGCGCTGGCTGCCCAAGCTGGTGCTGGCACCCAGCATGTTCATCGTCCTGGTGGGCTTCTACGGCTACATCCTCTGGACCTTCGTGCTGTCCTTCACCACCTCGACCTTTCTGCCTACCTACAAGTGGGCGGGCCTTGCGCAATACGCCCGTCTGTTCGACAACGACCGCTGGTGGGTGGCGAGCAAGAACCTGCTTCTGTTCGGCGGCCTGTTCATCGCCATCAGCCTGGCCATCGGTGTGTTGCTGGCGGTGTTGCTCGACCAGCGCATCCGCCGTGAGGGCTTCATTCGCACCATCTACCTGTACCCCATGGCACTGTCGATGATCGTCACCGGCACGGCCTGGAAGTGGCTGCTCAACCCCGGCATGGGCCTGGACAAGCTGCTGCGCGACTGGGGCTGGGAGGGTTTTCGCCTGGACTGGCTGATCGACCCTGACCGGGTCGTGTACTGCCTGGTGATCGCCGCCGTGTGGCAGGCCTCGGGCTTTATCATGGCGATGTTCCTCGCCGGCCTGCGCGGCGTTGACCAGTCGATCATCCGCGCCGCACAGATCGACGGTGCCAGCTTGCCGCGCATCTACTGGACTGTAGTGCTGCCCAGCCTGCGCCCAGTGTTCTTCAGCGCGCTGATGATCCTCTCGCACATTGCCATCAAGAGCTTCGACCTGGTGGCGGCAATGACGGCCGGCGGCCCGGGTTACTCCTCCGACCTGCCGGCAATGTTCATGTACTCGTTCACCTTCAGCCGCGGCCAGATGGGCATGGGCTCGGCCAGCGCCATCCTGATGCTCGGGGCAATCCTGGCGATCCTCGTGCCTTACCTGTACTCGGAGCTGCGGAGCAAACGCCATGCATAGTCCTGTCGACAAGCCGGTGTTCAGCCTCAGCCGTATGGCCATCCATGCCGTGTTGCTGATCGCCGTGCTGCTGTATCTGGTACCGCTGGTGGTGATGCTGCTGACCAGCTTCAAGACCCCCGAAGACATCAGCACCGGCAACCTGCTGAGCTGGCCTGCAGTGATTACCGGCATAGGCTGGGTCAAGGCCTGGGGAGCGGTCAGCGGTTACTTCTGGAACTCGCTCATGATCACCGTGCCCGCGGTGCTGATCTCCACCGCGATTGGTGCACTGAACGGCTATGTGCTGTCGATGTGGCGCTTCCGAGGTTCGCAACTGTTCTTCGGCCTGCTGCTGTTCGGCTGTTTCCTGCCGTTCCAGACCGTGCTGCTGCCGGCCTCGTTCACCCTTGGCAAGCTTGGCCTGGCCAGCACCACCGGTGGCCTGGTGCTGGTGCATGTGGTCTACGGCCTGGCCTTCACCACGCTGTTCTTCCGCAACTTCTACGTGAGCATCCCCGACGCATTGGTCAAGGCCGCACGGTTGGACGGCGCCGGGTTCTTCACCATCTTCCGCCGCATCATCCTGCCGATGTCCACGCCGATCATCATGGTCTGCCTGATCTGGCAGTTCACCCAGATCTGGAACGACTTCCTGTTCGGCGTGGTGTTCTCCAGCGGCGACTCGCAACCGATTACCGTAGCCCTGAACAATCTGGTCAATACCAGTACCGGGGCCAAGGAATACAACGTCGACATGGCGGCAGCAATGATCGCTGGCCTGCCAACCCTGCTGGTCTACGTGGTGGCAGGCAAATATTTCGTGCGCGGGCTGACGGCCGGCGCGGTCAAGGGGTAAGCCATGGCAACGCTCGAACTTCGCAATGTGAACAAGACCTACGGCAGCGGCCTGCCGGATACCCTCAAGGACATCCAGCTGTCGATCAAGGACGGCGAGTTCCTGATCCTGGTGGGCCCGTCGGGCTGCGGCAAGTCGACCCTGATGAACTGTATCGCCGGCCTGGAGCAGATCACCGGCGGCGCCATCCTCATTGACGAGCAGGACGTCAGTGGCATGAGCCCCAAGGACCGCGATATCGCCATGGTGTTCCAGTCCTATGCGCTGTACCCGACCATGAGCGTGCGCGAGAACATCGAATTTGGCCTGAAGATCCGCAAGCTGCCCCAGGCCGCCATCGATGAGGAAGTGGCGCGGGTGGCCAAGTTGCTGCAGATCGAACACTTGCTGGCGCGCAAGCCGGCGCAGCTGTCCGGCGGCCAGCAGCAGCGCGTGGCCATGGGCCGGGCACTGGCGCGGCGACCCAAGATTTACCTGTTCGATGAACCCCTGTCCAACCTCGATGCCAAGCTGCGGGTCGAAATGCGCACCGAAATGAAGTTGATGCACCAGCGCCTGAAGACCACCACGGTGTACGTCACCCATGACCAGATCGAGGCCATGACCCTGGGCGACAAGGTGGCGGTGATGAAGGACGGCATCATCCAGCAGTTCGGCACCCCGCAGCAGATCTACAACGACCCGGCCAACCAGTTCGTGGCCAGCTTCATCGGTTCGCCACCAATGAACTTCATTCCGGTGCGTCTGGCCAGGCAGGACGGCCGCTTGCTGGCGTTGCTCGACAGCGGCCAGGCGCGCTGCGAGCTGCCCTTGGGGGGGGCTGCTGACGCGCTTGAGGGGCGCGAGATCATCCTCGGCATCCGCCCTGAGCAGATTGCCCTGGGCGCTGCTGACGGCAATGGTTTGCCGGCTATCCGCGCCGAGGTGCAGGTCACAGAGCCCACCGGGCCGGACCTGCTGGTGTTCGTCACGCTCAACCAGACCAAGGTGTGCTGCCGCCTGGCGCCAGATGTGGCGTGCCGGGTGGGTGACACCCTCAACCTGCAATTCGACCCGGCCCGGGTGCTGCTGTTCGACGCTGCCAATGGCGAGCGCCTGCACCTGGCCAGCACTGGCGCAACCGCAAAGGACAACGTGGCTCACTTCAAAGGCCGTTGAATCGTCTACACCATCAATAAGAAAAAGAGGACGCAAAGGGATGGAACAGCGCAAACGCATCAAGACACTGGGATCGCTGGCTCTGCTTGCACTTGTAGGCAGCAGCGGTACACAGGCTGCCGAGGCTTTTTCCAGCGAATCCAAATGGATGACCGGCGACTGGGGCGGCACCCGGACCGAGCTCCTGGACAAAGGCTATGACTTCACCCTCGATTATGTGGGTGAGGTGGCTGGCAACCTGCATGGCGGCTACAACGACGACAAGACAGCACGCTACAGCGACCAGTTCGCCCTCGGCGCGCATCTGGACTTGCAGAAGATACTGGGCTGGCATGATGCCGAGTTCAAGCTGGCAATCACCGAGCGAAGCGGTCGCAACCTGTCCAACGACCGCATCAGCGACCCGCGCGCCGGGCAGTTCAGCTCGGTGCAGGAGGTGTGGGGCCGTGGCCAGACCTGGCGCCTGACCCAGATGTGGATCAAGCAGAAGTACTTCGACGGCGCGCTGGACGTGAAATTTGGCCGTTTTGGCGAGGGGGAGGACTTCAACAGCTTCCCTTGCGACTTCCAGAACCTGGCCTTCTGCGGCTCGCAGGTGGGCAACTGGGTGGGCGGTATCTGGTACAACTGGCCGGTCAGCCAGTGGGCGCTGCGGGTGAAGTACAACATCACTCCGGCGTTCTTCGTGCAGGTCGGGGCCTTCGAGCAGAACCCCTCCAACCTGGAAACCGGCAACGGCTTCAAGCTGAGCGGTAGCGGTACCAAGGGAGCGATCTTGCCGGTGGAAGCGGTGTGGTCGCCCAAGGTCAATGGCCTGCCGGGCGAGTACCGCCTGGGTTACTACTACAGCACGGCCAAGGCTGACGATGTGTACGACGACGTCAACGGCAACCCGCAGGCGCTGACCGGTGAGGCCTTCAAGTCGCATTCCAGCAAGCACGGATGGTGGGTGGTGGCGCAGCAGCAGGTCACTGCCCATGGCGGCGACGTCAACCGGGGCCTCAGCCTGTTCGCCAACTTCACCGTGCACGACAAGGCCACCAACGTGGTCGACAACTACCAGCAGGTGGGGCTGGTCTACAAAGGCGCTTTCGACGCTCGGCCCAAGGATGATATCGGCTTCGGCCTGGCGCGAATTCATGTGAATGACGACGTGAAGAAGCGCGCCGAACTGCTCAACGCACAGAGCGGCATCAACGATTACGACAACCCTGGTTTCGTACCGCTGCAGCGTACCGAATACAACGCAGAGCTCTACTACGGCTTCCACGTCACCAACTGGCTGACCGTGAGGCCCAACCTGCAGTACATCAAGAGCCCTGGTGGGGTGGACGAGGTGGATAACGCGCTGGTCGCTGGCTTGAAGATTCAGTCGTCATTCTGAGGCAACTTGTTGTAAATTTACGCCAATCCATTTTCGGTTCCCGGCATCCACTGGCCTGCAGTGGGTGTTGGGGATAGGCCGAGACAGCGCTATCTCAAACAACAAGAGCTCTGAACCATGCCCGAACATCCGCTCCATCGCTTCTTTTCCTCGCAGCGGCCCCGGCCGACATTCGAGTGGGAGCGTTATCAGCAGCGCGATGTCCTGATCATCGATCACCCCCGTTGCCAGGCGGTGTTCAGCCGCCAGGGCGCGCAGTTGTTGCACTTTCAACCAGCGGGTGAACGGCCGTGGCTGTGGTGCGCCGAACAGTGGCCGCAGGTTGGGGCGATCCGGGGTGGTGTGCCGGTGTGCTGGCCCTGGTATGGACGTCATCCCAGCGAAGACCTGTGGCCGGCCCACGGTTGGGCGCGGCTGCTGGACTGGAAGCTGGTGGACAGCCGTGAGGACGAGGAGGGCGTGACCCTGAAATGGCGGCTGGACCTGTGCGACTGGCAGGTCGACCTGCACGCCCGGCTGGGTAGCCGCATGGAACTGAGCCTGAGCACCGAGCATCAGGACAGCGAACCCTGCCAGTTGAGCCATGCGCTGCTGGCGTACTGGCGCATCAGCGACGTGTCCGAGATAGCGCTGTCTGGGTTGGAAGATATTGAGGGCTACGACCGCCTCAACCGCCAGGCTTGCCGTGAAGATGGCGCGCTGAAGCTCAAGGGCGGCTGCCAGAAGGTCTACCCCGGCACGCCACGGGTGCAATTGCAGGACCCGGCCTGGCAGCGCGAGCTGTGCATCGACACCGGTGACAGCGACGACACCGTGGTCTGGCACCCTGGCAATCGCCCGCTGATGGGGGTGACTGGCCGCGAGTCGCAGCGTTTTGTCTGCGTCGAGGCGACCAGCGGCAGTGGCGAAGGCCTGAGCCTGGCGCCTGGACAGCGTGCGCACCTGCGTTTGCAGGCGCACCGGCTCAGTTGAGTTCGTCGTCCTCGATCGGGTAGCGGCTGGCGTTGAGGCTTTCCTTGATCTTGCGCAGGTGGGGCTGGAAGTCCACGCCGCGGCGCAGGGTCATGCCGGTGGCCAGTACATCGAGCACGGTCAGCTGGATGATCCGCGAGGTCATCGGCATGTAGATGTCGGTATCTTCCGGCAGCGGGATGTGCAGGCTCAGGCTGCAGGCATTGGCCAGTGGCGAGCCCGCGGCGGTCAGGCCAAGCACCGAAGCGCCGTTTTCACGTGCCAGGCGCGCCACTTCGACCAGTTCGCGGGTGCGCCCGGTGTAGGAAATGATCACGAACAGATCGCCGGTGTGGGCGACCGAGGCCAGCATGCGTTGCATCAGCACATCGGCGTGGGCCGACACGGCCAGGTTGAAGCGGAAGAACTTGTGCTGCGCATCCAGGGCCACCGGGGCCGAGGCACCGAGGCCGAAGAAGTGGATCTGCCGGGCCTGGATCATCATGTCCACGGCGCGGCTGACCTGTTGCGGGTCCAGTTGCTGGCAGGCGCTGTCAAGCGAGGCGATGGCGCTGGCGAAGATCTTCTGGGTATAGGCGGCCGGGTCATCGTCGGCCTCCACTGCGCGGCTGACATACGCAGCCCCACTGGCCAGGCTCTGCGCCAGTTGCAGCTTCAGCTCGGGGTAGCCGCTGACGCCGAACGAGCGGCAGAAGCGGTTGACGGTCGGTTCGCTGACCTTGGCCGCCTGGGCCAGCGCAGCGATGCTGAAACGGGTGGCTTGTTGCGGGTTGAGCAGGATGACTTCGGCGACTTTGCGTTCGGCCTTGTTCAGCTCGTCGAGGCGGCCCTGGATCTGTTCCAGGAGGTTTCGCACGCGGTCCATGGGTGTGTCCTTGGGTCGGGAAGACAGCCGGCTGTGGGAGCAGCAGGCTTTTTGCACGGTCGTCTATCGTACTGTCGGTGCGGTTGGCGTACCACTTGTCTGTAACACTTGTGTGTAATGTTGTGGTTTTTACTACATTATCCCTTGAAAACCGTGTGTGAAAGCGGTATTCCTAGACCAACTTTAGGAAAGAACCAACATCATGGCTGCAATCAGTGTCGAACCTTGCACCTTTGCCCTGTTTGGCGCCCTCGGCGACCTGGCATTGCGCAAGCTGTTTCCTGCGCTCTACCAGCTCGACCGGGCCAACCTGTTGCACCCGGACACCCGCCTGCTGGCCCTCGCCCGTGAGGTCGGCAGTGCGCAGGAGCACCTGGACAGCATCGAAGCCCACCTGCGTCGGCACGTGCCCGAGGCAGATATCGAGCCTGCCGCGCTGGGGCGCTTCCTCGCCCGCCTGAATTACCAGCATCTGGACTTCCTTCAGCCCGAGGGCTATCAGGTCCTGGCCGAGCAACTACCCGGTGAGCTGCCGCTGATCGCCTACTTCGCCACGGCGGCGGCGGTGTATGGGGCCATCTGCGAAAACCTCGACAAGGTCGGGCTGGCTGCGCGCACCCGGGTAGTGCTCGAGAAACCGATTGGCCACGACCTGGAGTCGTCGCGCCGGGTCAACGATGCCGTGGCGCGGTTCTTCCCTGAAAGCCGGGTTTACCGCATTGACCACTACCTGGGCAAAGAGACGGTGCAGAACCTGATTGCCCTGCGCTTCGCCAATAGCCTGTTCGAAACCCAATGGAACCAGAACTCCATCTCCCATGTGGAGATTACCGTCGCGGAAAAGGTCGGTATCGAGGGCCGTTGGGGTTATTTCGACAAGGCCGGCCAACTGCGCGACATGATTCAGAATCACCTGCTGCAGTTGCTGTGCCTGATCGCCATGGACCCGCCCAGCGAACTGTCCGCCGATGCCATCCGCGACGAGAAGGTGAAAGTGCTTAAAGCCCTGGCACCGATCACTGGTGACGGTTTGAGCACCAGTGTGGTGCGTGGCCAGTACATTGCCGGCTACAGCGAAGGCAAACCGGTGCCGGGTTACCTGGAAGAAGACAACGCCAACGCCCAGAGCGACACCGAAACCTTCGTCGCCCTGCGTGCCGACATCCGTAACTGGCGCTGGTCGGGCGTGCCGTTCTACCTGCGAACCGGCAAGCGCATGCCGCAAAAGCTGTCGCAGATCGTCATTCACTTCAAGGAAACGCCGCACTACATCTTCGCCCCGGAACAGCGTTTGCAGATCGGTAATAAGCTGATCATCCGCCTGCAACCGGACGAAGGCATTTCTTTACGGGTGATGACCAAGGAGCAGGGCCTGGACAAGGGCATGCAACTGCGCAGTGGCCCATTGCAGCTGAATTTTTCCGATGCCTGGCGTAGTGCACGAATTCCGGATGCCTACGAGCGGCTGTTGCTCGAAGTGATGCGCGGCAACCAGAACCTGTTCGTGCGCAAGGACGAAATCGAGTACGCCTGGAAGTGGTGCGACCAGTTGATCGCCGGCTGGCGTAATGCGGGCGATGCGCCCAAGCCATACGCGGCGGGCTCCTGGGGGCCGATGAGCTCGATTGCACTGATCACACGCGATGGGAGGGCGTGGTATGGGGATATCTGAATTGAAACTGCCAGCGGCCGTGAAGGCTCATGAACTGGCGGATGCCAAGGCACTGTCCGTGTCCTTGGCTCATGATGTGGCTGAGCGCCTGCGCGCCGCGATTGCCGCCAAGGGGCAGGCCTGTGTGGTGTTGTCTGGCGGCCGCAGCCCGGTGCCGTTCCTGGAGAAGCTGGCCAGCGAGCAGCTGGACTGGGCCAAGGTCATCGTCAGCCTGGCTGATGAGCGCTGGGTGCCAGTGGAGCACGTTGACAGCAATGCCGGCCTGCTGGCCCGCCACCTGTTGAAGGGCGCAGCGGCCAAGGCCCGCTTCGTTGGCCTGTACCAGCAGGCGGAGAACCTTGATGCAGCTGCGCTCAAAGCTGACCAGGCCTTGGCCGAGCTACCGCCGATCGACGTGCTGGTGCTGGGCATGGGCGATGATGGCCATACCGCCTCGCTGTTCCCCGCCAGTCCCAACCTGGAAGCAGGCCTGGACCCGGCCGGCCCGCGCCGCTGCCTGCCATTGCTGGCGCCGAGCGTGCCGCACCAGCGCCTGTCGATGACCCGTTCGCTGCTGGCCAGCGCGGCCTTCATCGCGCTGTCTGTGCAAGGCCAGAGCAAACTCGCTACCCTGCGCGCCGCGCTGGCAGGCAATGACCTTACTGAAATGCCGATTCGCGCTTTTCTTCACGACCCCCTGGACATCTACTGGTGCCCATGAGCCAAGGATCCACAGTCATGACCACCCTTGAACGCCCACAGCCCAAGCTCTCGATGGCTGATAAAGCCGCGCGGATCGACGCCATTTGCAAAAAGGCGCGCATCCTGCCGGTAATCACCATTGCTCGTGAGGAAGACATCCTGCCGCTGGCTGACGCCCTGGCCGCTGGCGGTATCCGTACCCTGGAAGTGACCCTGCGCTCACAGCATGGCCTCAAGGCCATTCAAGTGCTGCGTGAGCAGCGCCCGGAGCTGTGTGTCGGTGCCGGTACCGTGCTCGACCGCAGCATGTTCGCGGCGGTTGAAGCTGCGGGCGCGCAGTTCGTCGTTACCCCTGGCATTACCCAGGATATTCTCGAGGCTGGCGTGGACAGCGAAATCCCGCTGTTGCCGGGCATCAGCACGCCGTCCGAAATCATGATGGGCTATGCCCTGGGCTACCGCCGGTTCAAGTTGTTCCCGGCGGAAATCAGCGGCGGCGTAGCGGCGATCAAGGCCTTTGGTGGCCCGTTCGGCGACATTCGTTTTTGTCCTACCGGTGGTGTAAACCCGGCCAACGTGCGCAACTACATGGCACTGCCAAACGTGATGTGCGTGGGGGGAACCTGGATGCTCGACAGCAGCTGGATCAAGAACGGTGACTGGGCGCGGATCGAAGCGTGCAGTGCCGAGGCAATGGCACTGCTGGACGCCAACTGAATCAGTTGTGTGCTTTACGGCTTATGGGGCGCTTGGTCGGCGCCCCTTTTTTTTATCCTTTGATTTCGTTGTCTGCTTTGCCACCTGACGGCTGACGTGCCGGCCCTCAATACGTGATCACGCCCCCATAAACACTTCCTGGTGAGGAAACATGAGCGCCTAGGCGCAGAACTCAACAGTTAATAGTCTCACGCCTTCAACTATTGTTCAGAGGTGTGCGATGACAGGCTTCGAGCGTTTGTCACCCGATGCGTTCCCCGTTTTAAACGGTTCATACCTGATTGAAAGGTACCTGCTCAGCACGGACGAGTTTCATCCTGGATGTTGGATAGAAGGTGAAACCGTCTACGGTGGGTTTGGGTTTCCTTCAGGAAAAAAGAAGGTATTGACCCGCCCGGTTTTCGCCTACTTCGACTACGTGGGCACTTATAAAACATTAAGTGCTGGAGACTGTGAAATTGATCTGTCCCGTGCCAGTGGGCATGAGGTCTGGTTTGCACATGATGCCGAAGGCTTTTCTGCGCCGAGTGGAATCGGGCTGGTAAGCGTAAAGTCAGATCTGCTCTCCGGCTGCTCTGCCGAAGAGTGGCGGCCGTTATCATCGGTTGGGCATACCGTGCGCGTAGCGGGAGCTGAATGCTATGTGGCCTACCAGTTGAAGCAGGTCTATGCGCATTGGGTAAAACAGGGCGATGCCCAGTGCTCTGAGCTGTTCAAGGTACAGCCCGTGCGTGTGCAAGGCGACAACAAAGGCGTTTTCTTCCTTTCTTCCGTGGCCACAGACCTGATGTGGGTAGGACATGGTTTGGATAACACCAAAGCGCCAATATCACGACAGGCGTTATATCACCTGATATTCAATCTTGCTTATGGCGCAGCGGGTGACGCCGGCTGGAGTTTTAATGATCAGGCGGCCAGCAACCGCTTCCTGCAATATTGAGTGGATGAGGTCATATTCAATGAGCGATTTGATGAATGAAATCAGCCGGTACCCCCTGAAAAGAGGGTCTTTCGAAATCGAGCAGTACCTGATAGGTGATCAGTTGCATGCCGGTTGCTGGGTGGATGCCGATACCACCTACGGTGATGTCAGGTGTGGTAACTATGACTGGGCCACTTACACGCGGCCAGTCTTTGCTTATCTGCAACATGTGGCCACGATACGATCCAATGTGCAAACGGAACACGAGCGCGAAGTGGTAGTTTGCGAGGGCTTCAGCAAGAGTTTCTCCCAAGGCGTCGAGTTTAAGGTAGGCTTCTCTGCTGACTTCGGCCCGGCGAATGCGAACGCTGAACTCACTGCCATGTTTTCGGTTTCTGAAACGGTGAGCGGTTCGGAGTCAACCAAGCGCTCATTGAGAGTGAAGGGCGATGGGACCATCATGGTGTATCAAGTGCACATGGTCTACGCGCACCACATGACATCCGCTGGCGTGCTTGCTGGATACGTACCCTATACCAAGAGCTCAGATATATTCAATGACGATGGGCGGCTGGTGCGGCAGGACATCACGATGCTTTCATCGGTGGTTTGCGATCAGCTTGTTCCGGTCAGGAATGAAAAATCAATAAAGCCTCTGACCTGGAGTCAGGTTAACCAAGCGGTCTTGTTCAATCAATTTGAGAAAGCGCCAGGTGCCAGACGCTGGACTTTTGATTTCTCGGTATTTTGATTAACGTCGTAATGAAAAAAGCCCGCTTTAAACCAGCGGGCTTTCTGCCTGTAGTGGTTTGATCAAGCCGCTTTTGCTTCCTGCTGGCTCAGCGAGCGGTTCAGCGCGCTGAACAGGGCCTTGAAGCTGGCCGTGGTGATGTTCTCATCGATACCCACGCCATGCACCGGGCGGCCACCGGCCACGCGCAGTTCGATGTAGGCAGCTGCCTTGGCGTTGGTGCCAGCACCAATCGCATGCTCGTTGTAGTCCATGATCTCCACGGCAATCGGCAGGCCGGCCACCAGTGCTTCCAGGGCGCCGTTGCCCTTGCCGCGCCAGTGCAGGGTGGTTTCGCCTTCACCGGCAACTTCCACTTCCACAGCGCTGTGGCCGTTTTCTTCCTGCAGGCGATGGCTGACCAGTGCGTATGGCGCGTTGGCCTGGAGGTATTCCTTGTGCAGCAGGCTGTAGATCTGCTGGGCGGTCATTTCCAGGCCCAGGCGGTCAGTCTCACCCTGCACCACCTGGCTGAATTCGATCTGCATGCGACGCGGCAGGCTGATGCCATATTCCTGCTCGAGCAGGTAGGTGATACCGCCTTTGCCCGACTGGCTGTTGACGCGGATTACCGCTTCGTAGCTGCGGCCGATGTCGGCCGGGTCGATCGGCAGGTAAGGCACCTCCCACAGTTCCCCATCCTGCTGCTTGGCGAAGCCCTTGCGGATGGCGTCCTGGTGCGAGCCGGAGAACGCGGTATGGACCAGGTCGCCCACATACGGGTGACGTGGGTGTACTGGCAACTGGTTGCACTCTTCGACCACCTTGCGCACACCGTCGATGTCGGAGAAGTCCAGCAACGGGTCGATGCCCTGGGTGTAGAGGTTCAGTGCCAAGGTCACCAGGTCGACGTTACCGGTACGCTCGCCGTTGCCGAACAGGCAGCCTTCGGCACGGTCGGCGCCGGCCATGAGGCCCAGTTCGGTGGCAGCGATGCCGGTGCCGCGGTCGTTGTGGCAGTGCAGGCTGATGATCACGCTGTCGCGGCGGCTGACGTTGCGGCAGAACCACTCGATCTGGTCGGCGTAAATATTTGGCGTGGACACTTCCACGGTGGCCGGCAGGTTGAGGATGATCTTGTGTTCAGGGGTAGGGTTCCACACCTCGATGACCGCGTCGCAGACTTCCTTGGCGAACTCCATTTCAGTGGCGCTGAAGGTTTCTGGCGAGTACTGGAAGGTCCACTGGGTTTCCGGCTGCTGAGCGGCGTACTTGACGAACAGCTTGGCCGCGTTCACCGCGATGTCCTTCACGCCTTGCTTGTCCTGATTGAAGACGATGCGGCGGAACGACGGGCTGGTGGCGTTGTACAGGTGGACGATGGCCTTCTTCGCACCGCGCAGCGATTCGAAGGTGCGGGCAATCAGGTCTTCACGTGCCTGGGTGAGCACCTGGATGGTGGTGTCATCCGGGATGTGGCCGTCCTGGATCAGGGTGCGCACAAAGTCGAAATCGGTTTGCGAGGCAGACGGGAACGAGGCTTCGATCTCCTTCACGCCAACCTGCACCAAGGTCTTCCAGAAGCGCAGTTTCTTCTCCGAGTCCATCGGCTCTATCAGCGACTGGTTGCCGTCACGCAGGTCGGAACTGCACCAGATAGGTGCCTGGGTGATGGTCTTCGACGGCCAGGTACGGTCAGGCAGGTCGATGGTCGGGAAAGCGCGGTATTTCTTCGAAGGGTCTTTGAGCATGGTCATGGAAGCAATCCTTTTGTGTGCGGCCGAGATCGGGCCTGCCGAGCGATAACGATATGAAGAGGCGAGGCGACGCGATTCAGCCTGGTAGTCGGGCGCTGACCAGGCAGAGGCTGCGATGTTGTCGGAGCAGGATGAGGGTGCTGAAGGTTTTCATGCCTTCAAACTTAACCAGTGGGGTGGGGGATGGCAAGCGTTCGGGAAAAATTGAGAGGAATGCTTAAAAAAAGTAATTAGGCGAGATTTTATGGCTTGGATCTGCTGGGTGCTTATTGATTTTTGCGCAGTATTTTTCGATGGCGCAACACAGTTGAACTGCTGTCGACTGCGCTGGCCTCTTCGCGGGCATGCCCGCTCCCACAAGTATTGAGCTGTGTCTGAAGGCTTCGCTGTACCTGTGGGAGCGGGCGTGCCCGCGAAGCAGGCGCCGCAGTTTCAGGGCTGGAACGCGCCAATGAAAATCGCCGGGTCCACCCGCGCATCGTTCAGGCTGACGTTCCAGTGCATGTGCGGCCCGGTAGCCCGCCCGGTCGAGCCCACGCGTCCGACCACCTCGCCACGACGCAGTTGCTGGCCCACCTGCACATCGATTTTCGACATGTGGCAGAACATGCTGATAAAGCCCTGCCCATGGTCGACGAACACCGTGCGGCCGTTGAAGAAATAGTCCCCCACCAGAATCACTTTGCCATTGGCGGGTGTCTTGATCGGCGTGCCTGCCGGCACCGCAAAATCCAGCCCCGCATGCGGGTTGCGTTCTTCGCCGTTGAAGAAGCGGCGCACGCCGAACTTGCTCGACAGCGGGCCGTTGACCGGCTTGTCGAGAACCAGGTTGCTCGGCAGGTTAGGGCTGAAGCTGCGGTAGGCCTTGATCTGCTCGGCCAGTTCGCGGTCGATGCGCTTGAGGTCGGCCGGGTTCGGGTTGACCTGGCGCGTGTTCTTCAGGGTGATGCGCTGCTCAGGGTACGTCTTGCTGCCTACGCTGAAAGGCAGGGTGCGCCCGCCCTGGTTCAGCACTGCGGTGCCGGGCTTCTGGGTCAGCGGGATGCCGACGATGGCCAGCCAGTTGTCCTGCTCCTTCACCACCAGCACCGGTTTGCCGTCGAAACGGGCGCTGGGTGCGTTGGCGGCGGGGCCTAGGTCGACGACTGCCACACCGCCGGGTACCGGTTTGTTCAGTGTACGGGTGATGTAGCTGGCCTGGGCGCCGCCGGCCAGCAGCAACAGGGAAAGGGCAAGCAGGGGCGCGAGCACGCGGGGCATGTGTCAGTCCAGTAGTGAGAGGGTGACCGGGGTCAGGTGGTTGTCTTCGACCCGCACCAGCAGCTCGCCTTCGTTCAGGCGGGCGGTCAGGCGTTGGCCGTTGCGGGTCTGTTCCGCGCTGCGAATGGCCTGGCCTTGTTCATCCAGCAAAATGCTGTATCCGCGGGCCAGGGTGGCCAGCGGACTGACCACCTGCAGTGTCTGCAACTGGGCCTGGAACCGCTGGCGACGGTCCTTGAGCACCTCACGCATGGCCCGTGGCAGGCGCTCGGCCAGGCTGTCCAGGCGCTGGTTCAGCAGTTTCAGGTTACGCCCCGGATGCTGCGCGGCCAGGCGGGCGTCCAGGCGTGCCAGGCGTTCGCGGCGCTGGTTGAGGTTGAGCATGAACGCGCGACGCAGGCGCATGTCCAGGTCGTCCAGGCGTTGAGCCTGCTGGCGCAAACGCTCGCCTGGATGACGCAGGCGACGGGTGAGTGACTCCAGGCGCAGGCGGTCGTGGGTCAGGCGGTTCTGCATGCGCAGCAGCAGGCGCCGTTGCAGGCCATCCAGGCGTTGCCGAAGGCCGCTGTTGTCAGGGGCCAGCAGCTCGGCGGCAGCCGACGGGGTGGGCGCGCGCACGTCAGCCACGAAGTCGCTGATCGACACGTCGGTTTCATGGCCCACGGCGCTGACAATTGGCGTGACGCAGGCGGCCACGGCACGCGCCACGGCTTCCTCGTTGAAACACCACAGGTCTTCCAGCGAACCACCACCACGCGCCAGAATCAGCGCATCGAAGCCGAGGCTGTCGGCCAGGCGGATGGCGCGTACGATCTGCGCGATGGCTTCGCGGCCCTGTACCGCCGTAGGGATCAGGTTCAGCTCCACCTGCGGGGCACGGCGGCCGAACACACTGATGATGTCGCGGATCACCGCGCCAGTGGGCGAGGTGATGATGCCGATGCGCTGCGGGTGAGCCGGCAGTGGCTTCTTTCGTTCGGTGCTGAACAGTCCCTCGGCACCGAGCTTATCCTTCAGGGCCTCGAAAGCCAGGCGCAGCGCGCCATCACCGGCGGGCTCGACGGTGTCGAGAATCAGCTGGTAGTCGCCACGTCCCTCGAACAGCGAAACCTTGCCGCGCACCCGCACCGCCAGGCCGTCTCGCAGCGCCTGGCGTACCCGCGTGGCGTTCTGCCGGAACAACGCGCAACGCACCTGGGCGCCGCTGTCCTTGAGGGTGAAGTACATGTGGCCGGACGCCGGGCGGGCGAGGTTGGAGATTTCGCCTTCCACCCACACGCTGCGGAAAACGTCTTCCAGCAGCACGCGGGCGCGGCCGTTGAGTTGGCTGACGGTAAGGACCTCGCGGTCCAGCCCGAGTCGTTCGAAAGGGTCTTTGATCATGGCAGGCATCATAAATGACATCGGCCCCGGTTGTCTGTCTTGCCCCTACTGTCAGCCTTGACCCCATCCTTGTGTGCGGCCTTGCGTCGCGAAAGGGCCGCAACGCGGCCCCGGCACTTCATGCGGCGAAGCTGAAAACCTGGGGCCGCATCGCAGCCCTTTCGCGACGCAAGGCCGCTCCCACAAGACCGCAACCGGTGCCTTCAGCCCTGCATCGTCGCCACGAACTGCCGCACCAGTTGCCCCGCATCACGGCGACAGGCCAGTGCCACCGTGCTCTGGCAATCACCCTCCAGCGCTACGAAGCTGACTGAAGCCGGGGCAATCTCGCACATGCACCGCGGCAACAACGCCACCCCAAACCCCGCCTGTATCAGCTGCAACTGCGTAGTTTTGCGCGACAGTACCTGCGCCGCCTGCGGGAAGAACCCTGCCCCCATGCACAGCGAGGCCGACAGGTAGCTCAAGCCACCGCGATCCCGGTGCGGGATGGAAATGAAGCGTTCTTCCTTCAATTGCTCCAGTTGCACGTGCCGAGTACCCGCCAAGGGGTGCCCAGCGGCGACCGCCAGCAACAAGGGTTCGTCGAACAGTTCATGCAGCACCACGCCTTCATGCTGGCGCAGCACCGGCAAGCGCAACAGGCCGATATCCAGCCGTCCGGCAGCAATGTCTTCCAGTTGTGCCTCCGACGACTGCTGCGCAATCTCCAGCGAAACCCCTGGGTTGTGCTTCAGGTAGTTCCCCAGGCGAGCCAGAAGCCCGCCGGTCAGCGGCACGGTGCTGGAATGGTTCAGGCGCAAGCTGCCTTGCAACCCTTGGCCAATGTCACGGGTAACCCGCTCCGCCTGTGCCAGGTCAGCCAGCAGGCGTCGTGCCCGTTCAAGAAAGGCCTGACCGGCCAGCGTCAGGCGAGGCAGGCGCGCCGTGCGTTCGAACAGCGGCGTGCCCAGTTGCTGCTCCAGCTCCTTGATCTGCCGGCTAAGGGCAGACTGGGCGACGTACAGTCGCTCGGCTGCACTGCTGAAACTGCCACACTCGGCGATTTCCACGAAGTAACGCAACTGTCGGATCGACGTCATGTCATGCCTTTTCGAGATGGCTTTCTGGATAAAGGCATATTAGTCGGCATGGCTCATGGCTGACTAACCTTTGCCTGTCTCCCCAGGAACTGTTGCCATGCTTGCCCAACTGTCGTTTTCCGGCCTTGACTGGCTGCCGATCCTGTTCGCCATCGCTGCGGCCTACATCGTCTTCGGCATCGCCGGCTTCGGTACTGCACTCGTGGCGGGGCCGGTGCTGATTCACTTCATGCCGTTGTCACGCATCATCCCGTTGCTGGTGCTGCTGGATTTCGTGGCCGCGTTCGGCAACCTGCTGCCGTCGCGCCGGGATGTGGTACGCAGTGAATTGCTGCGGCTGCTGCCCTTCATGGCCTTGGGTTGTACGTTGGGCGTGGTGTTCCTGCTGCAACTGAAGTCCGACCTGTTGCTGCTGTTGATGGGGGTATTCGTGACTGCCTATGCACTTTACGGGCTGGCAGTGAAAGTGAGGCCAGCCAGCCTGTCCGGCTTCTGGGCGGTGCCGATGGGCACGGCAGGCGGGTTGTTCGGGGCTTTGTTCGGCAGCGGCGGGTTTCTTTATGCCCTTTACCTGAGCGCACGGCTGGAGGTGAAGGAACAGGTACGCGCCACCCAGAGCGCGCTGATCAGCTGCAGTACGATAGTGCGTCTGTCGCTGTTCCTGATCGCCGGTGTCTATGCCGACCAACGCCTGCTGCTGCTCGCCGCCTGCCTGCTGCCTGTCATGTTCATTGGTCTGTGGGTAGGGCGTCGGTTGACCCACCGGTTATCCCGCGAAGCGTTCGTACGGCTGGTGACCTGGCTGGTGCTGGCCAGTGGGCTGGCGTTGATTGGTCGCTACCTGAGCGCCTGAGCGGTAGAATTGCGTCATTACCGGCGTTTCTCAGGCTTGTCCCGTTCATGAACACCCAGAGCATCATCGTTCCAAAGCTGTCTACCGTCCCGGTGCATGAAGCCCGCGCACGCGCCATCCTGCGCTGGCTGGTGCGCGAAAAGGTCGTCGAGGAGCAGCTGACCACCTGTGGCCGCACCGGTAACCGCATGGGCCATGCCCTGGCGGCAGGGGCGCGCAAAGTGGCCCTGCACCCGGAAAAACTGCCCTTCGGCGAACCGGTCAACGGCCTGGAAGTGATGCTCAAGCGCTGCATCTATACCCCCACCGAAGGCTTCCTCGAAGAAGCCGGTTGCCCGGAGTGCCGGCGCGAGGTAGGCGAGCCGTTGTTCGAAAGCCTGGAAGAGTGGATGCCGGCAGTGAGCGACAACTTTACCTGCCCACTGTGCGGCTTCGAAGATGACATCAATGGCTTCATTTACCTGCAGCCATGTGCCTTTTCCAACCTGGGGTTCATCTTCAACAACTGGGGCGAGGCCGGGTTCACCCAGGCCTTTCTCGACAGCTTCGCCGACTGGCTCGACCAGCCGGTGGCCGTGGTGCAGGTAAAACTGCCACAAGCCTGACCGAAGGCCCTTATTTTGCATTGAGCGGCGCGCCATGCATGAGTATAATGGCGCGCTTCCATTTTTCCCGCCCGGGAGCCCCCGCGATGCTGCGTATCAGCCAAGAAGCCCTGACCTTCGACGATATCCTCCTTGTACCTGGCTATTCCGAGGTACTGCCCAATGAAGTCAGTCTCAAGACCCGTTTGACCCGTGGCATCGAGCTGAACATTCCGCTGGTTTCCGCTGCCATGGATACCGTGACCGAAGCGCGTCTGGCCATTGCCATGGCTCAGGAAGGCGGTATCGGCATCATCCACAAGAACATGACCATCGAACAACAGGCCGGCGAAGTGCGCAAGGTCAAGAAGTTCGAGGCTGGCGTGGTCAAGGACCCGATCACCATCGACGCCGATGCCACTGTGCGCGACCTGTTCGAGCTGACCCGCCTGAACAACATCTCCGGCGTGCCGGTACTGGCGAACGGCGACCTGGTCGGCATCGTCACCTCCCGTGACGTGCGCTTCGAAAATCGCCTGGACGCCAAGGTTCGCGACGTGATGACGCCGAAAGAGCGCCTGGTCACCGTCCGCGAAGGCGCCGATAAAAACGAAGTTCGCGAGCTGCTGCACAAGCATCGCCTGGAAAAAGTCCTGATCGTTGACGACAAGTTCAACCTCAAGGGCATGATGACCGTCAAGGACATCGAAAAAGCCAAGGCTTACCCGCTGGCCAGCAAGGACGACCAAGGTCGCCTGCGCGTCGGCGCCGCCGTCGGCACCGGCAAGGACACCGGCGAGCGCGTTGCTGCGCTGGTGGCAGCTGGCGTTGATGTCGTCGTCGTCGACACTGCCCACGGCCACTCCAAAGGTGTGATCGACCGCGTACGCTGGGTGAAAGAAACCTACCCGCAAGTGCAGGTGATCGGCGGCAACATCGCCACCGGCGCTGCCGCCAAGGCCCTGGCCGAAGCGGGTGCCGATGCGGTCAAGGTCGGTATCGGCCCTGGCTCTATCTGCACCACCCGTATCGTTGCCGGTGTCGGCGTGCCGCAAATCAGCGCCATCGCCAACGTTGCCGCAGCACTGGAAGGCACTGGCGTGCCACTGATCGCTGACGGCGGTATCCGCTTCTCCGGTGACCTGTCCAAGGCCATCGTTGCCGGCGCGTCCTGCGTGATGATGGGTTCGATGTTCGCCGGTACCGAAGAGGCCCCGGGTGAAGTCGAGCTGTTCCAGGGCCGTTCCTACAAGGCCTACCGCGGCATGGGCTCGCTGGGTGCCATGGCACAGGCGCAAGGCTCGTCCGACCGTTACTTCCAGGACTCCTCGGCCGGCGCCGAGAAGCTGGTACCGGAAGGCATCGAAGGCCGCGTTCCTTACAAAGGCGCCCTGGCCGCGATCATCCACCAGCTGATGGGCGGCCTGCGTTCGTCCATGGGCTATACCGGCAGCGCAACCATCGAAGAAATGCGCACCAAGCCGGAGTTCGTGCGTATCACCGGTGCCGGCATGGCCGAGTCCCACGTGCACGACGTGCAAATCACCAAAGAAGCCCCTAACTACCGCGTAGGCTGAGGCTTCCAGCTACAACATAAAGCGGGGCTGTCATGACAGCCCCGCGTCGTTTCCGATTTCCACTGACGAGATTGAGTCATGGCCCTCGACATTCACGCTCACCGCATCCTGATCCTCGATTTCGGTTCCCAGTACACCCAGCTGATCGCCCGCCGCGTGCGCGAAATCGGCGTGTACTGCGAACTGCACCCGTTCGACATGGACGATGAAGCGATCCGCGAATTCAACCCGCGCGGCATCATCCTTGCCGGCGGCCCCGAGTCGGTCCACGAAGCCAACAGCCCGCGCGCTCCGCAAGCCGTGTTTGACCTGAATGTGCCTGTGCTGGGTATTTGCTACGGCATGCAGACCATGGCCGAGCAGATGGGCGGCAAGGTAGAAGGTTCCGACCTGCGTGAGTTCGGTTATGCCCGCGTGGACGTTGTCGGCAAGAGCCGCCTGCTCGACGGCATCGAAGACCACGTTGACGACGACGGCGTGCTGGGCCTGGACGTGTGGATGAGCCACGGTGACAAGGTCACCCAGATGCCTGGCAACTTCAACATTCTGGCCAGCACCCCAAGCTGCCCGATCGCTGGCATGTACGACGACGTCCGCGGCTACTACGGCGTGCAGTTCCACCCTGAAGTGACCCACACCAAGCAAGGGGGTCGCATCCTGTCCCGCTTCGTGCAGGACATCTGCGGCTGTGAAGCCCTGTGGACGGCGTCCAACATCGTCGAAGACGCCATCGCCCAGGTGCGTGCGCAAGTCGGTTCGGCCAACGTCCTGCTGGGCCTGTCCGGCGGCGTTGACAGCTCGGTGGTTGCCGCGCTGCTGCACCGCGCCATCGGCGACCAGCTGACCTGCGTATTCGTCGACAACGGCCTGCTGCGCCTGCACGAAGGCGACCAGGTGATGGCCATGTTCAAAGAGAACATGGGCGTCAAGGTGATCCGCGCCGACGCTGAAAAGCAGTTCCTGGACAACCTGGCCGGCGAAGCCGACCCTGAGAAGAAGCGCAAGATCATCGGCCGCACCTTCATCGACGTGTTCGATGCCGAAGCCAGCAAGCTGGAGAACATCCAGTTCCTCGCCCAGGGCACCATCTACCCGGACGTGATCGAGTCGGCTGGCGCCAAGAGCGGCAAGGCTCACGTGATCAAGTCGCACCACAACGTTGGTGGCCTGCCGGAGGAGATGAACCTCAAGCTGGTCGAGCCGCTGCGTGAACTGTTCAAGGACGAAGTGCGCAAGATCGGCCTGGAGCTGGGCCTGCCATACGACATGGTCTACCGCCACCCGTTCCCGGGCCCGGGCCTGGGCGTGCGTATCCTCGGTGAAGTGAAGAAGGAATACGCCGACATCCTGCGTCGCGCCGACCACATCTTCATCGAAGAGCTGCGCAAGGCCGACTGGTACCACAAGACCAGCCAGGCATTCGTGGTGTTCCAGCCGGTCAAGTCGGTCGGCGTCGTCGGCGACGGCCGTCGCTACGCCTGGGTTGTGGCCCTGCGTGCTGTCGAGACCGTGGACTTCATGACCGCGCGTTGGGCACACCTGCCGTACGAGCTGCTGGAAACTGTCAGCGGTCGTATCATCAACGAAATCGACGGTATCTCGCGCGTTACCTACGATGTGTCGAGCAAGCCGCCGGCGACCATCGAGTGGGAATAAGCCGGCACATGGCAATAGCCAGTGTCAGATGACCTGTAACACACAAAGGCCCGCGTAATCGCGGGCCTTTGTCATTCTGAGGTCTATCGGCTCCTCACGTTCATCTGCCCCGCTGCGTGCAATATCACAGCGAGTAGAACGGGTCGCTTTCAGGCGCCTGGTCGTGCAGCGCTTGGGCGAGGTCTTGTATGTGTTCTGACCACGCCACTGTCTTTACCCATTGCTCGGGCATACCGGATACCCCGTACAACGCCCCGGCTAGTTGCCCCGCCACGGCTGCCACACTGTCGGCATCGTCTGCCAGGTTTGCGGCCAGAAGCACTGCGTCCCTGAAGTTGTCGGTATTCCACACCGCCCACAGTGCAGCTTCCAAGGTGTCGATGACATACCCTGAAGAGCGGATCTGATCGCGGCTTTTTTCCTTGTATTCGCCAGCGTTGATGATGGTGGCGCGGGCTTGCAGCGGGCGGACCATAGGGCGGCACATTTCATCCTTGTCCGCGCCGTTCAGGGCGAGGTGCAGCTGCGCACCCAGCAGTTCGCAACAACTTAGTGCTTCGGGCGCCCGGTGGGTGGTCCGACTCTGACTTTGAGCTTCGCGCCAGGTGGACGGTAGCATGTGGCGCCTGAATATGGCGGTCGGGGCGAGTCGGATGATCGAGCCATTACCGGCCGTGTTCGGGTCTGTGTTGCCTGACCAGTCCAAGCCTTGCCGTAGCCATCCTTCCAAGGCAAGGCGGGTTGCATTGCCAATGTCGAAGCAGACACCGTTAGCGCTGTTTTCCCCTTGCTTGTACCACCTGCACAGACGCTCAAGATAATCGGCATGATCAAATCGCATGCACGCCAGGTACGAGTCCGCCAGGCAAAGCGCCATGCTCGTATCATCGGTCCACTCACCTGGCTTGAGCCTGAACGGCCCGCCGCCGACCATGTCATCGACATGCTTGGCATCACGGGGCAAGAACTCCAGTGTGGTGCCTACGGCATCGCCAATGGCCAACCCCAGCAATGCCCCCTTGGCTCTGTCGAGCGATTGATCGGGGGTGAGTGTGCAGGCGCGCGAATTTTGCCATTGCGGGTGTACGTACCCACGGCTTGCGGATTCGCGTGGGGTGGGCGCTGGCAGCAAGTGGTTGTACCGGTAGGCATATTCGGTAACGGCGAGGGTGGAGCTGTGGAGGTCGATCATAGTACTTCTTCTAATAAGAGACGAGTCGTGGGGCCTTGTTCAATCCGATTCAGTACTCTGAAAGAGGTACCTGGCGGGTACAGTACCTCCGCTTCGGGAATTTGCGTGAGGAAACTGATGTCCTTGCCGGATACGCCGCGTACGACCATCTGGGTATTGCCCGAAAACGGTGTTGTAGCGGATGAGCTGAAGAATGCCATGTCGGTCTCTACTGCACCCATTTGCATCCGATTGAGCACATGCTGCGGAAGATCCGTTCCACGATAGGTTTCAGCGCCTAAGTAGCGAGGCAAGCGTGCCAGGCCTTCGGTTGCATGCTCGGCAAAGGCCTTGATACCAGGCGTAGCAGTGCCTTCGCGCAATGCTTGGTTATACGCCTTGTACACATCGTTGGTAGAGTAGCCGTAAAGTGCGCCTATTTGATCGTCGCTGAGCAGTCTTGAAAGCTCCGGGGCCCGTATGTCTGCCCGAGCGCGGCCTTCGGCAATCCATCGCTCTGCCATGTCCTTGCCCACTGCATCGCGCAGGCTCATGAGCTTCTTCGGCGCCGCTGCAACGGTTTTTTCCGTGGCTTGCGTCGCTGGGGGCAGCTCTGGCTCCGCTTTCTTAAGCGGCGTTGCGGTTTTCATCTGCAGCTCAGGTTCGATCAGCAGCCTGTTCTGGTTTTTTGCCAGCCAGTTGGCCAACTGCTTGTTGGAAATCTCGGCCTGAAGCTTGGCGCTGCGGCTGGCGATGCTTTCCATGCTGCTCATCACGCCGGCTTTCATCTGCCCGCGGGTCAGGTAGGTCACGATCGCCATCAGCAAAAGCATCACGAGTTGCTCTTGTCCGCGTGCCAGTTGCCTTGCAGCTTGTTCGGTACGTTCTTGAACCAGCGCGGCCGAGCCGCCCGAAGGGTCGAGACCCGAGGGTTTCAGGCCGTCTTCGGCAGTCCACGCGGTTGCAAGCCCCTCTTGCATCGAGGCCAGGCAGGCGGGAAGCCCTTGATAGAAATACTCCGCGATGGCGGCCAGGCCCAATGCCATCAGGATCAGGTTACCGACCTGCAGGCCGATACCGCTGCCTGCGACCACCCCAGGTGCCGCGCCCACGCCAAAGGCAAGAGAACCTACCGCGCCGCCTATAGCGCCGCCTAGCGCGACGCTGCCGCCGAGAATCATCACCACTTCCTGCACGAGCTTGAGCAGCACGGGCAAAATCTGGTCGATGTTGATGGATGCCCATTTGCGGGACAGATTTGACTGCATCATGGGATAGGACAGCGCCATCGCCTGCCGGACGTTGTCGATCCGGTGCCCGCCTACAGCGCCATAGGCCTGGCTGGCGCCATCGCTTACACGGCGGGTGAAGCCGTCCCAGCTGTCATGGGCACTGCGCAACCCGCTGCTGACGCTCTGATTCAGGGCGCTGAACTTCTGGTCCAGGTTGCGTTCGATGTCGTCCCAGCTAGGGACGTAAGCTGATAAGTCCATTTACCATTGCATTCCTTTAGAGAAGGCCCGGTGAGTGTGCTGGCTGAAGGCGATTCATTCCCATGCACCGCCCTGGCAGTCAAGCCAACTGCCAAATAAGCTGATGGTTGCATTGCGAGGCATTTTCTCATCTGAGGTGCCTCTGGCAATGGTGTCAATTTGATGTCGGCGCTGTCGATTGGTTCCGCTACGCCTGCCGTCCAGCCAATGCCGTGGCTAAAGCGGACGATGCTTGGATACTTCACTTAATATTTCCCATTTGCAGGTGTATCGTATTCGCCCCTCATCGTCAGCGCCTTGCTGGCAGACTGATTGCGCAGAACACGAGGTACCCGCACCGATGTCCTTCACCCGTCGACAAATGCTCAAGGGCCTGACCGGCCTGGTTGTGGTTGGCCTGGGCGCCGGGGGCGCGGCGCGTTACTGGCTGGGCAAGGTCGAAGACGACAGCGCAGGGCACGATTATGAGCTGATCGCAGCACCCCTGGACGTCGAGCTGGTGCCGGGCTTCAAGACCGAGGCCTGGGCCTTCGGCCCATCGGCCCCGGGCACCGAGCTGCGCGTGCGCCAGGGCACTTGGCTGCGGGTACGCTTTATCAACCATCTGCCGGTCGAAACCACTATCCATTGGCACGGCATTCGCCTGCCGCTGGAAATGGACGGCGTACCCTATGTGTCGCAGTTGCCGGTCAAGCCGGGTGAGTACTTCGATTACAAATTCCGTGTGCCGGACGCCGGCAGTTACTGGTACCACCCGCACGTCAGCAGCTCCGAGGAGCTAGGCCGCGGTCTGGTCGGGCCGCTGATCGTCGAGGAGCGTGAGCCCACCGGTTTCCAGCATGAGCGTACGCTGAGCCTGAAGAACTGGCATGTGGACGAGCAGGGCGCATGGCTGCCTTTCAGCATCCCGCGCGAGGCCGCGCGCAACGGCACTGCCGGGCGGTTGATCACCATCAACGGCCAGGCCGACTCGATCACCGAGCTGCCGGCCGGCCAGGTGGTGCGGGTGCGCGTGCTGAACCTGGACAATACCTGGACCTACCGCCTCAACCTCAAGGGCAACTGCGAGGCGAGAATCTATGCCCTCGACGGCAACCCGGTGACCCCGCGTGCGCTGGACGAATACTGGCTAGGCCCTGGCATGCGTATCTGCCTGGCCATCCGCATTCCTGAGGCGGGTGAGGAAATTTCCCTGCGCGACGGTTTCGTGCGCCTGGGCACCCTGCGTTCGGTGGCCAACAACGACGCGCCGAGTGACTGGCCGCCCGCGCTGCCGCCCAATCCGATCGCCGAGCCGGACCTGGAGAATGCCGAAAAGCTGAACTTCAATTTCGAGTGGGCGGCCAGCGTCTCTGTCACCGCTGATCCGGCCAAACCGTCGAGCATGTGGCAGATCAACGGCCAGGCCTGGGATATTACCGACAAGACCTGCGCCGACCGCCCCATCGCCACGTTGCAGAAGGGCAAGAGCTACATCTTCGAGCTTAAGAACATGACCCAGTACCAGCACCCGATCCACTTGCATGGCATGAGCTTCAAGGTGATCGCCTCCAACCGTCACGACATCAAGGAACCGTGGTTCACCGACACCTACTTGTTGGGCAAGAACGAGCGCGCCCAGGTAGCACTTGTGGCGGATAACCCTGGGACCTGGATGTTTCACTGCCACGTCATCGACCACATGGAAACCGGCCTGATGGCCGCGATTGCGGTGGTCTGATGCGCCCGCAGATCATCGATCGCAGTCGCGATCAGGAGTTCATGCGCCTGGCGCTGGCCTTGGCCGCCGAAGGCGCGGCACTGGGCGAGGTGCCGGTGGGGGCGGTGCTGGTACAGCATGGGCAGGTGATCGGCCAGGGTTTCAATCGGCCGATCATCGACAGCGACCCCAGCGCGCATGCCGAGATGGTGGCGATCAGGGCGGCAGCCAGGTCGGCCAGCAACTACCGGCTACCCGGCAGCACCCTGTATGTGACCCTGGAACCGTGCAGCATGTGTGCGGGGCTGATCGTGCATTCGCGGGTGATGCGCGTGGTGTTTGGCGCGCTGGAGCCCAAGGCGGGGATCGTGCAGAGCCAGGGGCAGTTCTTTGGCCAAGGCTTTCTCAACCATCGGGTGATGGTGGAGGGCGGGGTGCTGGCGCAAGAGTGCGGGCAGATCCTCAGCGACTTCTTCAAGGCCCGCCGGGCCAAGGCTTGAGCAGCACCGGCCTCTTCGCGGGCAAGCCCACTCCTACAGGTTCTGCGCAAATCTTGTAGGCGTGGGTTTGCCCGCGAAGAGGCCTACTGGCTTACATCGGCGACGACTTATCCGCTGGCTTGTCCTTGTTGACCCCAGGCACATGCAGGTTACCCTCGGCCACCTGGCCTTCGAGCTGCGGCTGGGTCACCCAGGTGAGGATGTCGTAGTAACGACGGATGTTGGCCACGAAATGCACCGGTTCGCCCCCACGGGCATAGCCGTACTTGGTCTGCCGGTACCACTGCTTCTGAGCCAGCCGCGGCAGCATTTTCTTCACGTCCAGCCACTTGTTCGGGTTGAGCTTCTCGCGCTTGGCCAGGGTACGGGCGTCTTCCAGGTGGCCGCTGCCGACGTTGTAGGCCGCCAGGGCAAACCAGGTGCGATCCGGTTCCTGAATGCTGTCGTCAAGCTCTTCCTTGATCTTCATGAAGTACTTGGCGCCGCCCTGGATGCTCTGCCTCGGGTCCAGGCGGTTGGACACACCCATGGCCTGGGCGGTGCGCTGGGTCAGCATCATCAGGCCGCGCACGCCAGTCTTGGAGGTGACTTCCGGCTGCCACATCGATTCCTGGTAGCCGATGGCGGCCAGCAGGCGCCAGTCGACCTGCTCGACCTTGGCGTAGCTCTTGAAGTGCTTCTCGTACTTGGGCAGGCGCTGTTGCAGGTGCTGGGCGAAGGTGTAGGCGCCGACATAGCCAAGCACGTCGACATGGCCGTAGTAGCGGTCCTTCAAGCGTTGAAGGGTGCCGTTTTTCTGTGCCTTGTCGAGAAATTCGTTGATTTCGTTGAGCAGGCTGTTGTCTTCGCCGGCTGCCACTGCCCAGCGCTGGTCGCGGGTGTCGCCCAAATCGAAGGCGACCCGCACGTTGGGGAAATACACCTGGTTCATCGCCAGTTCGTTGGAGTCCACCAGGGTCAAGTCGATCTGACCTTCGTCCACCATGCGCAGCAGGTCGACCACTTCGACGGCGTCGGATTCCTCATATTGCAAGGCAGGGTACTGCTTTTTCAGCTCGGCCAACTGGTCAGCATGGCTGCTGCCCTTGAGCACCATGATCTTCTTGCCGACCAAACCCTTGGCGCCGGTGGGGCGCGCGCGGCCGTTGCGGTAGATGACCTGCGGGGTCACCTCCAGATAGGGATGGGAGTATTTCACCTGGGTTTTGCGCCGCTCACTGCTAACCAGGCCAGCGGCAGCCAGTACCGGGCCGGAAGGTTTGCCGAGGGCGTCGTACAGCTCGTCCAGGTTGTCGGCGGTCTCGATCTGCAGCTTTACGCCGAGATCGTCGGCGAAATGCTGGACCAGTTCGTACTCGAAGCCGGTTTCGCCGTTACGGTCCTGGAAGTAGGTTGCCGGGCTGTTGCGTGTGATCACGCGCAGCACGCCATCCTCCTTCACGCGCTCGAGGGTGCTGGGTTTTTCAACGCAGGCACCTAGCAGCAGAAAGAGTCCGGTTGCGAGAAGCCATTTGGCGCAACGCTGGCGCAAAGCAGTGTGGGCGAACATAGGTTGCAGTATACGCAAAGGACTGGCCCAACCATATCTCGACAACGGTTAGCTTGTCTGGTAGCGGGTTGTGTGGTTGGGGAGGGGGATTGCATGAGGGCTACCAGGTGCCCGGTTTGAGACATTCAGCGCCTGGGCGATCTCACAGGCGCTGAATGTGTTGAACCGGACACCCGGCGGCGCTCGATCTCGTCTCAAGCCGGACACCGCTGAAAACTGACCCCGAAGTCCGGTTCCGCCGCCTGGCAGGCGTGGCTTAGAGCAGGTGCCGAAAGCCATCGAATTAGGCTAGAATGCACGGCCTCTAAGCACACCCCTTCCTGAGGCTGTCCCGACGATGTTGATCCTGCGCGGCGCTCCTGCCCTTTCTGCCTTTCGCCACGGTAAATTACTCGAGCAACTGAGCCAGAAAGTCCCCGCTGTTACTGGTTTGTATGCCGAATTTGCCCACTTCGCCGATGTTGACGGCGAGCTGACCGCCGACCAGCAGCAGGTGCTGGGCCGTCTGCTCAAGTACGGCCCGAGCGTGCCGGTACAGGAGCCGACGGGTCGTCTGTTCCTGGTGGTACCGCGCCTGGGCACCATTTCGCCATGGGCCAGCAAGGCCAGCGACATCGCCCACAACTGCGGCCTGCAGTCGATCCAGCGCCTGGAGCGCGGCATCGCCTACTACGTGGCCGGCACCCTGAGCGACGCTGACGCCGCCCTGATCGCCGCCGAACTGCACGACCGCATGACCCAGCGTGTGCTCAGCCAGCTGGAGCAGGCCGCTGACCTGTTCAGCCACGCCCAGCCCAAGCCAATGACCTCGGTCGACATCCTGGCCGGCGGCCGTGACGCCCTGGCCAAGGCCAACATCGACCTGGGTCTGGCCCTGGCCGAAGACGAGATCGACTACCTGGTCAATGCCTTCCAAGGCCTCAAGCGCAACCCGAACGACATCGAACTGATGATGTTCGCCCAGGCCAACTCCGAGCACTGCCGCCACAAGATCTTCAACGCCAGTTGGGATATCGACGGCCAGGCCCAGGAAAAAAGCCTGTTCGGCATGATCAAGAACACCTACCAGATGCACAACGAAGGTGTGCTGTCGGCGTACAAGGACAACGCCTCGGTGATCGTCGGCAACGTTGCCGGCCGCTTCTTCCCGAACCCTGAAACCCGCCAGTACGGCGCGGTGCAGGAGCCGGTGCACATCCTGATGAAGGTGGAAACGCACAACCACCCGACCGCCATCGCCCCGTTCTCCGGCGCCTCCACCGGCTCCGGTGGCGAAATCCGCGACGAAGGTGCGACCGGCCGTGGCGCCAAGCCCAAGGCCGGCCTGACCGGCTTCACCGTGTCCAACCTGCGCATTCCGGGCTTCGAGCAGCCGTGGGAGCAGGCCTATGGCAAGCCCGAGCGTATCGTCGACGCCCTCGACATCATGATCGAAGGCCCTCTTGGCGGCGCTGCGTTCAACAACGAATTCGGCCGCCCGGCCCTGACCGGTTACTTCCGTACCTTCGAGCAAGCCATCAACACCCCGCACGGTGAAGAAGTGCGCGGCTACCACAAGCCGATCATGCTCGCCGGCGGTATGGGCAACATCCGTGAAGACCACGTGCAGAAGGGCGAAATCACTGTCGGCGCCAAGCTGATCGTGCTCGGTGGCCCGGCCATGCTGATCGGCCTGGGCGGCGGCGCTGCTTCGTCGGTGGCTACCGGTGCCAGCTCGGCTGACCTGGATTTCGCTTCGGTACAGCGCGAAAACCCGGAAATGGAGCGCCGTTGCCAGGAGGTCATCGACCGTTGCTGGCAGCTGGGCGACAACAACCCGATCGCCTTCATCCACGACGTGGGCGCTGGCGGTATTTCCAATGCCTTCCCTGAGCTGGTCAACGACGGTGGCCGCGGTGGCCGCTTCGAGCTGCGCAACGTGCCCAACGACGAGCCGGGCATGGCCCCGCACGAAATCTGGAGCAACGAATCGCAAGAGCGTTACGTGCTGGCCGTCAGCGCGGTCGACTTCGAGCGTTTCAAGGCCATCTGCGAGCGCGAACGTTGCCCGTTTGCCGTGGTGGGTGAAGCCACTGAAGAACCGCACCTGACCGTCAGCGACAGCCACTTCGGCAACACCCCGGTGGACATGCCGCTGGACGTGCTGCTGGGCAAGCCGCCGCGCATGCACCGTTCGGTTACCCGCGAAGCCGAGCTGGGCGATGACTTCGACCCGAGCGAACTGGACCTGGACAGCGCCGTCCAGCGCGTGCTGAACCACCCGGCCGTGGCCAGCAAGAGCTTCCTGATCACCATTGGCGACCGCACCATCACCGGCCTGGTTGCCCGTGACCAGATGGTCGGCCCGTGGCAGGTTCCGGTGGCTGACTGCGCCGTTACCGCCACCAGCTTCGACGTCTACACCGGTGAAGCCATGGCCATGGGCGAGCGTACGCCGCTGGCGCTGCTGGATGCCCCGGCGTCCGGCCGCATGGCCATCGGCGAAACCCTGACCAACCTGGCGGCTTCGCGCATCGAAAAGCTGTCCGACATCAAACTGTCGGCCAACTGGATGTCCGCGGCTGGTCACCCAGGTGAAGACGCACGCCTGTACGACACCGTGAAGGCTGTCGGCATGGAGCTGTGCCCGGAGCTGGGCATCACCATTCCGGTCGGCAAAGACTCGATGTCGATGAAGACCAAGTGGAGCGACGAGGGCGTCGAGAAGAGCGTCACCTCGCCGATGTCGCTGATCATCACCGGCTTCGCCCCGGTCACCGACATCCGCAAGACCCTGACCCCGCAACTGCGCATGGACAAGGGCGAGACCGACCTGATCCTGATCGACCTGGGCCGCGGCAAGAACCGCATGGGCGCCTCGATCCTGGCCCAGACCTACGGCAAGATCGCTGCGCAGGCACCGGACGTCGACGACGCCGAAGACCTCAAGGCCTTCTTCGCCGTGATCCAGGGCCTGAACGCCGACGGCCACCTGCTGGCCTACCACGACCGTTCCGACGGCGGCCTGGTTACCACCGTGCTGGAAATGGCCTTCGCCGGCCACTGCGGCCTCGACCTGCAACTCGACCCGCTGACCGACAGCAAGGGCGAAGTGCCGGCCATCCTCTTCAATGAGGAGCTGGGTGCGGTGATCCAGGTTCGCCAGGACGCTACCCCGGACGTGCTGGCTCAGTTCAGCGCTGCTGGCCTGGGTGAAGAGTGCGTCGCGGTGATCGGCAAGCCAGTCAACAACGCTGAAGTGACCATCAGCCTGAACGGCGAAGTGCTGTTCGACGATGACCGTCGCATGCTGCAGCGCCAGTGGGCTGAAACCAGCTACCAGATCCAGCGCCTGCGCGACAACGCCGACTGCGCTGACCAGGAGTTCGACCTGCTGCTCGAGGAAGACAACCCGGGTCTGTCGGTGAAGCTGGGCTTCGACGTCAACGACGACATCGCGGCGCCTTACATCAAGAAAGGCGTGCGCCCGCAAGTGGCCATCCTGCGCGAGCAGGGTGTCAACGGCCAGGTCGAGATGGCTGCTGCCTTCGACCGCGCCGGCTTCGCCGCCATCGACGTGCACATGAGCGATATTCTCGCTGGCCGTGTCGACTTCGAAGCCTTCAAGGGCCTGGTCGCCTGTGGCGGCTTCTCGTACGGTGACGTGCTGGGCGCTGGCGAAGGCTGGGCCAAGTCGGCGCTGTTCAACGCCCGTGCCCGTGACGCCTTCCAGGCCTTCTTCGAGCGTACCGACAGCTTCGCCCTGGGCGTGTGCAACGGTTGCCAGATGATGTCCAACCTGCACGAGCTGATCCCGGGCACCGAGTACTGGCCGCACTTCGTGCGCAACCGCTCGGAGCAATTCGAGGCCCGCGTGGCCATGGTCGAAGTGCAGAAGTCCAACTCGATCTTCCTGCAGGGCATGGCCGGTTCGCGCATGCCGATCGCCATTGCCCACGGCGAAGGCCATGCCGAGTTCGCCAGCGAAGAAGCATTGCTGGAAGCCGATGTGTCCGGTTGCGTGGCCCTGCGCTACGTCGACAACCACGGCAAGGTCACCGAAGCTTACCCGGCCAACCCGAACGGCTCGCCACGTGGCATCACTGGCCTGACCAGCCGCGACGGCCGCGTGACCATCATGATGCCGCACCCGGAGCGTGTGTTCCGCGCTGTGCAGAACTCCTGGCGCCCGGACGAGTGGCAGGAAGATGCCGCGCTGATGCGTATGTTCCGCAACGCGCGGGTG
Source organism: Pseudomonas sp. USTB-Z (assembly GCF_019691255.1). Taxonomy (NCBI): domain Bacteria; kingdom Pseudomonadati; phylum Pseudomonadota; class Gammaproteobacteria; order Pseudomonadales; family Pseudomonadaceae; genus Pseudomonas; species Pseudomonas sp. USTB-Z. The sequence goes on from NZ_JAECZP010000016.1 coordinate 83,650, forward strand.
TGGGTGAACTAAGGCGTGTACAAGCTCGCCTTCTTCGTCCCCGCCAGCCATGTCGAAGTGGTCAAGGCCGCTGTGTTCGCTGCTGGCGGCGGGCGCATCGGTGACTATGAGCACTGCGCCTGGCAAACCCTTGGCCAGGGCCAGTTCCGCCCGTTGGACGGCAGCCAGCCGTTCCTCGGGCAAACCGGCCAGGTCGAGGTGGTGGAAGAGTGGAAGGTGGAGCTGGTGGTGGCTGACGAGCTGATTGTGCAGGTCGTCGCTGCGCTCAAGCAGAGCCACCCGTACGAGACGCCAGCCTATGAAGTCTGGCGGCTCGCCGAGTTCTAGAACGCATCACGGCTATTCGCGGGCACGCCCGCTCCCACAGGGATATCACAATCTTCAGAACCTGTGATATCCCTGTGGGAGCGGGCGTGCCCGCGAAAGGGCCCTACAATCCAGCCACAATCTCCTTGCCTGGCTCCGGCCGCTTCAACATTCCACAAGCCAGCAACCCCACCTCGAACAGCACCCACATCGGCACTGCCAGCATCGTCTGCGAAAACACATCCGGCGGTGTCAGGATCATCCCCACCACAAAGCACCCGACGACCACGTAGGGCCTGCTGCGCCGCAATGTGGCCACATCGGCCAACCCTGCCCAGACCACGATGAACGTCGCCACCGGGATCTCGAACGCCAGCCCGAAGGCCAGAAACAGCGCCAGGATAAAGTCCAGGTACTGGCTGATATCGGTCATCATCGCCACGCCGTCCGGCGTCACGCTGGCAAAGAAACCGAACATCATCGGGAACACCAGAAAGAACGCGAACGCCATGCCGGCATAGAACAAAACGATGCTCGATACCAGCAGCGGCAGGGCAATGCGCCGTTCACGGCGGTACAGCCCCGGCGCCAGAAAGCCCCAGGCCTGATGCAGCAGCAGCGGCATGGCCAGGAACAGGGCGCACATCGCGGTCAGCTTGAACGGTGCCAGAAAGGGCGAGGTGACGCTGGTGGCGATCATGCTCGCGCCTTCCGGCAAAAAGCGCCGTAGCGGCTCGGATATGAGCGTGTACAGCGTCTGGGCAAAGGGGAACAGGCCGGCGAACACCAATGCCACCAGCGCCAGGCAACGCACCAGGCGTTTGCGCAGGTCGCGCAGGTGTTCGGTCAGGGGCATGTTCGCGGCAGGGTCCATGGCAATACTCATGAAGCATTTTCCTTGGGCAGCACGGCCGTGGCCGCATCATTGGCCGGTTCCGCGTTCAGGCTGATGCCCTGGCGGATCTCCTGTTCCAGGCGTTGCAGAGGTGCCTGGTCGAGGTTGGGCATCTCGATTTCGCGCTCCACCTGCGTGCGCAATGCGTGCATGGCCCGGCGCGCCTGGCCCAGGCCGCGGCCGAGGGTACGGGCTGCCACCGGCAGGCGCTCGGGGCCCAGCACCAACAGCGCGACGACGCCGATCAGCAGCAACTCGCTGAAGCCGACCTCGAACATCAGGCCTGGCGGTCCGCTTGAGATTGCTGGGCAACTTGGCCGTTCAGCGGACACTGTTGCTGCACGTGCGCCTGGTCAGCGGCGTTGGCGTCATTGTCACCACCCATGGACTTGCGAAAACCCTGGATCGCCTCGCCCACATCGCTACCCAGCCCCTTCAGGCGCTTGGTACCAAACAGCAAGAACACGATCAGCAATACGATCACCAGTTGCCAGATTCCAATGCCACCCATAGCGACCACTCCTGTAAGGTCATGAAAAGGAAGGGCAATCCTGCCTTGCCTAGATGACGAGCACATGACGAACGGGCACTGCCATCTACCTGAAACACCCCGCGTGTTGACTGGCGTTTTTATTCCGCAAGCGAGGCACGCACCGATGGGTGGAAGGCAACAGCAGGGTGCGGCCCTGTTGATGGTGATGGTGGTGCTGGCAATGCTGGCGGCGGGCATGGCCTGGCTGGTGGAAGATGGCCGGCGTCAGGTCGACGAAGTGCGCCTGCTGCACCAGCGAGTGCAGGTGCGGGCCATGGAGCAGGCCGGCCTGGCCTATGCCGGGCAGGCCCTGCGTGACCCCGCCTGGCGGCTCAGTCCGCTGTTCTGGCAAGCCTTGCGTGGGCAGCCGCTTAACTACGATTTTGGCGCTGGCCAGGCGCAGTTGCGGGTACGCGACCAGCACACCTGCTTCAACGTCAATGCGTTGCTGGGGGCCGATGGCGAACGCGCCGAGCGCCAGTTGCGTTACTTGCTGGGCAATGACATGGCGGCCGAACGCCTGGTCGATGCTTTGGCCGACTGGCTCGATGCCGACAGTGATGCCCGCCTGCAGGGCGCCGAGAGCGCCCAGTACCTGCGTCAGCAACCGCCACGGCTGGCGGCTGACCAGCCGATGCTCGACACCAGCGAGCTGAACCTGTTGCTGGAGCCGGACGCCAGCCGCCAGGCGCGTTACCCGATGCTGTGCGCCTTGCCCCAGACCACGGGTTGGCGGCTCAACGCCAACGCGCTGGGGTTGGAGCATCTGCCCCTGCTGGAGGCGCTGTATGAAGGGCGTTACTCGCGTTCGTTGCTCAGCCGCATTGTCAGCGGCAGGCCGGCGTCGGGGTATGTGGACGCGGCTGCACTGCGTCAGGCGCTTGGGGCGGTGGATGACGAAACGTTCGAACGGTTGAGCGAAGGGCTGCTGCTCAACAGCGGGCATTTTCTGTTGCAGCTGTCGTTCGAGGAAGAGGGGCGGGTGATGCGCAGCGAGTTCCAGGTGGAGGCGCTGGGGGTGGTGCAATGGCATGCCCGGGTGCCCGCGCAGCAAGTGCGGGTGCGTAGCCGGGAGCCAATAGCCTGGTAACGTTCACTGACCTCTAAGCGGGCAAGCCCGCCCCTACGCTGGTTCTGAAACCAGTGAGCCCCCTGTAGGAGCGGGCTTGCCCGCGAAGAGGCCGGTACAGCCAGCAAACGTTGGCTGACCGGCACGGGATCAAACGGTCCCGATCTCCCCACCATCAATACGCTGGATCACCACCGTCGAAGCCCGCGGCCGCACGGTAGCCCCAGCCGGCGTCGCATCGGTCGCCTTGTCGGTATACGGCCAGTTGTCCGGGTGTTGAATGTTGACGAACAGCGTCTTGTTGTCCGGGGTAAAGGTAATACCGGTCACCTCGCAACCATTTGGCCCGACAAAGAAGCGCCGCAGGTCCACCTGGTTCTGTGCGTTCACCGGCACCTGCTTGCCGCTGGCATCCACCAGGTCGGTAGGGATCACCGCCAGCAACTGGTCGTTGGTGTAGTCGGTCAAGGTGGTTTCGCCGTTGTCGGTCTCGAACCACAGCACGCCGCGGCTATCGAAGCTCATGCCGTCGGGGCTGGCGAACTGGTTCAGTTCGGTCAGGCCGGAGCGGTTGATGTCGGCGGTGCCGGCAGCGTTGGCGCCGAACACGAAGATGTCCCAGGTAAAGCTCAGTTGGTCGTCGCTGTCGTGCCAGCGAATGATGTGGCCGTGTCGGTTCGGGCCGCGTGGGTTCGCTGCATCGACCTTTTCCGGGGTGCGTGCACTGTTGTTGGTCAGGGTCAGGTACACATCGCCGTTCAGCGGGTTGACCGTGGTCCACTCCGGGCGGTCCATCGGCGTTGCGCCCACGGCGTCGCCAGCACCACGGGTGTTGAGGATGATGCCCGGCAGGTCACCATACAGCGCGCCCAGGGTGCTGCCGCCGGTGGTGGCGGTGGCCACGTCCAGCAGCAGCCATACGCCGGTGCCGTCGGCATTGAAGCGGGCCACGTAGAGTTTGCCTTGGTCGAGGTACTTGGCGCCGGTGGCCAGGCGGTCGGCCGGGTTGGCATCAGCGGCGTCCCACACGGCGGTGGACACCCACTTGTACAGGTACTCGTTGTTCGAGTCGTCACCCATGTACCACACCAGCGGCTTGCCGGCGACGGGCAGGCCGGGGGCGCAGCCCTCGTGGCGGAAGCGGCCCAGCGCAGTGCGTTTGGTGGCCAGGGTGCTGTTGTTGTACGGATCGATCTCGACGATGTAGCCGTAGGTGCTGGCTTCGTTGCGGTAGTCGTCGGTGGCGCTGGCGCCTTTGACGGTAACGTCGAAGCGGGCGAATTCGTCGTCCACTTCGCTGGCGTCACCGGCAGCGGTTTCCCACTTGTACTGGCCGCTGGAGGTGCCCACGCCAATGCGGCGCTGGTCCTCGGGGCGGGTGCCCTTGTTGACGAAGATGCCCGGCCAGTTCTCTTCGCAGGTCAGGTAGGTGCCCCACGGGGTATAGCCGTTGCCGCAGTTGTTGTTGGTGCCACGGCAGTGGGTGCCAGCAGTGGAGTATTTGGTCTTGACGTGGTCGGTGCCACGCAGCGGGCCGGTGATTTCCATGCGTGAAGCCGTGGTGAAGCGACGGTTCAGCGGGTCGTTGTCGACCACTTGCCAACGGCCGTTGATCTTCTGCAGGCGTACAACGCCAGCACCGTGAGCGTTGATTTCCTTGCGCACTTCTTCAACCGGGCGCTTGCCATTGACATCGGTAGTGGGGCCGGCCGGGTGCAGGGCGGCAGTGTCGATGTACTCGAAATTGATTGCCAGCAGGCCGTCTTCCGAGCTGCCGTTGATGGGGAAGAAGTGCATGCCGTCGTGGTGCATGCCCATGGCGTTGGCCTGGTCGGTCGAGGTGTTGCTGCCGTCGGACTTCCACGGGTTGCCGTTGCTGTTCAGTGGCGTCCCCCAGGGCGCCAGCACGTAGGCGCTGTAGCCGGCGGCGACCACACAGGCGTCGGTGCGCGAGCCTGGGATGGACTGAAAGCCCAGTGCCAGTTTCGGCACTTCCGGCTCGGTGACTGGCGGTTCGGTCACCGGGGGCTCGGTGACCGGATCATCATGATCGGAACCACCACCGTCGAAGCAGCCTGTCAGGCCGGTACCGGCGATCATGGCGATGGCGGCGCCCAGGCTGCCGCGCATGACGCTGCGGCGGCTCAGGTAGGCGTCCATGACATTGGCCATCGGCAGGTTGCCGCTTTGGTTCCGGTCCAGGTTGTCGCCGGTATCTCGACTCATCAGGGTGTCCTTGTGTTGGCTGAGTGGGAGGAAACCGCGACTTTAAGGCGCAAGTGTGATGATTCCTTGGCAGAAATGTTAACGAGCTTTTAAAACTGCCAGTTCTTAGATTTGTGGTCTACAGATCAAATTGGAATTGCTGTCGGATTTCTGCCATCAAACTGTAATGCCAACGCCGCAACATCCGGGTCCCTGAATGGACGTGGATAAGGATGGCGGATGCGATGGCGAGCAGTGTGCACAGGCGCGAAGTGATCGGCTGGATGGGTATCGGTGCCTTGGCACCGCTGCTCGGCGCCTGCACAGCCTTCCCAGGGCAGCAGGGCGGCAACGCCCAGCTCGACTTGCTGTACGTCGCCGATACCCTCGATGCCCGCCAGCCTGGCCAGGCGGTGGTACCGGCTACCCGGTTGGGGCCGGTCAGCCATTTGGGCCGCGCGCCCTGGATGACTGGCCGCAGTGCCAGTATCGCCTACCCGCAACTGGCGCCGCTGCTGGATGCCAGCCAGGCAACGGCAGCGCAACTGGGCGGTTATGCGGTGCTCGCGGCGTTGCTGGAACAACTGCGTGGCGAGGCCGGTGCGGGCAACAGCCTGACCCTGGAGAACGGCCAGGGCTGGAATGGCAGTGGCCTGGCGTACCTGACCCAGGGCGAAAGTGGTGTGCAAGGCAGCCAACTGCTGGGCATCGAAGCGCGGGTCAGCAGCGATGAGCGTGTGCTGTGGCCACAACGCAGCACGGGCCTGTATCGCCAGACCAGCGCCATTACCCTCGGCGCCGGGCTGGCAGACGCACAACGCCAGGCACTGGGCGTGCAAGCCCTGCACGTTTTCGAGCGCGGCGGTGCCCGTATTGCAGTGGTTGGCGTGACCGACCCCTATGCCCAAGACCAGAAAGCCTCTCTTAAACAGTGGTACCAGTCTCTGCTGCCTGTGTTCGAGCAAGCCCGGCGCGAGGCTGACCTGGTGGTGGCCATGGCCGATGCAGGCACGGGCCCCGGCCTGTGGCTGGCTGAACGGGTGCCGCAAGTCGACGTGCTGTTGTGCGCCCGTGGTCAGGACCTGTGGCCCGCGCCGGTCGAGGTCACCCAGGCCAGCGGTCGCCGCGTACCGGTGCTGTTTGCCGGCTGCCGGGGCAGCGGTGCCTTCCGCCTGCGCTGCCAGCGTGTGGCCGGCCAGTGGCAGTTCGACGGGCGTTTTTTCCCGGCCTTTGAACAGCAACTGGCGCCTGCCGCGCAGCTGCGTGTCGCGCCACTGCAGGCGCAACTGCACCAGCAACGGGCCGGCCATGCGGCCTGGCTCGACCAGCCGCTGGCCCGCGCGCCCCAGGCCTTGTGGCGCCGCGATACCCGTGGCGGCAGCTGGGACCGCCTGCTGCATCAAGCCTTGGCCGACGATAGCAGCATGCCCGTGTTGCTGCCGGGCCTGCGTTATGACTACCCGCTGGCAGTAGGGGCGCCCATTACCCGCGAACATCTGATCAGCCTTACCGGTGGCTACCCGGCGCCAGTGGTCGAGGCACCGGCCAGGCAGGTCGAACAAGTGCTGGAAAACGCCGCTGAACAATTGTTCGGTGACCCGCTGCTGCTGGACAACAGCCAGGACCTGCCGCGCTGGCTGGGCCAGGCCTGGAGCGTCAGCTACAGCCCACAAGGCAAGCGCATCACGGGGCTGGAGCCGGTGCAGGGCCTTTGCCGCACCTTTGGCCTGCAATTCGAAAGCCAGGCCGGCGAGCCACTGTGGCAGCGGGTCGAAGCCTGGCTGGCCCGTCAGCCTGACAACTGGCAACTGGCGCCGCTGCAACTGCCCGAAGTGCGTTACGTGCAGGGGCACCCAGGCTGGCACCCACGGCAGTTGGCCTCGTGATGCTCACCTCGCGTCTGCTCACCGGCGCTGGCCTGACCCTGGCCGGCTGGCTGTCTGCGCAGTGTGTGCTGCAGTTGAGCCGGCAGCCACACCCGGCCACGGCGTCTGCGGTGGCCGACAGCCTGCTGCCCGGGCTGATGGTCGGTCACTGGCAGGCGCCGCCCGACGACGGCGCCATCACCATTACCCGTCTGCCGCTGCAATACCTCGGCGGCCTCAAGGCCCAGCCATTGGCCGCCAGTGTGGTGGTGCTGCGCTACGGCGAGCAAGTGCGCACCCTGGCCCGCGGTCAGCGCCTGGCGCCAGGGATCGTGCTGCAGGACATCGACAGCGATGGCCTGATTTTCAACAACCAGGGGCGGCGTGAGCGCCTGCCCTGGCCGCCACGCCCCGCCGTGACCGGCTTCAAGCGGCAAGGATGAACGATGCCTGTTAGATACTGCATGGCGGCTGCGCTGAGCCTGGCCTTGTCCATGGCCTATGCCCAAGAGCCGGTGTTCGATGACAACGGTACGCCGATGTACGAAGTGAACTTCGTTGATACCGAACTCGGTGAGTTCATCGACAGCGTGTCGCGTATCACCGGCACCACCTTCATCGTCGACCCCCGGGTCAAGGGCAAGGTCACCGTGCGCACTGTCGACCTGCACGACGCCGACGCCATCTACGACATCTTCCTGGCCCAACTGCGTGCCCAGGGCTATGCCACCGTCGACCTGCCCAATGGCAGCGTGAAAATCGTACCCGACCAGGCCGCGCGCCTGGAGCCGGTGCCGGTAGAGGCGGGCGGGCAGCAGGGCGAGGGCAGCGACAGCGTGGCCACCCGCGTATTCAGCGTGCGCAACGCCGCCAGCGAACAGGTACTGGGCATCCTCAAACCGCTGATCGACCCGCGGGTTGGAGTGATTACACCGTACCCGGCGGCGCACCAGTTGGTGGTGACTGACTGGCGCAGCAACCTCGAACGCATCGCCAGCCTGCTGCGCCAGCTCGACCGCCCTCAAGAGGCACCGGGCAGCGGCAGTACCCAGGTGATCTACCTGCGCCATGCCAATGCCGGTGAAGTGGTCAAGGTGCTGCGAGGGCTCAGCCAGGAAGGGGCGGTGCCGGCTGAAGGCGCGGGCGAGGCAGAGGGCAAGGACCGGCCGGTGATGCCAGCCTCCGGTGGCCCGGGTATCCGCCTGGAATACGAAGAAGGTACCAATGCCGTGGTCATGGTCGGCCCCGACAGCGAGCTGGCAGCGTACCGGGCCATTGTCGAGCAACTGGACATTCGCCGTGCCCAGGTGGTGGTCGAAGCGATCATCGCCGAGGTGTCCGACAGCAGCGCCCAGGAGCTGGGCGTGCAGTGGCTGTTCGCCGACGAGAAGTTCGGTGCCGGTATCGTCAACTTCGGCAGTAACGGGGTGAATATCGCCAGCATTGCCGGGGCCGCCGCGAGTGGCGACAGCGAGGCCCTGGGTGACCTGTTGTCCACCACCACCGGTGCCACGGCGGGCATTGGCCATTTCGGCGGGGGCTTCAACTTCGCCATGCTGATCAACGCGCTGAAGGGCAAGAGCGGCTTCAACCTGCTGTCCACGCCCACCTTGCTGACCCTGGACAACGCCGAGGCATCGATCCTGGTTGGCCAGGAAGTGCCCTTCGTCACCGGCTCCGTGACGCAGAACAACGCCAACCCGTACCAGACCATCGAGCGCAAGGAAGTCGGGGTGAAGCTGCGCATCAAGCCGCAGATCAATATCGACAACAGCGTGCGCCTGGACATCGTTCAGGAGGTGTCGTCGATTGCCGACACCAGCTCGGCCAGCGACGTGATCACCAACAAGCGCGAGATCAAGACCAAGGTCATGGTCGAGGACAACGGCCTGGTGATACTTGGCGGCCTGATCAGCGACGAGTTGAGTACCAGCAACCAGCGTGTGCCGCTGCTCGGCGACATCCCTTATCTTGGCCGGTTGTTCCGCTCCGATGCCACCAGGAACACCAAGCAGAACCTGATGGTGTTCATCCGCCCGCGCATTCTGCGCGACGGCCCGAGCCTGGCGGGCCTCAGTGAAGACAAGTACCGCACCCTGCAGCAGACCACACCGCTGCAATTGCCGGACCTTGCAGAGGGCACGCGGCTGTTGCAGGTATTCCCCGCCAGCCGCGCACGCCTGGAAGGCGGTGACTGGTGATGCTGCCCTATCGCCAGGCACGGCAGAGCGGAGTGGCCATGGCCCCGGCAGAGCAGGGCTGGCAGCTATGGCTGCGGCCCGACGCCGACAATGCCCAGTTGCAGGAGTTGCTGCGTGTGCATGGCCAGCCAAGCCTGCTCGAATACCTGGAACCTGCGCTGTTCGACGAGCGCCTTGGCCAGCTGTACCAGGCCGGCGATGCCGCCACCGAAGCGCTGATCGAAGGCATTGGCGACCAGGTCGACCTGGATAGCCTGATGAGCGAGATGCCGCGCATCGAAGACCTGCTTGAAAGCGACGACGAAGCCCCGGTGATCCGCCTGATCAACGGCCTGTTCGGCCAGGCGCTGCGGCTGCGCGCCTCGGACATCCATATCGAGACCTTCGAGCAGAGCCTGGTGGTGCGTTTGCGGGTCGATGGCCACCTGCGTGAGGTGCTGCGCCCTCCACGTGCGTTGTCGGCCATGCTGGTATCACGGATCAAGGTCATGGCCCGCCTGGACATTGCTGAAAAGCGTCAGCCCCAGGACGGCCGCATCACCTTGCGCGCGGCGGGGCGCGAAGTGGACGTACGGGTCTCGACCTTGCCCGGCATCCACGGCGAGCGGGTGGTGATGCGCGTGCTCGACAAGCAGGCCAGCCTGCTGGCGCTGGATAACCTGGGCATGCCGGCAGCGGTGTTGCAGGGCCTGCGCAGTTGCCTGGCGCGGCCCAACGGCATCGTGTTGTCCACCGGCCCGACCGGTTCGGGCAAGACCACGACCCTGTACGCCAGCCTGAACAGCCTCAACGACGGCAGCCGCAACATCCTCACCGTCGAGGACCCGGTGGAGTACGCCATCGCCGGCATTGGCCAAACCGCCATCAACCCGCGTGCCGGGCTGACATTTGCCAGTGGCCTGCGCGCCATCCTGCGTCAGGACCCTGACGTGATCATGCTCGGCGAAATCCGCGATCAGGAGACTGCGCAGATCGCCGTGCAGGCCAGCCTCACCGGCCACCTGGTGCTGTCGACCTTGCACACCAACAGCGCGGTAGGCGCAGTGACCCGCCTGCGCGACATGGGCATCGAGCCGTTCCTGATCGCCTCGTGCCTGCGCGGCGTCCTGGCCCAGCGCCTGGTGCGGCGTTTGTGCAGCTGTGCCGTGGCGCACCCGCTACAGGCTGCCGAGCGCGAGCTGTGGCCTGAGCTTGCGGCGTTGGGCAGCACTTATCACGCCGTGGGTTGCGAGCAGTGCCAGGGCAGCGGTTATATCGGCCGACTGGGGCTGTACGAATTCATCGAGCTGGACGCCGGGCTCATCGGCCTGTTGTACGACGGCGCCAGCGAGCTGGCCATGCAGGATTACCTGGCTGATCGGCGTCAGAGCCTGGTGGCGATGGCCAGCGATTGCCTGGCCCGCGGTGAGACCAGCCTGGCTGAAGTGCTGCGCGTGGTGCAGGGCTAAGGCATGCCGACCTATCGCTACCAGGCCGTTGACCTCGCCGGCAAATCGCACAAGGCCAGCCTGCAGGCTGACAGTGAACGCCACGCCCGCCAGCTGCTGCGCGAGCAGGGCCTGTTCGCCCGCCAGTTGCAGCGCCATGAAGCCGGCAGCCGACAACCCCGACGCCAGCGCTTGAGCCGCGCCCAGTTGTGTGAGCTGACCCGTCAGCTGGCCACCTTGACCGGGGCCGGCATTCCCTTGGTCGATGCCCTTGCCACCCTTGAACGGCAACTGCGTCAACCCGCCTTGCACAGTGTGCTGGTGGCCTTGCGCGGCTCACTGGCCGAAGGCCTGGGCCTGGCCCGCAGCCTGGCCCGGCAGGGCGCACCGTTTACTGGCCTGTACTGCGCGCTGGTCGAGGCCGGCGAACGTTCCGGGCACCTGGCCCAGGTGCTGACCCGCTTGGCCGACCACCTGGAGCAGGTGCAACGCCAGCAACACAAGGCCCGCACAGCGCTGATCTACCCCGCTGTGCTGATGGGTGTGTCGCTGGCAGTGGTGATTGGCCTGATGACGTTCGTCGTGCCCAAACTCACCGAGCAATTCGCCCACGCCGGGCAAAGCCTGCCGCTGATCACCTCGTTGCTGATCGGCCTGAGCCAGGGGCTGGTGCACGCCGGGCCCTGGTTGTTAGGGGGGGCGCTGTTGCTCGGGGGGCTGGCTGGCTGGCTGCTGCGCAAACCGCACTGGTGCCTGCGTCGCGACCAGCTGCTGCTGCGCCTGCCGCGTATTGGCAGCCTGCTGCAGGTGCTGGAGAGCGCGCGCCTGGCGCGCAGCCTGGCGATTCTCACTGGCAGTGGCGTGGCCCTGCTCGAAGCCTTGCAAGTGGCCACCGAAACCATCGGCAACCGGCGTATCCGCCTGGCCATGGAGCAGGTGCGCCAACACGTGCAGGGCGGCACCAGCCTGCACCGTGCGCTGGATGCCAGCCAGCAATTCCCGCCGCTGCTGGTGAACATGGTCGGCAGCGGCGAGGCCAGCGGCACCCTGGCGGACATGCTCGAGCGCGTGGCCGACGACCAGGAGCGCGGCTTTGCCCGCCAGGTCGATACCGCCATGGCGCTGTTCGAACCCCTGATGATCCTGGTGATGGGCGCCGTGGTGCTGTTCATCGTGCTGGCGGTGCTGCTGCCGATCATGCAACTCAACCAGGGCCTGCAATTGTGACGACAAGGAGTATTGCCATGCAGCATCGACGTAACCGCCAACGCGGCTTCACCCTCATGGAGATCATGGTGGTGATCTTCATCATCGGCCTGCTGATCGCCGTGGTGGCGCCCAGCGTGCTGGGCAACCAGGACAAGGCCATGAAGCAGAAGGTGATGGCCGACCTGGCCACCCTGGAGCAGGCGCTGGACATGTACCGGCTGGACAACCTGCGCTTCCCCAGCAGCGAACAGGGCCTGGCCGCGCTGGTGAAAAAGCCGGCTCAGGAGCCAGTGCCTCGGGCCTGGCGCAGTGATGGCTACGTACGTCGCCTGCCGGAGGACCCGTGGGGCACCCCGTACCAGTACCGCATGCCCGGCGAGCATGGCCGGGTCGATGTGTACTCGCTGGGTGCCGATGGCCTGCCGGGCGGCGAAGGCCAGGATGCCGACCTGGGTAACTGGGCGCTGTAACGGTGCGTCATCAGCGCGGCTTCAGCCTGATCGAACTGTTGGTGGTACTGGCCATTGCCGGGCTGATGACCGGGCTGGCGGTGGCCGGCCTTGGCAACGGCCAGGCCAGTGTCGAGCAGGCCCTGCAACGGCTGGCGGTCGAGGTCCGCGGCCAGGCCGCGCTGGCCCGGCATGCGGGGCAACTGCGCGGGTTGCGCTGGAATGGCCAGCGCCCGGAGTTCGTCCGCCGCGAGGGCAATGCCTGGGTGGTCGAAGCGGTCCCGCTCGGCGACTGGCCCAAGGGCCTGCACCCGGACTGGCCCGCCAGCCCGCAACCGCGCGTGCTGTTCACGCCGCATGGCTGGGCGCAGGCGGGTAGCGTGCGCTGGCGCTGGGCCGATGGCAGTCAGCAATGGGCCTGGAGCCGCACCGATGGCATGTGGGTCGTGCCATGAAGCAAGCACAGCGTGGTTTCACTCTGCTGGAGGTGACCGTAGCCCTGGCAATCGCTGCCGTGCTGGCGGTGATCACCAGCCAGGTGCTGCGCCAGCGGCTGGCCGTTCAGGACAACCTGCAACAGCACCGCCTTGGCCTGCTGTGCGCGCGTGAGCTGCAAGCCCGCTTTGCCGTCGAGCAGTACTGGCCTGCCGAAAACCAGGTAGCCGGCGAGCTCGGCCAAGGTGGCCAACGGTGTCACTGGCAACTGCAACTGCGCCGCACTGGCGTGCGAGACCTGCGCCGTGGCGAACTGCAATTGTTCGCTGACCGCGATCAGCGCCTGCCACTGGGCCAGTACACCGTGTTTCTGGAGCGCCCATGAAACACCGCCAGGCAGGTCTGACCCTGATCGAACTGATGGTCGCGCTGGCCCTGACGGCCGTGCTCGGCATCATGCTGGCCGCCCTGGTCAACGGCTGGCTGAAGGTGCGCGAACGCTTGCAGGACACCATTCGGCAAACCTCGGTGCTGGACTTTTGCCTGGCCCTGGAGCGGCGCTTCGACAGCCCGGTGCTGCGCCGTGTCTACGACCAGCGTCTGCCGCTGGCCAGCCGTTGGCTGGACTGGCAGCCCGCCAGCAACCAGTTGCTGTGGGTCGCCAGCACCGGCCTGCCGGCAGCCGAAGGTGGCTCGCGCCTGCAACGCCAGCGCCTGCGGTTCGAGGCCCGGGAGCAACGCCTGCTGCTGGAAAGCTCGGCGGACTTGTACGCCGCCGTCGCCCCGCGCTGGGTACAGCGCGAACGACTCGACCAGGTCAGCGCCATGAACGTTCTGTACTACCAGGGCGGCCGCTGGCTGGCCTGGCCTTCTGACCAACCGGTGCACCCAGGCCGTGGTGTGCGTCTGGAACTGCTGCGTGATGGAGCCCCCTATGTCTGCACCTTCGCCCTTCCATGGGGGCGCTCATGAAACTTGAATGGCGGCGGCGTGCGCCGGCCCAGGTGTGGCTGCTGCTGCGCCCGGGTGCTGTCTGGCATTGGGCGCTGGTCCAGGACGGTATTTTGCAAAGCCAGGGGCAGGGCGAGCCACCGGCCAACCCGCAGGCCCATGTTGCGCTGGTCCTGCCTGCCGAGGCGTGCAGCCATTTTCGCGTGCCGGCCCCGCCCGGGCTCAAGCGCGAAGAGTGGCCTTTGCTGCTTGAGGATCGCTTGCTGCAGGCCCCGCATGAGGTGGCCTGTGCCTGCCTGGCCCGTGAACCCGGCTACCTTCGTCTGCTGGTAGTGGCGCGTCAGCAGTTGGATGACTGGCGTGGCCAATGTGCCGAATGGGGCTTGCAGACGGTGCGTTGCTGGGCGGAGCTGCAGCTGCTGCCTTCGCCCGAGCCAGGATGCGCCTGGCAATGGCAACGCACCCCCGGGCTGTCCTTCTACAAAGGCTTGGCCGAAGACGGACAGGAGCACTGGCTGGCGTGGCCTGATGCCTTGGGTGGCGTGCCGCAGCCACCGTGGGCAGGGCTGCACAAGACGTCGCTGAGCGGCAATTGGCCAACCGTATTTGCGCCGCTCGACACACTGCCCGGCCTGTTCGATCGCGCCCGCAAGGTGCGCTCGTTGCCGGCGGCCTCCCGCCAGCAGCAGCGGCTGCTGGCAGCTTGCCTGGTGCTGGCCACCGTTTGGGGTGGCCTGTGGGTGAGTCAGCAATGGCGTCAGGCGCAACTCTGGCGCAACCAGGTCGTTGCCGTGACCGGCGAGCAGGCCAGCCCTCGGCACGCGGCACAGGCCCTCAAGCGCCTGCGCGAGAGCGTACTGCAGCAGCAACTGCGTACACGTCAGCTAGACGACCTGCAGGCTCGCTTGCAGACCTGGCTGCGTGCCAACCCCGGCTTGCGCCTGCAAGCGGTGCGCTTCGATGGTCAGCGTTGGCACCTGCGCCTGGAGGGCGAGGGCAGTGCGCCACCATGGCGTGATATGGCGGCTGCCGCTGGCGCCACAGTGCAGGTTCAAGAAGGCCAAGTGATCTTCGACCTGGGAGCAGCTTCATGAACCGGGACTGGCTACAGCGTCATCGCTTCACGTTCGCCTGGGGACTGATCGCCCTGCTGCTGGCCTTCCTGGCCCTGCGCGAAGGCGTTGCGCAATGGCGCGTGCTTGGCCAGTGGCGTGTGCTGGCCGAACAGGCGGCCAGCCTGCAAGGCGGGCCCGGTTTGAACCTGGAGCGGCTACGTCAGTCGGCCCAGGCCCGTGGGGTCGAACTGACCGAAGTCGATACGCAAGGCAAGGCCTGGCAACTGCGCGGGCAGGTGGCCGATGAGCGCATGCTGCAAGGCTGGGTGCAGAGCCTGCGTGCAGAAGGCGCACTGCCGTTGCAATGGGGACTGGAGCAGCAGGGCAAGGCTTTGCGATTTGATCTGGTGGTGCAGCCATGAGCCGCAGTGCAGCAATGGCCTGGGTGTTACTGGTATTCGTGCTCACGCTGTTTATCGAGCTTCCGGCCAATTGGGTGGTGCGTGCGTTCGGCCTGCCGGTACGCGATGTCGGTGGAAGCCTCTGGCAAGGGCAGGCACAACAATGGGGGCCGGTCGGGCCTTTGCGCTGGACGCTGCAGCCCTGGCGCTTGCAGGCGAACGCGCAAGTGGGGTTCCAGGGGCAGGCCTGGCAGTTGCGTGCAGAAGGCTGGCCCTGGCGTTGGCGGCTGGAGGCATCAGCCAAGGGGCCTTTGGCGACGGTCTCGACGGATTACCGCCTGGCCGGCCAGTGGCAGGGTGTGTTGAGGATGCAGGGGACAGGGCGCCAATGCCAGGCCAGTGAAGGCCGCGTGATCGTAACCGACCTTGCCCTGAGCGACCCTTGGTCCCTAGGCCTTGGGCACGGCTGGCTGGAAATGGATTGCCGCAGTGGCTGGCACCTGCGCGGGCAGTTGGCGCAGCAAGGGCAACATCAACTGACCGTGGATGCCGACCTGCCAGGACGCCAGGCGCAGGTGGTGTTCCAGCTGCAGCCTGAAGCGCAGTTGACGCCATTGTTGCGTGGGGCCCAATGGCTTGGGCCGCAGGCCTTGGCGGGGCAGCGAGACCTTCGTTGGTAAGCAACAACGTGGCGCGGCCTCCTGTAGATACGCTGCGAGCGGTCGAGCTTTTCTGAGGTGCTCGGGGCTTAAGCGCTTGGTCGTATCGATGGTGCATACCCGCGAAGCAGGCGGCGCGTTGCGTGGCACCGGCTGCGCCGGTGTTCGCGGGTGAACCCGCTCCTACAACGGCCTGTGCCCAACCACCGATTTGTGCCCAACCGCCGAGTTGTGTCCATCCCCGATCAGTGTAGGAGCGGGCTTGCCCGCGAAGACGGCAGATCAGGCAATCACGATCACTCGTCGTCGGCAGTCCCGTTGGCCCGCCAGTAGGCTGCAGCCTTTAGCGCGTCTTCCTTTACCCCTTTCTCCAGCAACAACGCCTTGGCCTGGCGAGTCAGGGCTTTTTCCAGCGCCACCCAGGCATACAGCTGGCCTTGCGGCAAGCTCAGGTTACGCACCAGCTCCAACAAGTCTTCCCCTTGGCGACGTACCCAGATCACTTCCACCTGCGCCTTGCTTGGCAGCGGCTGGCGCTCGTGCTCGTCTTCGATCTGGATCACTGCCAGCACCTGGCGGCCCGCCGGCAACTCCTCCAGCCGACGGCCAATGGCCGGGATGGCAGTTTCATCTCCGATCAGCAGGTAGCTGTCGAAAATATCCGGCACCACCAGCGAGGCCCGTGGCCCTGCGATGTCCAGGGTTTGCCCGGGCGCGGCTTGCGCGGCCCAGGTAGAGGCAGGGCCGTCGCCGTGCAGCACGAAGTCGATGTCCAGCTCATGTGCCACCAGGTCGATGCGCCGTGGTGTGTACTCGCGCATGGTGGGCCGCGCGCCACCGTCCTTGCCCAGATTACGGGCCTCGATGGCCTGTTGTTGCTCCGGCGTTTCGGCGAACAGCAGCTTGATATGGTCGTCGCTGCCCACGCTGGTAAAGCCTTGCAGCTCGGCACCCCCCAGGGTGATGCGGCGCATGCGCGGGGTCAGCTCGGTGACCCGCAGCACCTGCAGACGGCGCTGGCGGATCTCGTGGTTTACGCGGTGAATGGTGTCACTCATGGGGCGTCTCCCTGAAAGGTTCGGTGGGCCCGGAGGCGATGGCCTTGGCGGTATGGTTGAGCAGGTCACGGACCCGTTCGATTTCTTCCACTGTCCAGCGGCCGCTGTGCATGTGCAGTGCATGGCGCAGGTTGCCGACCGCTTCATGAATCTCTGGCGGGCGGTCGTGGCCGCGCAGGGCGCGTTTGCTGACCTCGATGCGCATGCGCACGCCATCCAGGGCTACTGCCTGATCCACCAAGGCGCTGCGGCCGGCATCGGTGATGGCGTAGAGGCGTTTGCTGCCTTGTACCTGGCCGCTGATCAGTTCGGCCTCTTCGAGGAAGTTCAGCGTGGGGTAGATCACCCCAGGGCTTGGGCTGTAGCTGCCGTCGAACAGATTTTCGATCTGGCGGATCAGGTCGTAACCGTGGCCGGGCTGCTCGGCCAGCAAGTCCAGCATCAGCAGCTTGAGGTCACCCGGGGCGAAGACACGCGGGCCGCGCTCGCCACGGGCGGGGCGCCGCTCGAAGGGATCATGAGGGGGATGTTCGCGCATAAGGATAGGGCTCCGTCGTTTGCGATATATCTTAAGATATTACTTAAGATATATCTAAAGACAAGCCCTTAAATGCTGATGATTATCATCTACTGCGTCGATGTGTTCCCTGCCGGTGGCGGTGTGTGCAGGGCAACCTGTGGCGGCTTGCACTCATTCGGATTGCCAGGCTGCAGGTATGGCATGAGGATCGGTGCCATGCCCTTGAGCACCTGCACTGGCAGCGCCGAAGTAAATTTGAACGCTTCTGCCGTGCGACCCGGCACGAAGGCGGTCAGCGTGCCGAAATGGTTGTCGCCGAGGAAGAACACGAAGGTGGCGGTGCGGTTTAGCGAGCGCGAGCCGATCAGCCGGCCGCCGGCGCCAAAGCTCTCGATTCGGTTGTCGCCGGTACCGGTCTTGCCGCCCATCACCAGTGGGGTGCCGTCCTGCAGCTTGAAACTGCCGGAAATACGCCGCGCGGTACCTGCATCGACCACTTGCGACATGGCGCCTTTGAGTGCACGCGCCACTTCGACTGGCAGAATTCGCACGCCCCGGTCAGGGTCTGTGATCAACTTGGTCTCATAGGGTGTGTTGGCTGCGAAATGCAGGGTGTCGATGCGCAGGGTCGGCAGGCGAACACCGTCGTTCTGGATGATCCCGACCAGTTCGGAGAGGGCAGCGGGGCGGTCGCCGGAGCTGCCGATGGCGGTGGCCAATGAGGGCACCAGGTGGTCGAATGGATAGCCCACGCGTTTCCAGCGTTGGTGGATATCGAGGAAGGCTTCGATTTCGACCATGGTGCGGATGCGGCTGTCACGGGCGCCCTGGTGGCGGCTCTTGAACAGCCAGCCGTATACCTCCTGGCGTTCGAAACGACTGGCGTTGATCATCTCGGTCAGTGTCGAGCTTGGGTTCTTCAGCAGGTAGCCAAGCAGCCAAAGGTCCAGTGGGTGGACCTTGGCGATGTAACCCTGGTCGGGCAGGTCGTACTTGCCGGGGCCGTAAGCTGCGTACATCTCGGACAGACGGCCATCGGTCAGTTTGCCCAGCACGGCCTTGTCGCCCTTGAGGTGGGCACGCACGAACGCGTTGAAGGTTTCCTGGCCTGCCTCGGGGAACAGGTAGCGGTGTACCGCCGCCAACCGCTGTGGGGTCACGCGCATGCTGTCGAGGAAGGTGTCCAGGCGTTGTTGCGAGGTTTTACGCTGGTACTTCTTCCAGAAGCGCATCAGGTAGTTGGTGCCTTCCTTGTCGGCAAAGCGCGCAAGGTATTCCTGGCGGCGCGGGTCGGCATCGTCCTTGAGCAGCGGCACGCGGTTGTACGGCTGCTGGTAAGTCACGTAGCGCACCAGGTCGCGCATCAGGCGGATGAACGGCAGGTTGATCGACTCGCGCAGTGCATCCTTGAGTGTCGGGTTGCGGTTGTTGTCTTCCTTGCGGAAGTTGTTGAACACATGCATCCCGCCACCGGTGAAAAACGCTTCGCCGGTGTTGGCCGAGTACTTGCGCTCGAGCGCGGCGTCGAGCATGGCGTCAAGGCTCTGGTTCTTGCTGTTCAGCGCCAGCCATTCCAGCGACCATTGCGTGATGCGGTCGAGTTCGGCCACTTCGACCTTCTTCAGCTCGGCGGCAGGTTTGCCGGCGTACTTGTCGTGCAGCTCGGCGATAATTTCAAGGTAGGTGGTCAGTACCCGCAGCTTGGCGGTTGAGCCCAGCTCCAGCTTGCTGCCTTCGTTGATGTCGAAGGGCTGGTTGGTGCTGTCGGTCTGCACCCGGACCCGCGAGCCATCGGCGGTGCGTTCGAACAAGGTGAAGCTGTAGCTCACCTGGTCGGTGGTCTTGGCAGTGAGCAGCCGCTCGCCGATCAGGCCGATCTGTGCGGCAAACGCCGGGTCGGCAAGGTTTTTCAGGTACTGGCTGATCTGCAACTGCAGGTCGGCCTGCAAGGTACTGGTGGCTGACAGGTCGAGGCGGTCGAGGTCGTACAGCGGGCGATTGAGCATGGCCGACAGGCGGTTGCGCGCCAGGCTGATGCCCTTGTTGGTAATGATCGGTACGATGGTCGGCTGCGCGACCCAGTCGCGGTACACCGCCTTGCTGGCCAGCGCGGCATCGGCCAGCGGCTGATCGATGACCTTGTTGGCGGCAAGCAGGCGAATGTGCGAATCGGTGAGTTCGGCCAGCTCGACCCGGCCCTTGGACAAGTAATGCGAGGGGCGGCGCTGGGCAATCATCAGCGAAAGCACCTGGCGCAGGGCCAGGCCACGTGCGGCCATGCTCTCGGGGTCGGTAGCGGTGGCGTTCAGGGCCTGGTTGACCTGGTCGAAGTCGGCGCCGTACCACACCCGCAGGCCCTCGGCCATGCCATGTACCTCACCATGCCCAGGTACAGCCGACAGCGGTACGCTGTTGAGGTAGTCACGCACGATGCGCTGGCGTGCCTCGGTGGTGTCGGGACCGCCCTGGTAGGCACGCACGCTGGCAGAAATCATCTGCCGGATTTTCTCCGCGCCCGACACCGTCAGGCCGTCGGGTGAGTGGCGATATTTCTCCAGCTGCGTGGCCAGGGTGCTGCCGCCGGCAGACTGGCCGGGCAGGGCCAGGTACTTGGCGACCTGGCTGTAGGCGGCCTTGGCAAAGCGTGGCCAGTCCACTGCCGGGTTGTTACGTGGGTCCTGGGTATCCAGCAGGTCGCGGTTTTCGATGAACAGCAAGCTGTTGACCATCACGGGAGGGATCGCTGCAAAGTCCGGGTACAGGTGCTGGGGGTAGTTGTACTGGTACAGCGTGTCGCCGCGGCAGTCGGTGATCGACAGGCCGGCCTGGATTTTCTCGATATAGGGCGCGAACAGCCCATGATCGACGTAGTTCATCAATGCGGGTGAGAACTTCACCTGTTCACTGATGAGGTAGTCGCGCTTGAGCAGGCGTGGCAGGAATTCACCCAGGGCGCTATAGCCCAGGCGTTTGTCGAACGGCCCGTCACCGGGGTAGATGATGGCATCGCTGGGACCGGCTTGCAGCGAATAGGTCAGTGTACCGGCCAGTTTACTGAACTCGCGCGATTGCAGTTCGGAGGTACGGAATTCGTCATACGCGGCAACACCTATGGCTACCAGTGCCACCAGCAGGATGAGGATGATCAGCCGCCACCATAGCCGACGCTGACGGGGGGACTTGGGTTGTGGCGTCTCGGCCGGAGGTATCTCGGGTGCTTCCGTTCTGCTTGGTTCCGATTGCCACAGTGCGCCCATAGTCTTCTATCCGGCCAAGTATTTTCGTCTTGCTTGTCTGAAGCTTAGACGTTGAGTGGATAGGGTGAAAAATTTGTAGAAGAAGGAAAGTGGTGAGGGGCTATGCGGCTTTGGTGTGGGTTCCTTCAACGGCCGATGTTGCTATGGTGCCCCGGCGATTTTTGGGGCGGGTAGCGGCCCCAGAGTTCTAGCCAAATTTCTGCATATATACAGTGAAAACTCCTACAACGGTCTTCCTATACTGCTCGCCCCCTTCGCCTTGCCGGACGCTCTACTCCGGCACACGGGCCGGTCCACAAGGCCAGCCTGGCAAGCCAATGCCACGCCTATCGGCTTGGTCGCGGCGGCACGAAGGTCAAATCCAATAACAAAATGAGGTTGTATTGCTATGCCAGTCGGCAACCACTCTGCCCACGGCCAGGCCACAGAAGGCGGCCCGCTCAAGCGTGAACTGGGCGAACGGCACATCCGCCTGATGGCGCTGGGCGCCTGTATCGGTGTCGGTCTTTTCCTCGGTTCGGCCAAGGCGATCGAAATGGCCGGTCCGGCCATCATGTTGTCCTACATCATCGGCGGCCTGGCCATCCTGGTGATCATGCGCGCCCTTGGTGAAATGGCCGTGCACAACCCCGTCGCCGGCTCGTTCAGCCGTTATGCCCAGGATTACCTCGGCCCATTGGCGGGCTTCCTGACCGGCTGGAACTACTGGTTCCTGTGGCTGGTGACCTGTGTTGCCGAAATCACGGCAGTGGCCATCTACATGGGCATCTGGTTCCCCGACGTTCCGCGCTGGATCTGGGCCCTGGCGGCGCTGGGCAGCATGGGCGCGGTCAACCTGGTGGCGGTGAAGGCTTTTGGTGAGTTCGAGTTCTGGTTCGCGCTGATCAAGATCGTCACCATCATCGCCATGGTGCTTGGCGGCATCGGCATCATTGCCTTCGGCTTTGGCAATGACGGTGTGGCAGTGGGGATCTCCAACCTGTGGAGCAACGGCGGCTTCATGCCCAATGGCGTGACCGGCGTGCTGATGTCGCTGCAGATGGTGATGTTCGCCTATCTGGGTGTGGAAATGATCGGCCTCACCGCCGGTGAAGCACGCAACCCGCAAAAGACCATTCCCCAGGCCATCGGCTCGGTGTTCTGGCGCATCCTGCTGTTCTACGTCGGCGCGTTGTTCGTGATCCTGTCGATTTACCCGTGGAACGAAATCGGCAGCCAGGGCAGCCCGTTCGTCATGACCTTCGAGCGCCTCGGCATCAAGACCGCTGCCGGCATCATCAACTTCGTGGTCATCACGGCGGCGCTTTCGTCGTGCAATGGCGGCATCTTCAGCACCGGGCGCATGCTTTATAGCCTGGCGCAGAACGGCCAGGCGCCGGCGGCCTTCGCCCGCACCTCGAAGAACGGCGTGCCACGCAATGCGCTGCTGCTGTCGATCGGCGCGTTGCTGCTGGGCGTGCTGGCCAACTACCTGGTGCCAGAAAAGGTCTTCGTCTGGGTGACCTCGATCGCCACCTTCGGTGCGATCTGGACCTGGGTGATGATCTTGCTGGCGCAGCTGAAGTTCCGTGCCGGCCTTACCACGGCCGAGCGCAAGGCACTGAAGTACCGCATGTGGCTGTGGCCGCTGAGCTCGTATCTGGCACTGGCCTTCCTGGTGCTGGTGGTCGGGCTGATGGCGTACTTCGAGGATACGCGTGTGGCCCTGTACATCGGCCCGGCGTTCCTGGTGCTGCTGACGGTGCTGTATTACACGTTCCGCCTGGCGCCGAAAGACGCACAAGGTGTGACGAGTACCGCCTCCTGACCTGACGTGGGGCCGCTTTGCGGCCCCAGCGTTCTCTCAGGCCGCCACTTCGCTGTGCGGCTCGAAACTGTCCGCCCGGGCCAGTTGCCACATCCGCGAATAGAACTGCCCGTTCACCTCGCCGGTCAGCAGCTCACCTGGCTTCAAAAACACATGCATCTGCGAGAACAGCTTGATCTCGGTGGCTGAAATGCGCCGCACCAGGTGCTTGGCCTCCAGTTGTGCCGGATGCTCCAGGCCGGCCGCCGCCAGCATTTCTGCCAAGGCACGCAACGTGTTGTGGTGGAAGTTCAGCACCCGCTGGGCTTTGTCGGGCACCACGAGCGCACGCTGGCGTAGCGGATCTTGCGTGGCCACACCGGTCGGGCACTTGTTGGTGTGGCAGCTTTGCGACTGGATGCAGCCGATGGCAAACATGAAGCCGCGTGCCGAGTTGGCCCAGTCGGCACCAATGGCCAGCACGCTGGCGATGTCGAAGGCGCTGACAATCTTGCCGCTGGCGCCCAGCTTGATCTTGTCGCGCAGGTTCAGGCCGACCAGGGTGTTGTGCACGAACAGCAGGCCTTCACGCAGTGGCACGCCGATATGGTCGGTGAACTCCACGGGCGCTGCGCCGGTGCCGCCTTCCTTGCCATCGACGACGATGAAGTCGGGCAGGATGCCGGTTTCCAGCATGGCCTTGGCGATGCCCATGAATTCCCACGGGTGGCCCAGGCAGAACTTGAACCCCACTGGCTTGCCACCGGACAGCTCACGCAACTGGGCGATGAACTGCATCATTTCGATCGGTGTCGAGAAGGCGCTGTGGCGCGACGGTGAGATGCAATCCTCGCCCATCAGCACGCCACGGGTTTCGGCGATTTCCTGGGTGACCTTGTGTTTGGGCAATATGCCGCCATGGCCAGGCTTGGCACCCTGGCTCATCTTGATCTCGATCATGCGCACCTGAGGGCTGCGCGCCTGGGCGGCGAAGCGTTCGGGATCGAAGCGTCCATCTGGCGTGCGGCACCCGAAGTAGCCGCTGCCCAGTTCCCACACCAGGTCACCACCGTGCTCGCGATGGTAGGGGCTGATGCTGCCCTCGCCGGTGTCATGGTGGAAATTGCCCAGTTTGGCGCCCTGGTTGAGCGCACGGATGGCATTGGCGCTGAGTGAGCCGAAACTCATGGCCGAAATGTTGAAGATCGACGCGGAGTACGGCTGGCTGCACTGCGGCCCACCGACGATGACGCGGAAGCTGGCCGGGTCGGCCAGCGGTGCCGGGCGCATGGAGTGGCCGATGAACTCGAAACCGGATTCATATACGTCGATCAGGGTGCCGAAAGGTTTGTCCGAGGCTTCGTTCTTCGCCCGGGCATACACCAGCGAGCGCTGGGCGCGAGAAAAGGGAAGGGCATCGCTGTCGGACTCCAGCAGGTATTGGCGGATTTCCGGGCGAATGGCCTCGACCAGATAGCGGATGTTGCCGAGAATCGGGTAGTTGCGGCGTACGGCGTGGCGCTGCTGCAGCAGGTCGAACAGGCCGATCAGGCTGAGAATGCCTGTGGTCAGGGTGAACGGCCACAGCCATTCGTGGTGGCTGAAGGGGAGGCTCGCCAGGGTGAACAGCACACAGGCGGCGAAGAAGGCATAACGACTGAGAAGTGACAGGCTCATACAGGGTCCTTGCGATGGCGCGGTCAGGCTCAGGGCCTGGGGCAAACCCCGACCATAGCCAAGTTGCCGGGCACTGCAAAATAAAATCGGGGTAGCGAAAATCATTCTCGACCCGAGCCAAATTGCCTGGTCGCAACGCAGATCGGTGGTGGACACACATTGATGATTGGGCGCAGGCCGTCGTAGGCGCGGGTTTACCCGCGAAAGGGTCGGGCCTGCTGGCCAATTTCTACCCGCCGGTCAGCGTTGCCGCCGCCACCGTATTCGCGGGTAAACCCGCTCCTACAGGGGGGCGCGCAGCAGTTTTTGCCGCCAGCTTTCCTGCTCCTGTGCGGACGCCTCGACCAGATACGCGTAACGCCCGGCCATCCGCACCGCCACCGGTATCCCGTCGCGATACAGAAGCCGGTTGCCAATCACTGCCGGCACTTTCGCCCCGGGCAGCAACGAGCCGATCAGGTTCAGCGGGTCACCGGCGCTCACCACCTGCAGCGTTCCGTCCGGTTCACGTCGTCTCACTTGCCGCAGCAACACTACCGCCTCAGGCAAGGCGAACTGTTCACCGGCCAGCCCGGCAATGAAGCGCCCGCCCCGGATCTCGCCACGCGCTTCCAATCGGTGATAGCAGCGCAGCAGCTCACGCCAGGGCGGCAGTACATCACTCTCGCGCGCCAACAGCCGCCAGCAGATCACGCCATAGCGGCGCAGCAGCGTGCGGGCAATGTGCTCCAGGCGCTGGTCGTGGTCCGGTGGCGCATCGCTGCGGCGCAGCAGGGCCCAACGTCCGGCATGCGCCATGCTGCTGGAAAGCGGCGGGTGGCCTCGGCGGCTGTTACGTGCGCTGCGCTTGGTTGCAGGCGTGATCAGGCTGCGCAAGCCAGTGAAACTGTCCGCCCCGGCCAGGCCCGAGCCCACCAGCTCCTGCAGTGCAGTTTCCAGTTCACTGGGCAGCAGGTGTGCCTCATGTGCCAGTTCATCGAAGAACAGCGCACCCTGGGTTTTCAGCGCTTCGTGCACACGTTGCGCACGTAGGCCAAGGGCGTCGACAGCAGGTGCGGGCGCCAGGCTGCGCCACGTGTTCAACTGGTCCCGCGGCAGCAACACCAGTGGGGTACTGGTCAACGTGCTGCTCGCCACTGTTGCCGCCAGCCGGCTCCAGGCAAACTGGCCGCTTCGGCAGGCTTCGTCGAGCCAATGCGGACTGTAGTCTTTGATACGCGCCGGCAGCAGTTCCGCCTCCCAGGCCGCTGCAGCGCTGGGGAACCCTTGTAACTGGCCCAGCACTTCGGCCACCGCCTGCGGACCACGCAGGCGCTCGTCTGGCGCCAGGTGCTGCCAATCGAACAGAAAGCGCATGAAGTCTTGCAGGCTGACCGGTTCGATCTCGCGGCGCAGGCGTTTGACCGTGTAGCGGTGGATGCGCGCCAGCAAGTGGCGTTCGCACCATTGCAGGTCAGTGGCACCTGGGCTGAAATGCCCGCGCAGCACATAGCCTTCGGCTTCCAGGCGGGCCAGCGACTGTTCGATATCGGTTACCGGTTTGCCCAATGGCGCAGCGATTTGCGCCAGGGTCTGTGGGCCATGGCCGCTCAGGCGGGCGCGCAGCAGTTCGCTCAGTGCGTGGTCGGGCTCGATGGGCTGGTCAAAGCCAGCGAGCCGTTCGAGCGGTGGCTCCCTGTGCGCTGTGGGGTACAGTGCCAGCAGTAGGTTCAGGCGTTCGCGGGCCAACCAGAGCTTGTCATCGGGCAGGCGCAAGGCACGCCCGGCCTTGGCCAGCTGCCTTAGCAGCACATCCCAGCAGGGGTTGGCATCTACCTCGACCTGACCGATGGCCCCCAGGCTCATCAATGCTTCGTGCATTTCGTCGGGATTGGCCGGCTGTGGCCAGGCCTCGGCCGCGACGGCAGCAATGGCATCAGCGTCCAGCGCGCCCAGGTCGTCGCTACTGTGCACGTCGTTCCAGCGCCGGTTGAGTACCGCCTGGGTACGTCGTTCTTCCAGTGGCGCATCGTCCAGAAAGGCATAAGGCCGGGCGTTGAGAATCGCTGAAGCCAGCGGCGAGGGGGCGGGCAAGTCGCGGCACAGCAAGCGCACTGCACCGCTTTCCATGCGCTGCAGCAGCGCCAGCCAGCCTTCGCTGTCCATCGCCTCGTGCAGGCAGTCGTCGAGGGTTTGCTCGACCAGCGGATGGTCGGGAATCTGCCGCTCGCCGACGATGTTCTCCAGGCAGGCGATCTGGTCGGGGAACACGGCGGCAACCAGGTCCTCACTCTTCATGCGCTGGATTTGTGGCGCCACCTTGCGTCCGCCCACAAAGCGCGGCAGTGCCATGGCCACGCCTGCATTCCAGCGCCAGCGCACGCCAAACAGCGGTGCATCGAGCAGGGCCTGGATGAGAATCGGCTCGGCGCTGCGGCTGTTCAGGTAACGCCACACTTCGTCCAGCTCGAAACTGTGGCTGGTCGACAGTGACAGCACGATGGCGTCCTCGCTGGCGGCAGCCTGCAGTTCGAAGTTGAAGGTGCGGCAGAAGCGCTTGCGCAGGGCCAGGCCCCAGGCGCGGTTGATGCGGCTACCGTAGGGTGAATGAATGATCAGTTGGGTCCCACCGGACTCATCGAAAAAACGTTCCATCACCAGCGTATCCTGCGAGGGCAGGGCGCCAAGCACTTCACGGGTGCGGGCCAGGTAGTCGAGCAACTGGCCCGCACAAGCTTCGTCCAGTTCGAAGGTCGCCTGCAACCAGGCCAGTACCTCCACCGTGTCGCCGCCTGCCAGCGCCAGTTGCTGGTCGATTCGCGCCTGCAGCCGGGCCACGGCGGCAGACAGCTCGTCACTGCGCCCCGGCGCTTCACCCAGCCAGAACGGAATGGTCGGTGGCAGGCCATGAGCATCCTCTACCCGCACCCGGCCCGGCTCGACGCGCAGAATGCGATAGGAGGCGTTGCCCAGCTGGAAAATATCGCCGGCAATGCTTTCCACGGCAAAGTCTTCATTGACGCTGCCGATGTTCAACGCCTGCGGCTCCAGCAACACGGTGTAGTCGGCGTTGTCGGGGATGGTGCCGCCGCTGGTCAGCGCGGTCAGTTGGCTGCCACGTCGGCCACGCAGCGTGCCGCTCACTGCGTCACGGTGCAAATAGGCACTGCGCACACCCTGGCGGCCGTTGTAGCCCTCGGCGAGCATGCGCAGCAGGGCCTGGTAATGGTGCTGGTCAAGCTCGGCGTAAGGTGTGGCCTGGCGCAGGCAATCCAGCAGATCCTGTTCGTGCCAGGCCTGGTTGCTGGCTTCTGCGACGATCTGCTGGGCCAGTACATCCAGCGGTGCCCGGGGGATGTGCAGTGCGTCCAGTTCGCCCTGTCGAACGCAGTCAAGCAAGGCAACGCATTCGATCAGGTCATCGCGTGAGGTGGGGAACAGGCGCCCCTTCGGCACACCATCGACCTGGTGTCCAGCGCGGCCAACCCGTTGCAGGAAGCCGGCAATCGAGCCCGGCGAGGCGATCTGGCAGACCAGGTCGATATCGCCGATATCAATGCCAAGCTCCAGCGATGCGGTCGCGACCAGCACCTGGAGCTGGCCGCTCTTGAGCCGCTGCTCTGCATCCAGGCGCAGCGCTTTGGACAGGCTGCCATGGTGTGCGGCAACCGCCTCCTTGCCCAGCCGGTCGCTGAGGTGGCGGGTGATACGTTCGGCCAGGCGCCGGGTATTGACGAATACCAGCGTGGTGCGGTGTTCACGGGCAAGGGTGGCCAAGCGGTCATACACCAGGCCCCAGACATCAGTGGCCATCACCGCCCCCAACGGTACCGGCGGCACTTCGATGGCCAGGTCACGCTTGCGGGCATGGCCGATATCGACAATGGCGCAGGGGCGCGCGCTACCCACCAGAAACTGTGCCACCCGTTCGACCGGGCGTTGGGTAGCGGACAGGCCGATCCGCCGCAGTGGCTTTTTGCACAAGGCTTGCAGGCGTTCCAAGGTCAGTGCCAGATGGGCGCCACGCTTGTTACCGGCCAAGGCATGGATTTCGTCGACGATTACCGTGTGCACATGGGCCAGGCCTTCACGGCCAGAAGCCGAGCCCATCAGCACATAAAGCGATTCGGGAGTCGTCACCAGAATGTGCGGGGCCAGCTTGCGCATGGCGGCGCGTTCCTTCTGCGGAGTATCGCCGGTGCGTACCGCCGTGGTGATGCGTGGGGCGTTCAGGCCTTGCTCTGCAATGGCTTGGCAGATGCCTTCGAGCGGGGTCTGCAGGTTCAGACGAATGTCATTGGACAGGGCCTTCAGAGGTGAAACGTAGATCACCAGTGTCTGTGCGGGCAGTTCGCCCTGGTGCTTCATGCCTTCACGCAGCAGCTCATCTAGCACGGCCAGAAAAGCGCTCAGGGTCTTGCCTGAGCCGGTCGGCGCGGCCAGCAGCATGGACTGCCCGGCGTGGATCAACGGCCAGGCCTGTGCCTGGGCATCGGTGACCGTGGCGAAGCGGCGGCGGAACCAGGTGCTGACGGCAGGGTGGAACAGCTCGAGCACCGGGTGGTGTTTGGCGGGCAGGTTCATGTGTTGTTTATGGAGGGTGTGCAACAGGTTGGCAAGGGGCCGCTCGTCTGCCAGGCCGACACAGGAATGACCGGCCTTGTCAGGCCAATGACCCCATGGGATCCTCGCGGGTCATTTTATTTAGCGAGCCCATTTCATGCCCAACATCATCCGCATCGCCGCCGCCCTGCTGATCGACCCTCAGGGCCGCACGCTGCTGGTGCGCAAGCGTGGCACCGAGGCTTTCATGCAGCCAGGCGGCAAGATCGATGCCGGTGAAACGCCGGTACAGGCGCTGGTGCGCGAGTTGCAGGAGGAACTGGGCCTGCGCATCGACCCGGCTCAGGCCATGCACCTGGGCCAGTTCAGTGCCCCCGCCGCCAACGAACCAGGCTTCGAAGTGCAAGCTGAACTGTTCCGTGTCGACAGCGCCGCTGCCGTGGTGCCGGCCGCAGAGATCGAGGAGGTGGTCTGGCTGGCTGCAGATCAGGCGCCCGTCATGCCACTGGCTCCCCTGACCCGCGACTTGATCCTGCCGCTGTATCGCCAGGCGCTCAACGCACCGCGCTGACGCCGTCGAGGGTGGCGAACGAGGTGTCCTTGGCCGTCAGCAAAAAGTCGCGCATGTACGGGGCATCGAGCATGTCGGTGCGTACGGCGGCATAAAGCGTGGCAAACAGGCCTTTCTCGCCCAGGCGTTTGCCCTTCACATAGCCGCGCGAGCTGTACTCGTGCAGCGCCCAATGCGGCATGCCGCATACGCCACGGCCGCTGGCCACCAGCTGCATCATCATCACCGTCAGTTCCGAGGTACGCACGGCGGCTGGCTCGATATCGGCCGGCTCCAGGAAGCGCGTGAAGATGTCCAGGCGATCGCGCTCCACCGGGTAGGTGATCAGCGTCTGGTCGAGCAAGTCTTGCGGCACGATGTAAGGCTTGCTGGCCAGCGGGTGCTGGTTGGCCACCGCCAGCATCGCCTCGTAGGTGAACAGCGGTACATAAGTGATGCCTGCCAGGTCCACCGGGTCGGAGGTCACCACCAGGTCAAGGTCGCCGCGGGCCAGGGCCGGTAGCGGGGCGAAGGCAAAGCCCGAGGCAAGGTCCAGTTCCACTTCCGGCCAGGCATCACGGAACTGGTCGATGGTCGGCATCAGCCACTGGAAGCAGCTGTGGCATTCGATAGCCATGTGCAGGCGTCCGGCAGTGCCTCCGGCCAGGCGTGCGATGTCACGTTCGGCGCTGCGCAGCAACGGCAGGGTGGCATCAGCCAGTTGCAGCAGACGCAGCCCGGCGCTGGTGAAGCGGATTGGCTTGGTCTTGCGCACGAAAATCGGGAGGCCCAGGCGCTCTTCCAGCTCCTTGAACTGGTGCGACAACGCCGACTGGGTCAGGTGCAGGCGTTCGGCGGCCTCCACCAGGCTGTCGGCTTCGCGCAGGGCATGAAGGGTTTTCAGGTGACGGATCTCCAGCACAGATAACTCCGGGGTATGGAATAGAGGAACCAGGTAATGAGTTGAGTTTCTCTCATGATGCTACATCTGTCGACTAGGCGATCGTCGCACCGCCTGGCGGGAGTCATGAAACTGTCACCGAACTGTGGCAGCGCGCCCGAACAGAATTCATCAGACTCGCGCTCTACTGGGGATCTGCATTCTGGTGTTTCTTTCATGCGGGCTTTTTGGCTTTTTCTTTTCTTTCTGTTCAGCGCACCGGCGAGTTTCGCCGAACAGCGCTGTGACGCCCAGGTGCCGGTGCAGCGTGCCGAACTCGGTGCCGTCAGCCTGGTGTACCAGAGCGTCGGTGCGCCACGCGACCCGGCCTTGCTGCTGGTCATGGGCTTGGGCGGGCAGCTGATTCATTGGCCAGATGATGTGGTCGAGGCATTGTGCCGCCAAGGTTTTCGGGTGATCCGCTATGACAACCGCGATGTCGGCCTGTCCCGCTGGAACCAGGTACCACCGCACGCCAACCTGACGCTCGAACTGTTGCGTTACAAGTTGGGCCTGCCCGTGTCGGCGCCCTATACGCTGACTGATATGGCCGATGACGGCTTGCGCCTGATGGACGCGTTGGGCGTGCGCCAGTTTCATGTATTGGGGGTGAGCATGGGCGGCATGATTGCCCAGCACCTGGCGGCGATGGCGCCTGAGCGTGTGCGCAGCCTGACGCTGGTCATGTCCAGTTCAGGGGCGGCGGGGCTGCCGGCGCCGGCCCCGGCGTTGGTGCAGTTGCTGGCCCGGCGCAGCGCGCCGAACCGTGAAGTGGCTATCGAGCAGCAGGCCGACCTGCTGGCGGCCTTGGGCAGCCCTGAGGTACGAGACGACCGCGAAGTGCTGCTGCAGCAGGCGGCGCAGGCCTACGACCGGGCGTTCAACCCTGACGGGGCCAAGCGCCAGATCATGGCGATACTGGCCGAGCCGAGCCGCGTCGAGTTGCTCAACCAGTTGCGAGTGCCGACCCTGGTGGTACACGGCACGGCTGATCCGTTATTGCCGGTGATGCATGGCGTGCACCTGGCGGCGCATATCCAGGGCAGCCAGTTACGCTTGATCCCGGGGTTGGCGCACCGTTTTCAGGAGCCGTTCAAGGCGCCGTTACTGGGGGCGGTGTTGCCTTATTTGCAGGCGCACAGGCAAGCGGTCACGCACATCGCAGGGCTCTGAATCCGCGCTGGCTGCTTCGCGGGCTTGCCCGCTCCCACAGGTGCTGCACCGATCTCAGACATTGTGGAGACCCTGTGGGAGCGGGCGAGCCCGCGAAGCAGCCAGCGCCGCTTTCGCTCAGTGCATCCGCACCCACACAGTCACCAGCACAGTCGCGGCGATCAGCCAGGCCAGCGTGGCCAGCGCCATCGATGCCTCGAGGCGCAAGCGGTCGACCAGTACATACAGGGTTGCCAGGTACACGAAATACGGAATGATCGACCACATGCCAAACAGGATGGTGGTCTTGAGGTCGGCAATGCTGCGCCCCTTGCCGACGATGTAGTGGGCAATCAGGGCAAAGGTGGGGAACAGCGGCACCAGCCCCGCGATGTAGTAGTTGCGCGTTTTCGACAGCACCGCCAGCAACAGCACCACGCCTGCGCCCAGGGCCGCTTTGAATACCAGGTCCACGTTGTTTTCCAGTTTGGGTTCAGTCAGGCGAGGCCGTATTTTTTCACTTTGTCGAACAGCGTGGTCTTGGCCATGCCCAGCTCCTGGCTGGCCTGGCTCAGGTTGCCACCTGTGCGTTGCAGGGCATCAGTGAGCAGGTTGCGTTCGAATGCTTCCACCGCCTCGGCAAAAAGCAGGCCTTGGTTGGCACCTCCGCTGGGGCCTTTCTTGAAGGCTGGCAGGCCGAGGGCATAGCGTTCGGCCACGTTGCGCAACTCGCGCACGTTACCCGGCCAGTCATGGGCCATCAGGCGTGACAGGGTCTGGCTGTCCAGTGTCGGTGTTTCCCGGTCGAACCGCAGCGCCGACTGCTGCAGGAAATGTTCGAACAACTGCAGGATGTCTTCACGGCGCTCACGCAGCGGCGGCAGCTCCAGGGTGACCACGTTCAACCGGTAATACAGGTCGCTGCGGAACTGGCCGCTCTGGCCCAAGGCATCGAGGTCGGCCTTCGTCGCGGCGATCACCCGGCAATCCACCGGGATGCTCTGGTTCGAGCCCAATCGCTCCAGGGTGCGCTCCTGCAGCACGCGCAGCAGCTTGATCTGCAGGTTGATCGGCATGCTCTCCACTTCATCGAGGAACAGCGTGCCGCCATTGGCGTGTTCGATCTTGCCAATGCGGCGTTTGCCGGCTCCGGTGAAGGCGTTGGCCTCGTGGCCGAATATCTCGCTTTCAAACAGGTTTTCCGGCAGGCCGCCACAGTTCAGTGCCACGAACGGGTGGCTCTGGCGACGGCTGAAGTCGTGCAGGCAGCGCGCGACCAGCTCTTTGCCGGTGCCGGTTTCACCTTCGATCAGCACGTTGGCTGAGGTGTCGGCGACGTTGGCGATCAGTTCGCGCAAGTGCTCCATGGCCGGTGAGCGACCAATGATGCGTCCCTCCAGGCTGTTCTGCTCGGCCAGCTGGCGGCGCAGGGCCACTACTTCGCGTGACAGCCCGCGCTGTTCCAACGCGCGGCGTACTACATCGACCAGGCGCTCGGGGGAGAACGGTTTTTCCATGAAGTCGTAGGCGCCGTTACGCATGGCGCCGACGGCCATGTCGATATCGCCATGGCCAGTGATCAGCACCACCGGCAGGCTGCGGTCACGGGCCTTGAGGCGATTGAGCAGCTCCAGGCCATCAATACCCGGCAAGCGGATATCGCTGACGACAATGCCGGCGAAATCGTCGCCAATGCGCTCCAGCGCCTGTTCGGCGCTGCCCACGCCCTCGCAGGCGATATCCTCCAGGGCCAGCGCCTGCTGGCAGCCGAGCAGCACATGCGGGTCGTCTTCGACAATCAGGACGGTAAGAGGCGCTTGGTTCATGGATGCTCTGCCGATTCGCTAGGGGGGGAAACCAGGGGCAAGGCCAGGACGAAGGCTGTGCCGCCGGTGGCGGGATGCTCGACGTTGAGGCTTCCCTTGGCGGCGGCGGCAAGGGAAGCCGACAAGGTCAGGCCCAGGCCCAGGCCATGCTCGCCCGGTTTGGTGGTAAAGAAGGGTTCGAACAGGTGCTTGCGCGCTTCGGCGTCAATACCGTGGCCGTTGTCGCGCACCTGCAAACGGTACTTGTCGCCCTGCAACTCGCCTTCCAGCCACAGCTCAGGCTGCGGTTGCGCGGCCATCGCGTCAAGGGCGTTGCCGATCAGGTTGACCAGAATCTGCTCCAGGCGGGTTTGGTCGATGGCCAGTTGCTGGTCCTCGAACTGATGGTGCAATTGCAAGTGACAGGCACTGACGCGGTTGGCCAGCACCTGCAGGGTGGCCTCTACCGCCTTGGCCAGTGAAGCCTGGCCGCTGTCATCGCCGCGCCGGGCGAACGAGCGCAGGCTGGCGGTGATGCGGCCCATGCGGTCGATCAGGTCATTCATGGTGCGCAGGTTGGTGCTGGCGGTTTCCAGCGCCCCGCGCTCAAGGAAGCGCACCGTATTGCCAGACAAGGTGCGCAGCGCAGCCAAGGGTTGGTTCAGCTCGTGGGCAATGCTGGTAGACATTTGCCCGATGGCGGCCAGCTTACCTGCTTGCACCAGCTCATCCTGGGCGTGGCGCAAGGTCTGTTCGGCATGCCGGCGCTCGCGAATCTGGCCCTTGAGGCGTTCGTTGCTGGCGCGCAGGTCGGCGGTGCGTTCGGCAATCCGCCGCTCCAGCTGGCTGTTGGCCTCTTCAAGGGCTTCACGGGCCGCCAGGCGGGTGGCGATCACTTTGCGCCGCTCGTTCCAGGCAATGCCGAGGATCGCCAGCAAGGCAAAGGCCACGCCCACCAGAATGCCCTGCACCATGGATTCGCGACGCAGGTCCTGCAGTGGGGTCAGCAGGGTGAAATGCCAGGGCGTGTCGACCAGGCGCCTGGTTTGCGCCAGGTAGGCCACTTCGTGCGGTTTGCCATGAGCGGTTTCGGTGTTGGCCGGGAAGGTCAGCTTTTCCACACCATCGGCCAGGGTTTCCCGGGCCAGAGGCTGCAATTCGTTCAGCGGCCACCAGTAGTACTGCAGGCTTCGCGCCAGGCGCTCCTTGATTTGCGGGGTCAGCGGGCGCACCGACTTAAGACGCCGGGCCGGGTCGCTGGAGAGAATGATGATGCCATTCTCGTCGCTGACGAACGCCTCCAGGCGGGCACGCTGCCAGCGCTCCTCGAGGGTGTCCAGGCGCACCTTGATCACCGCAACGCCTATAATCTTGCCGTGCTCCTCAAGCCCATGGGCCAGGTAATAGCCAGCCTCGCCAGTGGTACTGCCGATGCCGTAGAAACGTCCGGGCTCGCCGCGCACGGCAGTCTGGAAGTAGGCGCGGAACGACAGGTCTTCACCCAGGAACGAGTCGGCATCGCGCCAGTTGCTGGTGGCCTGCACCCGGCCATTGGTGTCGAGGACGAAGATGGCCCGACTGCGACTGCGACGGTTCAGGCCTTCAAGGTATTCGTTGACCGTCTGGCGTGAAGCGCCGTCCGGGTCGGTGAGCAGGTGCGAGACGCTGTCTTCCAGCTCCAGCAGGCTTGGCAAGTAGGTGTACTTGCTGATTTCGCTTTCGACCGTGCGTGCGTGCAGCTCCAGCTGGCGTTCGCCGTTTTCGCTGAGGGTGCGGATACCATTGCTCTCGCTGATCAGGTAGCCAGCCATTCCCAGGCCGACCATCAGCAGGATGATCAGTGGTGGTAACAGCAATTGACGGATCAGGCGGGAATTCACGGCAGGCTTGGCAGGGCGAAGTAGCGAGGGATCGCATTTCATCACAGTGGCCTTGTTACGACCAGCTTCCGCTGCCTGGTGGGGCCGTGGCAGCGGAAGCTGTGGCCGGGTCAGTGCTGCAGGATCTTGCTGAGGAAGTGCTGGGTGCGCTGGTCGCGGGCGCTCTGGTCACCGAAGAACGCTTCCTTGGTGCAGTCTTCGATGATACTGCCCTTGTCCATGAAAATGACCCGGTTGGCGACTTTGCGGGCAAAGCCCATCTCGTGGGTTACGCACATCATGGTCATGCCTTCTTGGGCCAGTTGAACCATCACGTCCAGTACCTCGCTGACCATTTCCGGGTCCAGTGCCGAGGTGGGTTCGTCGAACAGCATGACGATCGGGTCCATCGCCAGGGCGCGGGCGATGGCCACGCGCTGCTGCTGGCCACCGGAGAGCTGGCCGGGGTGTTTCTTGGCATGGGCACTGAGGCCTACACGCTCGAGCAGCGCCAGGCCCTTCTTGGTGGCTTCCGCCTCGCTGCGGCCCAGCACCTTGCGCTGGGCAATGGTCAGGTTCTCGGTGATGGTCAGGTGCGGGAACAGCTCGAAGTGCTGGAACACCATGCCCACGCGCGAGCGCAGCTTGGGCAGGTTGGTCTTCGGGTCGGCAATCGAAGTGCCATCGACCACGATGTCGCCCTTCTGGAACGGCTCCAGCGCGTTGACGCACTTGATCAGGGTGGACTTGCCCGAGCCCGACGGGCCACAGACCACCACCACCTCACCTTTCTTGACCTCGGTGCTGCAGTCGGTCAGTACCTGGAAGTCGCCGTACCACTTGTTGACGTTCTTGATGGAAATCATACGGTGATCCTTTTTTGCAGGCGCTTGACCAGCCACGAAGCGGAGAAGCTGATGAGGAAGTAGACGACGCCGGCGAAGATCAGGAACTCATGGGAGCGCCCGATGATGTCGCCGTTGGAGCGTGCCGAGTTGAGGAAGTCGACCAGGCCCACGGTGTATACCAGCGAGGTGTCCTGGAACAGGATGATGCTCTGCTGCAGCAGCAGCGGGGTCATCTTGCGGAAGGCCTGGGGCAGGATGATCAGGCGCATGGTCTGCGCGTAGTTCATGCCCAGCGCTTGTGCGGCGCCCATCTGGCCCTTGGAGATCGACTGCACACCGGCGCGGACGATTTCGCAGAAATACGCGGCCTCGAACATCATGAAGGCGACCACGCAGGAGGTGAAGGCACCCACCGGGGTATCTTCGCCGGTGATCCAGCGGAGCACGAACGGCACCGCCAGGTAGAACCAGGTGATCACCAGCAGCAGCGGGATCGAGCGGAAGTAGTTGACGTAGGCACCGGCCAGGTTCGACAGCAGTTTGCTTGACGACAGGCGCATCAGGGCCAGGATGGTGCCCAGCACGATACCGCCGATGACACCCATGACCATCAGTTTGAGGGTCATGACCATGCCCTCCCAGAGGGCAGGCAGGGCAGGGATGATTTCGCTGAAATCCATTTCCATTTACTTGCCCCCCACGGAAATCAGGCCAGGCACGGCGACTTTCTTCTCGACCATGCGCATGAGCAGCATCAGGCCCATGTTCAGGGTGAAGTAGATCAGCGTGGCCAAAGTGAACGCCTCGAACAGGTTGGCGGAAAACTCTGCGGTCTGTTTGGTCTGCGCCAGCAGCTCCATCAGGCCGATCAGCGACGCCACCGAGGAGTTCTTGAACACGTTGAGGAACTCGGAGGTGAGCGGCGGAATGATGATCCGGTAGGCCTGCGGCAGCAGCACATTGTTGTAGATCTGCGGAAGGCTGAAGCCCATGGCGCGGGCGGCAGCTTCCTGGCCTTTGGGCAGCGCCTGAATACCGGTACGCACTTGCTCACAGACGCGTGCGGCGGTGAACAGGCCCAGGCAGATGACCACGCTGATCAGCGCCGAAGTGGTCGGGTTGAGGTCCTGCTTGAACCATTCCTGCAAGCCTTCTGGCAGCAGGTCCGGTACCAGGAAGTACCAGATGAACAGTTGCACCAGCAGTGGCACGTTGCGGAACAGTTCCACGTAGGCGGTGGCGATACCCGATACCAGGCGGTTCGGTACGGTACGCATGACACCGAGGACTGACCCCAGCAGCAGCGCGATGATCCAGGCGGTGATGGCGATGGCGATGGTCCAGCCCAGGCCGGTGATGTACCAGTCCAGATAGGTTTCGCTGCCCACGCCGGTGGACTTGAAGAACACGCCCCAGTCCCAGTTGTAATTCATCGGGATTTCCCCTCAGACGGTTGTTTCACGGGCACCTTCGAGCATCCGGGGGCGCAAGGCGCCCTCGGATGAAAGGTTAGACACTAATGAGTGGCCTGCAGAATTGATTCGTGCTTGTGAGCACCAGGCCACTATTTGCTGAGGATCAGGACTTCTTCTCGTCCGCAGCCTTGTCGGTTGGCTCGGCGATCAGTTTCTTCAGCTCGTCGCTCATCGGGAACTGGAGGTTCAGGCCCTTTGGTGGAATCGGCTGCTGGAACCACTTGTCGTAGCTTTTGTTGACTTCGCCCGACTTGAAGTAGGCCACGATGGCGTCGTCGACCGCTTTCTTGAACGCAGCGTCTTCCTTGCGCACCATGCAGCCGTAGATTTCATACGACTGTGGCGTACCGGTGATGACCCAGTCCGCTGGCTTGCGCGCCTTGGCCATTTCACCGGCGAGCAGGGCGTCGTCCATCATGAAGGCCACAGCGCGGCCGCTTTCGAGCATGTTGAAGGCTTCACCGTGGTCCTTGGCGGAAATCACGTTCATCTTCATCTGCTTGTCGGCGTTCATCGCCTTGAGGATGCGCTCGGAGGTGGTACCGGCGGTGGTCACCACGTTCTTGCCGGCCAGGTCCGGGAAGTCTTTGTATGCCGGCTGACCGTCCTTGACCTTGGTCAACAGGCGGGTACCGACTTCGAAGATGCCGACCGAGAAGCCAACCTGTTGCTGGCGCTCGACGTTGTTGGTGGTGGAGCCGCACTCCAGGTCGACGGTGCCGTTCTGCACCAGCGGAATACGGGTTTGCGAGGTGACCAGGTTGTAGCGGACCTTGATGTCCGTGCCCAGTTGCTTTTTCAGCGCGTCGACGACGGCCAGCTGGATGTCATGCGAGTAACCGACGGGCTCGGGTTTGCCGGCCAGGTAGGAAAATGGAATGGAGGAGTCGCGGTGCCCCAGTGTGATGGTGCCCGATTCCTTGATCTTCTTCAGGGTGCCGGTGAGCTCCTCGGCCATGGCCGGCGAAGCGATGACTGCAGCCGCGATGGCTGCGCCCAGCAATTGACGAACGATACGCATCAAATTTTCCTCGACGTGTTTGTTTTTTTTATGGAGCCGTTGGCGGACTCTTCGTTCAACGAATACAGCAAGAAGCGGGTGCATTCGGCTACCAAGTGTAGAGCATGACTCGTGCCAAGCCCTGCTGTCGACCTTAAACCGCTTGTATTGCTCGCGCTTGACAGTCTCGGCATCTCTCCGGGGTTCGCCAGGCCGAATAAATGGCGTTTGCTCGTTCGGTTATCCGAACGCATGGGTCGCCGCACATCCAGATATCGCGTGTGGTAACTATGCAGTGCGCGGCAAGGGCGCAGACGTAGTGTGCTCAGCTCTTTGCCTGGAGAGCTCCACAGATGTCACCGCACCGGCCCCCGAACGATTCCATCGATAGCCTGATTGCCCAAAACTTGCCTGGATGGCTAGTCGACCACGCGCAACCGGAAAGGCTCGATGCGTTACGTCATGCCCTGAGTCGCCAGGCGCACTGCAATGCGCGGCTTGGCCCGATCCTTCAGACCATCCCTTCTTTGCAAGCCTACGCAGCAGCGTTGCTCAAAACGAAACTGCGCCAGAGCGGCATCAGCAACCCTGACGTGACGGGTTGGAGTGTACGGGTCTCGCAGCGGCTGTTGCTGCCCAGTGCTTCGCCTGTGCTGCTGCGGCCCACCTATGTTCGCCGCTCCAGGCGGTCATTGCTGGAGGCGGCGCTGCATAACTATCATCGCAGGGAGACACGCCCCGGGCTCACGCTCAAAGGTGAACTGGTCGATGGCAACGGTAACCGCCTGCCGATGAGCTTCCACGCGTTTGCCTCCGCATGTCGCGAGGTCGACGCAGGGGGCAAGTACCAGGCGTTGCTCACCCACCATCTACAGCCTGAAGATGGCCCGGAGGATGAGCCGGGCCAGGCCGTTTCCCGCTTGCACGGGCTGTTCGAAGCGAGTTTCAAGGCCCATTTCGAGGTGGCGATGCGGGTCGCCGCGTTGAAACAGGACATTGACGAGCGCACGTATTTTTTTCTGTTGCCACTTATTGCCGAAAAGCCGGTGGTGCCTGCGCTGGTTGGCACTGTGGTGCCCCGACAGTTGTACCTGCTGGGCCGCCCGGTTCAAGGCGTGCTGACGCTGGAAGTGCGTCCGTCAGCTGACGCAGTGGAGTCGGTGGTGCTCTGGATACCCGATGACCCTCATCAGCCCGTCTCCCGTCATGCCAGCTGGGATGCACTCGACAATTACCTCGGTAAGCGCTTCCGTGCGCCGGCCTATCGGCGCTTTTTCGCGCGCTTCATTACCGAGCGTGAGCGCATCAATTTCTATCGGGTATTGAACGAACGGGTTGCGCAGGCATCGGCAGCCGGGGTGGAACTCGACGCCCGTTCTGCACCGATCACTGACGCACCGTTCGTACACCTGCGCCGGCAACACCTTGCCAAGATCAGGGATGACGCCAAAGTGCTCGCCGTGCCCACCGATGTCGAAGATGACGAAGACCGCGAAGCGCGCATGCAGGGCTACAAAGAGCTGGGTATGAACTTGCTGAATGTGGCGGGGGCCTTCGTGCCTGTGCTTGGCGAAGTGCTGCTGGTGGCAAACGCGGTTCAGATTGCTGACGAAGTGTATGAAGGGTATGAAGATTGGCGCATGGGTGATCGCGAAGGGGCGTTGAACCACCTGTTCAACGTTGCCGAGAATGTCGTGCTCGGCGGGATGATCGCAGCCGGCAGCCAAGTGGCCGTGCGTGCCCTTGAGCGTCTGGCCTTCGTGGATGACTTGGCACCGGTGTGCACCTCCGCAGGCAAGGTCAGGCTCATGGCTACGGATCTGCCCGGTTACGATGCCCAACCGTTGCGGGGTGTCGGCGCACAGGAATGGTTGTGGCACCTCGATGAGGGGCGTTATCGGGTGATGGAGGATCCGCAGGATGGTCGCTCCAGGATCCTGCACCCTGGTCGTCCCAGGGCCTACCGGCCGGCGATAGAGCAGAATGGCGCCGGTGGCTGGCGCCATGAACTCGAAACGCCACAGTACTGGGAAGGGCGGGCCAACCTGGTGCGCCGCCTGAGTACGCCCCTGGCAGAGCTACCGGAACCGACATGCGACTACCTGCTCCAGGTGACAGGGCTGAGTGAAGCGCAGGTTCGCCGTTTACACGTTGAGCACATGGGCGCACCTGCACGGTTGCTCGATGCCCTGGAGCTATATCAGGCACATGAATTCCACCCGGACTTCAGCGCGCCGCGACTTGCGCAGTACGTTGCTGATCGGCAAGTGCAGCCCAATGGCATCGAGCGGATATTGCGGCGCACTTTCCCCGGCCTGTCGGCTCGCTGTACCCGTGAGCTGCTTCAGCAATGCAGCGGTGCGCAGCTCGATACACTCAGCACCGCGCAGCGGATCCCTTTGGCAGTGGCCGAGCGTGCACGATGGTCGCTGCGCGAAAGCCGTCTGGACAGGGCCTGTGCCGGTTTGCGCCTGCCGCGTTGCGTCAATCCGGACACCGAACGCCTGGCTTTGGGCTTGCTCGAGCGTCAGCTGAAATGGCCGGACACCCTGCGCATCGAACTGCGCGAAGGTAGCCCGAGTGGCCGGTATCTGGCCGGTATCGGCGCAGAGTCTGCGCAGGATGTACGGTGTATCGTGCGCCGCGGCGACGGCTACCGCTACGCCGGTCAAGGCACATCCGGCCCCTACCTGGCGGCACTGTTGGCTGCGCTGGACGATACGCAGACAGCCGATCTCGGCGATGCCGCTGTCAGTCCAGGCGCCCTGGGCTCGTTGCTGATCGAGGCCGCTGCCGGGGATCGCACCCAAGCGGCTGAGCTCTGTGGCATGCCGCGTCTGGGTGTTGGCCTGCGACCCCCGACCCGTTTTGGAGATGGGCGTATCGGGTATGCCTTGAGTGGGCGAGGCGAGAGCAGTCGGCGTGCCATAGGGCGTGGTATTCACCAAGTGTTTCCGACGATGACAGACGGGGAGCTACAAGCCTATCTGCTTGACCTCATGGAGCGGCGAGTAGGGTTGTGGGAGCACTACAGCCAGCTCACGGGGCAGTTGGCGCGCCTGCGTCAGAGCCTGCGCCAGTGGCGCAGGGATGCCAGTAACCCACTGGACGCGCTACGCCGCCGTCGGGTCGCTACTGCCGTACGGCGAAGCTGGCGGCGCAAGATAACCGACGAGGCCGGGGACTACGCGCTGATCATCAGCGGAGAGCGTATCGGGAGTCTGCCCGAATTGCCGGAGGGGGTGAGCTTTGATCATGTGCGACGGCTGATCCTCAGTGACCTGCGCCTTGGTGAAATCAATGGAGACTTCCTTCGACGTTTTCCCAACCTGATTGAGCTCGACCTGTCCGGCAATCGCCTGACTGCGATCCCTCACGGCATTGAACATTTGCCCCGCCTGCGGCAGCTAAACCTGCGTCGCAACAGCGTGATAATGGATGAGGCCGGTGAATTGC
The DNA here is from genome assembly GCF_019691255.1 of Pseudomonas sp. USTB-Z. NCBI lineage: Bacteria > Pseudomonadati > Pseudomonadota > Gammaproteobacteria > Pseudomonadales > Pseudomonadaceae > Pseudomonas > Pseudomonas sp. USTB-Z. Next base: position 125,234 of record NZ_JAECZP010000016.1, read on the forward strand.
GTCTTGCCGGGATGAGCGCGCTGCGGTACCTCGACCTCAGCCACAACCCGCTGGGAAGGGCGCCGGTACTGACGCGCCTGGGCAATTTGCGTGAAGTCAACTTGCGCTCTGCTGGCCTTGAGGCGTTGCCTGAGCGGATTTCATTTCGTGCCCACATAGACTTGCGAAACAACAACATTCGCACGCTGCGCCGAGAGTTGCAGCAGCTGCGCCTGCAGGTGCACCAGTTGTCCTTGCACGATAATCCACTTGGCGAAGCTGACGCATTACTGCTTGATGAGGCTCGAGGTGTAACCCCAGGGCAGTGGGGGTCAGCGTCCGCACGCCATCGCGCCATTGACAGTGACCTGTTCAATACCTGGGCCAACAGCACAGCCGACGCTGAACGTGATCGCCAGCAGGCCATATGGACAGCGCTGCTTGAGGAACCGCACTCAGATGGAATGTTCCGCTTTCTGGCAGACTTCGTTCACGGCGAGGACTTTGAGCAGCACCCTGGGCATTACCGCAGCCGAATCTGGCGAATTCTGGAAACGTGTGAGCAGCACGAGCAGTTGCGTCATCAGTTGTTTCTCGAGGCATCTGGCCCCCGCAGTTGTGAAGACCGCCTGCTGCTGTTGCTGGAGCAGATGGAGCTTGGGGTTCTGGTGCTGCGCGCCGTCGAAGACGCGCATGGCAGTCGGATGGAAGCTCGCTTGCTAAGCCTGGCGCGTGGTTTGTTTCGCCTGGACGAGGTCGACCGTCACGCGACGTTGCACGTGCAAAGCATGCATGCCGAGCACGCCCCTCATGTCGATGAAATCGAGACACGGCTTTTTTACCGACAGCGGCTTGCGCGTCCGTTGGGCTTGCCGATCGAGCTCGACGAAATGCACTACCCAGGTTTTGCAAACGTAACCACCAGCGATGTGTTGCGGGTCCAGGACGCGGTTTTGCAAACTGAGACGACGGATGCCCTGATAGCCTCGTTGGCACAGCGGCCTTTCTGGGAGCAATACGCGCGCGAGTTTCATGCGCAGCGATTTGAAGACCTGGTACAGCCACTGCACCAGCGCATGGAGGCCCTACAGGTTCAGGTAGATGAGCAAGTGATCAACGAAAGCGAGTTTCTGCAACGCTGTGAAGCACTGAAGACTGATTACGATCGCAGTGAGCGGGCATTGCTGGCGCGGTTGGCGCGGGAAGCCTATGAGCGCTGGGCGAATACGCCCCCTTGACGAATCAAGAGGGCTTCACCGTCGGTATCAAGCTGCGCGGCTATTCGTGCGCACCTTGCGGGCTTGTTGCAGATACGCCTCCAAGGCCATCTGCTCCTGCGCGGTCAGCGACAGGCCCAGCTTGGTGCGACGCCAGATAATGTCAGCGGTTTGCTCTGCCCATTCCTCCTCCTGCAGGTAGTCCACCTCGCGGGTGAACAGCCCGGCCCCGATAGCCTGCCCGAGGTCCTCGGGGCCGTGAACGCCATCGAGCAGTCGCCACACACGGCTGCCATAGGTGAGCACCCAGCGTTTGGCCAGGTCTACAGGCAACCAGCCGCACCGTGCCAGTACGGCATCGATCAGCGCCTGTACCGTTGTCATGCCCTCTGCGCCCGGCAGTGGCGCACTGGCGGTCCAGGGGCCGCGCATCTGGGTGAAGAAGGGCTTGAGTTCAGCCATGGCCGATTCGGCCAGCTTGCGGTAGGTGGTGAGCTTGCCACCGAACACTGACAGCAGCGGTGCCTGGCCAGCTTCTGCCGAAAGGGCGAGTGTGTAGTCCCGGGTCACTGCCGAAGGGTTGTCCGACTCATCGTTGCACAACGGCCGAACGCCGGAGTAGGTATGCAGGATGTCGGCTTGGCTCAGTTGGTGGTTGAAGTGCTCATTGACGACCTTCAACAGGTAATGTGTTTCCTGCTCGGTAATGGCGACCGCGGCCGGGTCGCCGCTGTATTCCCGGTCAGTGGTGCCGATCAGGGTAAAGCGGTCCAGGTACGGGATGCAGAAGACGATGCGCTGGTCTTCATTCTGCAGAATGTAGGCATGTTCACCTTCATACAGGCGCGGCACGATAATGTGGCTGCCCTGGATCAGGCGGATGCCGTAAGGCGCATCGAGCTTGAGGTCGTCCTTGATGAAGCTGGCCACCCACGGGCCGGCGGCGTTGACCAGCGCGCGGGTATGGATCGTCTGGAGGCTGCCGTCGGCGTGCTGCAGTTCTACCTGCCACAAGCCCTCTACACGTTCGGCGCGCAAGCAGCGGGTGCGGGTGTGGATGTGTGCGCCCAGCTCACGGGCCGCCATGGCGTTGAGTACTACCAGGCGGGCGTCATCGACAGCGCAGTCGGCGTATTCGAAGCCGCGGGTGATTGCCGGCTTCAGCGGGTAGCCCGGGCCGAAGCGAAGGCTACGCGAGGCGCCCAGGCGCTTGCGCTTGCCCAGGTGGTCGTAGAGGAACAGGCCGGCGCGGATCATCCATGCAGGGCGCAGGTGCGGGCGGTGCGGAAGCACGAAGCGCATAGGTTTGACGATGTGCGGTGCCTTGGCCAGCAGCACTTCGCGTTCAGCCAAGGCCTCGCGTACGAGGCGAAACTCGTAGTGCTCCAGGTAGCGCAGGCCACCGTGAATCAGTTTGCTGCTGGCTGACGACGTGTGTTGGGCCAGATCGTCTTTTTCGCAAAGGAAGACCTTCAAGCCGCGACCAGCGGCGTCGGCAGCGATGCCCACGCCATTGATGCCACCGCCGATCACGACAAGGTCATAGCAGTCGGCTGTTGGGGGCTGGGACGAAACTGGCTGGGACACGGGCAAGGCCTCCTGGGGCTGTTCACATCGAATATGAACATTGATGTTCGTTTGCGAAAATATTAGCGCAACAGAAAGCCGGTCGCCAGTCAGTCTCTATAGAAAAAACTGATCAAATGACAACGAAGTGAACATTTCCGAAAATTTAGGGGGTGGCTTTGGTTATGGGGGGGCGCTGTCTCAGGCATAACTGGCCCGAAACCGATGCAGGCGCGAGCCACGCTCGCGATGCGCCGCGCGGGCCGCACTTGATCTCACGGCCGCCATACATCTGCCGGCATGCACCCACCAGCCCTCAAACCACCTCAAGCCTGATCTTGTTCTGGTTCAACAATTGGGTAAGGGTTGGGGTTGGTGTCTGGTCGGTCACCAGGCAGTCGACCAGGTCGATCGAGCCCAGACGCACCATGGCATTGCGCCCGAACTTGCTGGAATCGGCCGCGAGGATCACTTGCCGGGCATTGGCGATGATGGCTTGCGACACCCGCACTTCCTGATAGTCGAAATCGAGCAGGCTGCCATCCTCGTCGATACCGCTGATGCCCACCAGGGCGAAGTCGACCTTGAACTGGTTAATGAAATCGACACTGGCCTGGCCGACTACACCACCATCACGGCGTACCGTGCCACCCGCGACCAGCACTTCGAAATCGTCCTTGGCGGCCAGGATCGCCGCCACGTGCAAATTGTTGGTGATGACTTTCAGGTGGTTGTGGTTGAGCAGCGCCCGTGCGATCGATTCGGTGGTGGTGCCGATGTTGATGAACAGCGACGCATGGTCGGGAATCTGCCGGGCTACGGCGTCGGCAATGCGCTGCTTTTCGTCGCGCATCTGGTCGGCACGCATGGCGTAGGCGGTGTTCTCGATGCTCGAATCGTAAGCCGCGCCGCCGTGATAACGACGCAACAGGTTGAGCTCGGCAAGCTGGTTGATGTCGCGTCGGATGGTCTGGGGAGTGACAACGAACAGCTGCGCCATTTCCTCGATACTGACATAGCCGCGTTCGCGTACCAGTTCGAGGATTTGTTGTTGGCGAGGGGGCAGATTCATGGGCGGTCCTTTGGGGCTGCCGGACAAATTCTGCAATGATGCCGTAGGAAGGGGATGACGGCCAGTGGACGATTGGGGCCGCATGGCGGCCCCAACAGCTATCATGCCTCGTGATCTTCCCAGTCACGGGTACGCTCGACCGCCTTCTTCCAGCCGGCATACAGCTTTTCTTTCTGCGTTTCGTCCAACTGCGGGCTGAACTCACGCTCGATGATCGCCTTGTCGCGCAGCTCGTCCAGGCCACTCCAGAAGCCACAGGCCAGGCCTGCCAGATAGGCGGCGCCCAGCGCCGTGGTTTCGCGCATCTGCGGCCGCTCGACGCAGGTGCCGAGGATGTCGGCCTGGAACTGCATGAGGAAGTTGTTGGCCACTGCACCACCGTCCACGCGCAGCTCGGACAAGCGCTGGCCACAGTCTTGCTGCATGGCGTCGAGGACATCGCGGGTCTGGTAGGCGATGGACTCCAGTGCGGCGCGAATAATGTGGTCCACCTTCACGCCACGTGTCAGGCCGAACAACGCACCACGGGCATACGGGTCCCAGTACGGGGCACCCAGGCCGGTAAAGGCGGGCACCAGGTACACGCCGTTGCTGTCCTTGACCTTGCTGGCGAAATACTCGGTATCCAGGGCGTCGTTGACGATCTTCAGTTCGTCACGCAGCCATTGCACGGTAGAGCCACCATTGAATACCGCGCCTTCCAGTGCATAGGCCACCTCACCACGCGGGCCGCAGGCAATGGTAGTGAGCAGGCCGTGGGACGACTTCACCGCCTGGTCGCCCGTGTTCATCAACAGGAAGCAGCCGGTGCCGTAGGTATTCTTGGCTTGGCCCGGCTCAACGCACATCTGGCCGAACAGTGCCGACTGCTGGTCGCCGGCGATACCAGCAATGGCAATGCCGCTCTTGGTGTGGCCGTACACTTCCGAAGATGGGCGCACCTCAGGCAGCATTTGCCGCGGGATACCCAGGATCTGCAGCAGCTTGTCGTCCCACTGCAGGCTGTGGATGTTGAACATCAGTGTGCGCGAGGCGTTGGTGTAGTCGGTGACGTGAACCTTGCCACCCGTAAACTTCCAGATCAGCCAGGTGTCGATGGTGCCGAACAGCAGTTCGCCACGCTCGGCGCGTTCACGGGCGCCGTCGACATTGTCGAGGATCCACTTCAGCTTGGTGCCGGAGAAATACGGGTCGGTGACCAGCCCGGTGGTTTCACGAATGTAGCCTTCGTGGCCGTCGCGCTTGAGCTGGGCACAAATCTCGGTGCTGCGGCGGCACTGCCAGACAATGGCGTTGTACACCGGGCGTCCGGTTTCCTTGTCCCACACCACCGTGGTTTCGCGTTGGTTGGTGATGCCCAGCGCAGCGACCTGGGCGTGGCTGATACCCGCCTGGGCAAGGGCCTCGACCATGGTGGCGCTTTGTGTGGCGAAAATCTCCATCGGGTCATGCTCGACCCAGCCCGCCTGCGGGTAATGCTGTGCGAACTCGCGTTGGGAGGTACCTACAACATTGGCGTCACGGTCGAAAATGATCGCCCGTGAGCTGGTGGTACCCTGGTCCAGGGCGATGATGTAGTTCTTATCCTGGGTGTCTGTCATGGTCGTAGGCCTTGCAAGAATAGGGGGTCAGGGCTGTGCGTGATGGCGGCATCAATTGGCTTGAGTATCGCCCTGGCGAATGTCATTTGTCTCAGGGGTCGCGGCGGGCGCCATTGGCAGGTTGCGTGCAATCAGGCCGCGATAGCTCGCTGCACCCAAGCAGGCGCCAAGGATCGGTGCAAATACCGGAACCAGGAAATAGGGAATATCCCGCCCGCCAGTGAAGGCGATTTCGCCCCAACCGGCCAGGAAGGTCATGAGTTTTGGCCCGAAATCGCGGGCCGGGTTCATCGCAAAGCCAGTCAATGGGCCCATGGCGCTGCCAATCACTGCAATCAGCAAGCCGATCAGCAGCGGGGCCATGGCGCCGCGCGGCAGGCCGTTGTTGTCGTCGGTCAGGGCCATGATCACGGCCATCAGAATGGCAGTGATCACCACTTCGACCAGAAACGCCTGGCTGGTGGACAGCGACGGGTGCGGGTAGGTGGAGAACACCGAGGCCAGCTCAAGGCTGCCTTCGCTACCGCGCAGCATGGCGTGGGCTTGTTCGAAATCGAAGAACAGATTGCTGTACAGCGTGTAGACCAGTGCTGCGCCACAGAATGCGCCGCATACCTGGGCCAGCATGTAGAAGGGCAGCTTGCGCTTGTCGAACCCTGCGAACAGTGTGAGGGCGATACTCACGGCTGGGTTCAGGTGCGCACCGGAAATACCGGCGGTGAGGTAGATGGCCATGCTGACGCCCACACCCCAGATGATACTGATTTCCCAAAGCCCGAAGCTGGCGCCGGCCACCTTGAGCGCGGCGACGCAGCCGGTACCGAAGAAGATGAGCAGGGCGGTGCCGAGAAACTCGGCCAGGCATTGGCTGGACAGTGTGGGTTGGCGCAGAGCAGTCGTCATGTATGACCTCGTTTTTTTTGTTGTGAGGCGCGTGGCGCTCGACAGCAAAACCCGGTGTCTATCCCCATTGACCCCGGGTGATGTAGGAAATGCACCTTATAAGTGCACCGCTTATTCAGAAACGAAAAAATATAGACAAGAAACGCTGATGTCAAAGGTCGAAAGTGAACGGTCAGTCACGATATGGTCGCTAGAATCAGCTGCTGATCCCTGTACTAGACGCGCGCGATTGCGGTGCGGTGGCTGGGATGTGGGAATTGTCCTAAAGTAGCCGCCGAGTCGTCCCTGACTGGAGCCCTTGCATGACCCCCGCCCTAGACCTGTTGAAGAAGCACCGTGCCGAGCATCGTGTGCACAGTTATGAACATGACCCGAAGTCGGCGTCGTATGGCCTGGAGGCGGCAGAAAAGCTCGGGCTCGACCCGCAACAGGTGTTCAAGACGTTGCTCGCAAGCAGCGAGAAAGGGGAATTGCTGGTAGCGGTTGTGCCTGTGGTGGGGACCTTGGACCTCAAGGCCCTGGCCCATGCTGCCGGGGTAAAAAAGTGCGAGATGGCCGACCCGGCAGCGGCGCAGCGGGCGACCGGTTACCTGGTGGGCGGCATCAGCCCGCTGGGGCAGAAGAAGCGCCTGCGGACCTTTATTGATGACTCAGCGCAGAATTTTGCAACTATCCATGTCAGCGCTGGCAGGCGTGGCCTGGAAGTGGAGCTGGCAGCGGCGGTGCTGGCGGAGTATACGCAGGGCACGTTTGCCGGGATCGGCAGAGGCTGAGATCCGGAGCCGCGCTGCAGCCCAATCGCGACACAAGGCCGCCCCACAGGAGTTCTCGATTTCCTGTGGGAGCGGCCTTGTGTCGCGATTGGGCCGCAGCGCGGCCCCAAGGGTCTGCAATCAGGTCGCGGAACTGTACCGACGCACGCCATTCTCCTGGCGCGGCAACTGCGCCGCTACGCTACCCGGCACCGGGAACAGCACCAGGTGATCGGCTTTCACCGCAATCCCCACATCTTCACCGACCTGAAGGTCGTTATGGCTAGGGAAGATCGCTTCCAGCTGGCTGCCAGTCGGCAGTTGCAGGCGGTACAGGGTCGATGCCCCCAGGAAGCTCTTGCCAACGATGTTCGCCTGTAGCCCGCTGCCCGGTGCATACACGATATCGTCGGGCCGCAGCAGTACATCCACCGAACTGCCCGGCGCCATGATGTAGGCGCGGTTACCGCGCAGCTCACCCACTTCGGTATTGACTGCCTCGTGGCTGCTCATTTGCCCACGGATGAAGTATCCCTGGCCGATGAAACTCGCCACGAATGGCGTCTGCGGTTCGTGGTAAAGGTTATAGGGCGTATCCCACTGTTCCAGGCGGCCTTCCTTGAAGACGCCAACCTGGTCGCTGACGGCAAAGGCTTCTTCCTGGTCATGGGTGACCAGAATGGCGCTGGTGCCGCGGCTTTTGAGAATATCGCGAACCTCATGGCTCAGGCGCCGGCGCAGCTCCACGTCGAGGTTGGAGAATGGCTCGTCAAGCAGCAACAGTTGCGGCTCGGGCGCCAGCGCCCGGGCCAGGGCGACACGTTGCTGCTGGCCGCCAGACAGCTCATGCGGGTAACGCCCGCCCAGCCCGCCGAGTTTGACCAGCTCCAGCATCTCTTCGATGACGTCGGCCTGGCGTGGGTGTTTGGCGATACCAAAGGCAATGTTCTGCGCCACGGTCAGGTGCGGGAACAGCGCGTAGTCCTGAAATACCATGCCGATGCGGCGCTTTTCCGGAGCCAGGGTGAAGCCCGCCCGGGAAATGACCTCACCGGCCAGGTGGATTTCACCTTCGTGCACCGGCTCGAAACCGGCGATGGCGCGCAGGGTGGTGGTCTTGCCACAACCGGATGAACCCAGCAGGCAACCGATGTCGCCTGCGTTCAGGTGCAGGTTGAGGTTCTGGACGATGCGCTGGTCGCCATAGCCGCAGGCGAGGTTGCGCAGGTTGAGCAGTAGGGGTTGACTCATGCGTGGTGGTAAGCCGGTTCTACAAGGAATTCGAGAAGCGCCTTCTGTGCATGCAGGCGGTTTTCAGCCTCGTCCCAGGCGACCGAACGTGGGTCGTCGAGCAGGTCCTGGCTGATTTCCTCGCCACGGTGGGCGGGCAGGCAGTGCATGAAGAGGACATCGGGTGCAGCCAGGTCGAGCAGTTCGCGGGTGACCTGGTAAGGCGCGAAATGCGCCAGGCGCCGTGCAGTTTCCTCCTCCTGACCCATGGAAGTCCAGACATCGGTGACCACCAGGTGTGCATCACGCACAGCTTCCTTGGCATCCCGGATGATCTGCACGCGGTCACCGCCCAGTGCCATGAAGCGTTGATCCGGCTCATAGCCTTCGGGGCAGGCGATGCGCAGCTGGAAATCGAACTGCCTGGCGGCTTCGATATAGGAGTTGCACATGTTGAAGCCATCGCCGATCCAGGTCACGGTCTTGCCCTGAATCGAGCCGCGGTGTTCAACGAAGGTCTGCATGTCGGCCAGCAGTTGGCACGGGTGCGATTCGTCGGACAGGCCGTTGATCACTGGCACACGCGACTTGGCGGCGAACTCGGTCAGGGTGCTGTGGGCGTGGGTACGGATCATCACCACATCAACCATGCTCGACAGCACGATGGCGCTGTCACCAATCGGCTCGCCGCGGCCCAGCTGGGTGTCGCGGGGCGACAGGAAGATGGCCTGGCCGCCGAGCTGGATCATGCCGGCCTCGAACGACACACGGGTACGGGTCGAGGACTTTTCGAAGATCATGCCCAGCACACGGTTCTTCAGCGGTTCGAACAGCACGCCTCGCTTGCGCAGGTCCTTCAGCTCGATGCCGCGGCGGATCACCCCGAGCAATTCGTCGGTGGTGAAGTCCAGCAGGGAGAGAAAGTGCCTAGCGCTCATGAGTGACTACCTTATCTGCAACGGTATGCAGGTCGACCGTATGGTTTTTTTGACAACGGGGGTGACCTGCGGCGTAAGCCGCACGGGGCGGACGAAATAGGGAAAGGCGCAATACTATAAGTAAATGTCGCCTGAAGCCAAGGGGGGAAAAGCGGGGTGATCGCAAAGGGTATTGCAAAGGGTGTCTTTACCCGTTGGCCCGTGCTGTTCTTTATTTGCTACAGACGGTTGTACACGGCTTGCTGGCAATTTGGCAAATGGCTGTCGTAAATCGTGCGCCTGATGTCGGTGGATTCACGCGGCGAAGCGCACTGGCCGCAGGGCGGGGGCGGGCGCATAGTCACTGTTCGACAACAACAAGGCAGAGGCGGCCATGACCAAGACCCTGCATCACCGTGCCTGTCACCTGTGCGAAGCGATCTGCGGGCTCAACATCGAAGTCAGCCATGAGGAAGACGGGCGGGCCCTGATCAGCTCGATCAAGGGCGACCCCATGGACCCGTTCAGCCGTGGCCATGTCTGCCCCAAGGCCGTGGCGTTGCAGGACATTCAGAACGACCCGGATCGCCTGCGCCAGCCCCATAAGCGGGTCGGCGAGCATTGGCAGGCCATTGGCTGGGATGAGGCTTTCGCACTGGCAGCCGAAAAATTGTGGGCGGTCCAGCAAGCCCATGGGCGCAATGCCGTGGCGGTCTACCAAGGCAACCCGAGCGTGCACAATTACGGCTTGATGACCCACAGCAACTACTTTCTGGGCCTGCTCAAGACCCGTAACCGTTTCTCAGCCACTTCAGTGGACCAGTTGCCCCAACACCTGGTCAGCCACTTGATGTATGGGCATGGGCTGCTGCTGCCGATTCCGGACATCGACCACACGGGGTTCATGCTGATTCTTGGCGGCAACCCGCTGGCCTCCAATGGCAGCATCATGACTGTTCCGGACGTGGAGAAGCGCCTGAAGGCCCTGCGGGCGCGTGGTGGGCGCCTGGTGGTGGTTGACCCGCGGCGTAGCGAAACGGCGGCAATGGCTGACAGCCATTTGTTCATACGCCCCGGTGGTGATGCAGCCCTGTTGTGCGGCTTGCTCAACACATTGTTCGAAGAAGGCCTGGCACGGGGCTCGCACTTGCCGGTCAACGGCCTGCAGCAGGTGCGCGAGGCCATTGCGCCGTTCAGTGCCGAGGCCGTGAGCGCCCAATGTGGTATTGCTGCAGCGGATATTCGCCAGCTGGCACGCGACTTCGCTGCTGCCGGGCAGGCCGTGTGCTACGGCCGCATGGGCGTCTCGACCCAAGCATTCGGTACCCTTTGCCACTGGCTGGTGCAACTTGTGAACCTGGTGACCGGCAACCTCGACCGCACAGGCGGCGCATTGTGCACGGAGCCTGCCGTCGACCTGGTGGCAACCACCTCGGGCGGCCATTTCAACGCCTGGCAGAGCCGTGTGTCGGGTTTGCCCGAGTACGGCGGCGAGCTGCCGGTGGCTGCCCTGGCCGAGGAAATGCAAACACCGGGCGAAGGGCAGGTGCGCGCCCTGGTGACCGTTGCCGGTAACCCTGTGTTGTCCACGCCTAACGGCCGCCAGCTGGATACGGCGCTGGAGGGTCTGGAGTTCATGCTCAGTATCGATCTCTACATCAACGAAACCACCCGCCATGCCGACTTGATCCTGCCCTCCACCTCAGCGCTGGAGAACGACCATTACGACAGCACCTTCAACTTGCTGGCAGTGCGCAATGTTACGCGCTTCAACCGGGCGATCCTGGCCAAGCCGGAGGGGGCACTGCATGACTGGGAGATCTTCGTCGGCCTGGCCCAGGCGTTTGCCAAGCGTGCCGAGTTGGCGTTGAAGCCGACCTGGTCGCCTGCGCAGATGATTGATCAAGCCCTGCGCAAAGGGCGCTATGGTGAAGCAACGCCTTGGCAGCTCTCCCTGGCAACACTGGACGATCACCCGCACGGGCTTGACCTGGGGCCGTTACGCAGCAACCTCGCTGGGCGCTTGGCGACCGCCAGCAAGGCTGTCGAAGCAGCCCCTCAGGTCTTGCTGGACGACTTGCACCGCCTGGCGCGAATGACGCCCCCAGTGCCGGGCGAGCTGCTGCTGATTGGGCGCCGTCATGTGCGCAGCAACAACTCGTGGATGCACAACTTCCATCGCCTGGTGAAAGGCAAGCCACGGCATCAGTTGTTGATGCACCCGCAAGATTTACAGCAGCGGCAACTGCAGGATGGCCAGCGCGTGCGCATCCGTTCGCGTACTGGCTCACTGGAGGTCGAGGTGCAGGCCTGCGAGGACATGATGCCCGGTGTGGTCAGCTTGCCCCATGGTTATGGTCATGGTCGTCAGGGCGTGCACCTGCAGATCGCCCAGGCGCAACCCGGCGTGAGTGCCAATGACCTGACCGATGAGCGCTTTCGGGACCAGGTTTCCGGGAACGCTGCGCTCAATGGCGTACCCGTGCAGGTCGAGGCCGCTTGAGGAACGGCAAGGCCGAGCACGGCGCTCGGCTTTCCGATACAATGCGACACCGTGCCGACGACTGTGTCGGATAGTTCAGCCGAGGTGCTACATGGATATCATCGAAACGATCAAAGAGCAGATTGCCAACAACACCATTCTGCTTTACATGAAAGGCTCGCCGAATGCCCCGCAGTGCGGCTTCTCTGCGCGTGCATCGCAGGCCGTGATGGGTTGTGGCGAAAAGTTCGCCTACGTCGACATCCTGCAGAACCCGGAAATCCGCGCCAACCTGCCAAAATACGCCAACTGGCCGACCTTCCCGCAACTGTGGGTAGCCGGTGAGCTGGTTGGCGGCAGCGACATCATGCTGGAAATGTTCGAGAAGGGTGAGCTGCAAACCCTGATCAAGGAAGCGGCTGCCAAGGCCAAGGCTTCTGAAGCCTGATCTTCCGGCAAGCATAAAAAAACCCGCGATCAGCGGGTTTTTTTATGGGGCGAATAGTTACTCTTCGCCCATCTGCGATTGCAGGTAGTTCTCGATACCGATCTTGTCGATCAGCCCCAGTTGGGTTTCCAGCCAGTCGATGTGTTCTTCCTCGGACTCGAGAATATCTTCGAGCACGTCACGTGAGCCGAAGTCGCCAGCGGTTTCACAATGAGCGATGGCGGCCTTCAGGTCGACCAGGCCTTGCTGTTCAATCTTCAGGTCACACTCGAGCATTTCCTTGGTGTGCTCGCCGATCAGCAGTTTGCCCAGGTCCTGAACGTTAGGAATACCTTCGAGGAACAAAATACGCTTGATCAGTTTGTCAGCGTGCTTCATTTCATCGATGGATTCTTTGTACTCGTGCTTGCCGAGTTTGTTCAGCCCCCAATCTTCGTACATGCGTGCGTGCAGGAAGTACTGGTTGATCGCGACCAGCTCGTTTCCGAGGATCTTGTTGAGATGCTGGATGACGCTTACGTCGCCTTTCATGTCGGGTTCCTGCCCTGTAGAAGTGTGTCAATCCACTGAAGTTTGAGCCCGATACTTAGGTGTGTCAAACCTAAGTTCTTGAATACTAAGTGAAAATTAATAGGAATAAGAATGTTTGTGAACCGCGTTGCAACGCTAACTTGTTGAATTGCGGGCATAAAAAAACCGGACACCAGGTCCGGTTCTTGAAATTCTGCGTTCAGGCAGCGGTAAATTCGACGGGGTAGGGCAAGGCCGCCTGGCTGACCTGAAGCTCGGTCAGGGTCTCGCGGACCACCTGCTTGGCCACGCAGGCGCATTTCCCACACTGGCTGGCGACATTGGTGGCGGCGCGCACTTCCTTGTAACTGCAGCATCCTTCATAGATCGCATCGCGGATCTGTCCGTCGGTAACGCCGACACAAAGACACACATACATAAGGGCTGACCATCGCTGGTTGGGTCGATGGGTTGGAGCTTAATGTTAATGAGAATGCTTGTCAAAGATCTTTCTGAGGGTGCTGTGCTTGAGCGACCGGTGGTCGCTTTGTCGACGGAGTCGGCCTGTCATGAGAAGCCGTGTATGATGGTCGGCCTTTGTTGGATGTCGGGCAAGCCCGTCTGGCCCGGCAAACGGTTTTTCACCCTCATCAGGAGATTACAATGAGCGTACTCGTTGGTAAGAAAGCCCCCGATTTCACCGTTCCGGCCGTGCTGGGCAATGGCGAGATCGTCGATAGCTTCAACCTGGCCTCGGCCATCAAGGGCAAGTACGGCCTGGTGTTCTTCTACCCGCTGGACTTCACCTTCGTCTGCCCGTCCGAGCTGATCGCCCTGGACAACCGCATCCCTGACTTCCAGGCGCGCAACGTGGAAGTGATCGGCGTGTCGATCGACTCGCACTTCACCCACAACGCCTGGCGTAACACCCCGGTCAACAACGGCGGCATCGGTCAGGTGAAGTACACCCTGGCTGCCGACATGACCCACGAAATCTGCAAAGCCTACGACGTTGAGTCCGAAGGCGGCGTGGCCTTCCGTGGTGCCTTCCTGATCGATACCAACGGTGTTGTCCGTTCGCAGATCGTCAACGACCTGCCACTGGGCCGTAACATGGACGAGCTGCTGCGCCTGGTTGACGCTCTGCAGTTCCACGAAGAGCACGGCGAAGTGTGCCCTGCCAACTGGAAAAAAGGCGACAAGGGCATGAACGCTTCGCCTGAAGGCGTTGCTGCCTACCTGAGCGAGAACGCTGGCAAGCTGTAATTGCTGCGTGCATGAAAAAACCGGCCTTCGTGGCCGGTTTTTTTATGGTGCGCCAGGCATGGCGCGTTGCGCGATAGCGCAACCAGCTTGGCTGTGGTGGCCTCGCTGGTGACTTGGGGGTGAAAGTCCTCTACACACCCGGCAAG